>JAULVS010000202.1:0-7848 GCA_032110905.1 Chitinophagaceae bacterium | reverse complement strand
AAAATAAATACCATACCCATAGCGCGGTGCGCAGCACTGCGCAGGACGAATCAATTTACCTTCCTGTATAAATAATGCACCTGCGGGTCTTGCACCTCTTACATCCGTAAGTATTGGATTCATAGGATGAGGTTGAAATGCGTCATTCAATAAATCTTTTGAATAATATAAATGCAGGTATGCATCAGCTGAAAAGCGATCATCTGATTTTTGTGTGCAGAACAAATACCAATACCCATCCGTATGATGATAAAGTGTGGCATCATAATACTGTGCTCCCTCTAATAAAATACGAAGAGGTTTCCAGTTGTATGGAAAATTAGTACTTTCATAAAGTATCACCTTTCCCGCATCACCAGACTCTGGCACCATGAAATGACTATCTTTCCCTTCAAAAATAAAGGGATAAGACAAGTGAAAGGGTTCTTCTAAAATTTTCTCAGGCATCTTATCTACCGGTTGTCCATCTTTATTTAGTCGAAAAACAGACAGATGCGCATTTTTACTAGCATTTAATTTTTCCTCTATAAATAAGTAATGCTCTCCATCTTTCGTAATCAAACAAGGATCGGCCCATATACGATCTGCCGGAGGAATTAACTCAATTTGCTTATGCGTTTTTTCAGAATGATAAATATCTGGTTGGTGCTTTTTTTGAATCACTACCTGCCATTGCTCATACTGCAATTTGGCTTTTATTCTCCGAGTAGCGGTACGCAACAAATAGCCGCATAATAATTGAAAAGATTTGAAGTTTGATGGATTACGATAGAGATGTCCTTTTATTTCGTCCGCAAACTTGTTTTTATTTTCTTTAAAATAAAGATCCAATCCTTTCTTTGATAATTCAAGCAACTGATCCTGATACAATTGCTTGCCGGCCCAGTATATTTTTTGTTGATTCCGGTAGAATGAAGTTTGATCGGTGCGCAAAAATGTTTTTGCCAAAACATCACCCGCATCAAGTGTTTCCGTCAGTACTTGTAAGCTAACGGCAGTCACCGGTTCTTTTCTCACCACTTCCCAAAATGCAGGAGGACCTCCACGATAAGCGGCTGTATCACCATGATGAAGAGATAGTATTCCATGCGGTGCAACAGACAAAATCTTACCGCGCAGAATTCGAAACCCAAAACGAATGAGTAAATCGGGTTGATGTGCCTGAATAGAATTGAGTGCTTCTTCCGGAAAATAATCGGAGAACTTTTTACGAATTGGTTCTACACGAATTACCTCCACCCCTTTCGGATTCAATTGTACTTTTTTTGATGGATCGTTGGGCAACTGTAACATTTTCTGATCCAAGCGGCGCAATAAACGATAGATGAATGATGATCTTCCGGATGACTGAACTCCGTTATTCACCACCACAAAACGCAAATCAATACCCTCCTGCTCTTCGAACCAGCGAATGAGTTCTTCTACCCAGATAGGGATATTAAGGTCGTCTAATAAAATGCCAATTCGTATCAAAACTGGTTGTTGGTTGTTGGTTGTGGGTTATTGGTTATTGGTATTGGTTGTGCGTTGGCGAAAATACGAAGCGTCATCCTGCTTGTCCCGTAGCGAAGCGTAAACGGGGAGCGTTAGCGAAGGATCTCGAAAGTGATAAAACTTAATTGTAAAGCCTATTATGATGATGTTATAACTCTTAAATAGCAACTTATTTTATAACACCATTCTCTAGATGTTTCGCTGACGCTCAACATGACGTACTTGTTTTTCGTCATCCTGCCTGTCCCGTAGCGAAGCGTAAACGGGGAGCGTTAGCGAAGGACAACGTCATCCTGAGCGTTAGCGAAGGATCTCAAAAGAGGTAAAACATAATTGTAAAGCATATTATGATGTTGTAATAACTCTTAAATAGCAACTTATTTTATAACACCATTCTCTAGATGTTTCGCTAACGCTCAACATGACGGGCAAATCACTTTTAAGTTTTAAGTTTTAAGTTTTCACTTTTTAACAATACATACAAATCCTCAAACCCCGCAGCAATTCGATCATTCGTATATTCCTTCTTCACCAACTGATGCGCATTTTCTAAAACAGTTTGCAAATCATTTGTATTACTATTCCATAACTCACAAATCGCATTTGCAAATTTATCGTCGTTCCCTTTTTCTATCAGCCAGCCTGTTGATTCATTCACAACCTGCCCAATACCACCAGTATTATATGCAATCACCGGCACTTTTGCATACATTGCTTCCAGGATGGTACCGGGTAGCCCTTCAATAATACTTGGCAGTACCAGCATCTTAGCACCTTTTAATAAACTCGCCACATCATTTCTTTTACCTAATAACAGCACCTGCTTCTCGAGATTTCGTTTTTTGACTTCTTCCTTTATTTGAGCAAACAAAGGCCCATCACCTGCACAAACGAGTTTTGCATCGGGTAGCTGATGCAAAACTTTTTCAAAAATATTGAGTAGTCCAGTATGATTTTTTTCGAAAGTAAATCCACCAACGTGTAAAATATATTGTCCTAATCCTACCGGTGAAACGGCATCTTCAAATAAAGAAGGATTAATTCCGATGGGAAGTAAATGAACTTTCTGTGTTGCATTCGGAAATTGCATAATAAAATCATCCTTTGAAACCTGACTCACAGATGCTACCGCATCAACTTTATCTACCAGAAATTGATAATATTTCTTTTTAAAACCTGAGCCCATATACTGACTAATCGTACTGGCATTTCGCATAACAATGGGAACATCCCAGCCAAATATTGTTTTTGACAAAACTGCTATTCTCGTCGTATCACCTGCATTGGCTTGGATGATATCCGGCTTCCAGGTTTTTACTACTTTATTTAGTGCCGCTATTTTATTCAGAAGAAATAATAAAGGTCTTTTCTTTCCGAGTATTTCAACCTGCTCAAAAGGCAAATCCGCATCTCCATCATGCAAAGCCATCACACGAACTTCATGGCCTTTCTTCATCAACTCATTACTGAGCTGAGAAGCGAACATCTCTGCTCCGCGTAGTTGTTTTTTTTGAATTAATTGGAGAATCCTCATGTAAATCAAGCCGCTTTTTTTCTTTTATTTCTTTCAATAAAAAGATCATTATAAACCTGTAATCGCATCCAGTACTCAGCATCAATCTTTAGTAATTCCTCCAGCTTGATGGCAAGCGCTGCGCTTATATTTCTTTTTCCTTGAAGCAACTCTGTTAAATGCCCGGGACGAACACCAAGTTTAGCTGCGAAATCAATCTTTTTGAGCTGACGAGCAGTTATTTCCATGGCAATTATTTCACCGGGATGTAATGTAACGTCTGTAGATATTACTTTTCCTTTAGAATTAACAACTTTATACTGCGGCATAAAATATTTTTTAACGATAATGATTGGTTAAATCTTCAATGACTAGGATTTCATCAACATACAACTGATCTTTCTCTACTTTCAACATGAGTCTATATTGAATATCCACCCTTACAGAATAATAACCTTTAAAATCTCCTTTCAATGCCTCAAAATTTAACCCTTTGAATTTCCGAATATCACTTACAGTATTCGCAAACTGAAGCATAAGGACAGTTTTCTTGAACTTTACGATAACTTCTTTCCCATACTTGGGTTTACCTAAAACTTTTTTTCCTTCAAATAGTCGTTCTAAATAAAGATTATTAAAAACTACTTCCATAGATGTTTTTCAGGCTTACAATGCAAATATATAATAAATTTACCAAATTATGGTAAATTTATTAATTATAGAATTTGAATAGATCTACCAACAACTAACAACCAATAACTAATAACATTCTTTGATGTATCCCCTCCACCTGAAACTTCTCTTCAAAACTCTTTAAAGCCGCAGAACCCATTTGTTTTCTAAGATTGGAATTAGATACTTGCATATTAATTTGATGAGCTAAAGCTTCTGATTCGTTAATCGGAAAGAACAATGCACTTTCCTCATCCACCACCTCATGCATACAAGGTAAATCAGTGCAAATTGCAGGCAAACCAGCGGCACAGGCCTCGATTAAAGCACCGGGCATACCCTCGTAACGTGATGGGAATACGAAAATATCTGATGCGGCAAGTAATTGCGGAATGTCGGTTCTATGTCCAAGAAAATGAATTTTATTTTCTAATTGATGTTTTGTTATCAATTTTTTGATCATCTCTGTATTTGCCCCTTCCCTGCCTGCGATCAAAACTTCATAAGAAATATCGGTCTTAAGTTCACTAACAGCTTGTATCAATACATCATGTGCTTTCTGGTATTCATGACGACCGGTATTAATTAACCATACAGCATTAGGATTAATATTTAATTCCTGGGCGTAATGAGTCCTTAATGCAGCTCGTTGTTGTGTATGTTTATTTTCTGTCCGCCCGCGTGGAACAACAGTTATTTTATTTGTAGCCACAGCAACATATTTAATATAATGATCCGCAACAGCCCGACTATTTGCATGAAAATAATCAACGCCCCAGCCCTGTGTTATGCGATCATAAATATTCAGCAACTTAATTTTCCAGGAGGCGATTCTATTATCTTTTAACCGTTCGGCGGCATAGGGTTGATTGACAACACTTTCAATATGCTTAAACTTACCACCGGTTAATTTGATAGCGCGTGTAATAAAATTCGAAGCGTTCAATACAGAATGTACCACATCCGGCTTGAATTCATGAATAATCTTTTTAAGCTGTTTGTATTTTGAATAATTGCCGCCTGATAATAGTTGCTGTACTTTATCTTTTGAAATTTTAAAATCTTCGATTTTATACGAAGGCGTTTTGGGCTTAAGCAAAATCAACTTCACATTATATCCCTTTTCCTCCAGCCACTCCATCCACAAAAGCGTACTATACTCTGCTCCTCCGGTGAAGAGGGAGTCCATGACGAGAAGAATCGTTATTCGTTGTTCGTTATTCGTTGTTCGTTGATGGTTAGGAAACATATGTAGTTAAGACGCTCAATAGGGAAACATTGTCATTGTTATATTGATTATCTATTATGTTACTTTCTTTGTCATTGCTACAAAGAAAGTACGAAGCGTCATCCTGCCTGTCCCGTAGCGAAGCGTAAACGGGGAGCGAAAGCGAAGGACCTACATATGGAGAACTCTTCGATTCAAAAGATGTTTCGCTGACGCTCAACATGACGGGCAAACCCGATCGCTCCGCGCATTTTGCCTTGCTATCGCCACATATTTCGTAGGCGTCATTCTGAGTGATAGCGAAGAATCTCATCTTAATATAAAAGCAAATGGTTATAGTTGTTAATAAACTCCCCCCCGACAACTTGACAATCAATAATTACTTAAAATATTTATCATTTCTGGGAGAAACTCTTCTTTAATCTGCCAGACGATGAAATAATTAATTCCCATATAATCATGGGCAACACGATTGCGAAAACCACGGATCTTATGCCAGTCTATACCAGGTATTTTATCCTTAAATTCTTCAGGAAGCCTATGTGCCGCTTCACCAATGATTTCAAAGTTTCTGACAACTGCATCAACCCTCATACTATCAGACTTAAAATCATCATAAGTAAGGCCATTTGTATATTCAAGAATCTTTTGTGCAGATTCTATTATATCCTGAATCAGTAAGTCAGGTGTGCGCTTAGACATAGATTAAATCTTCTTTTATTGCATCAAAATAACGAGGCTTAATTCCATCTCGGGTGATCAGATCTACTTTACGTTGCAATCTAGATTCCAATAAATCAACCAGGGTAAAAAATTCCATTCCGATGGGCCTTGAAAAATCTACCAGTATATCAATATCACTTTTATCTGTAAAATCATCACGAGTTATCGAACCGAATAATCCCAAGGTAGTAACACCAAATCTTTTTACCAGATCATCTTTTATAGAAGAAAGGTCAGCTTTTATATATTCAAGTGTATTCATTTATTAAAGTTAATAAATAAATATATAAGGTGTTGTATCATAAACTTATTGTAAATTAAGTCATAGCAACCGCGAGATCAGACAACTTACTGCGATTTTGGTCTTACCAACTAACCGACTTCCGGGCTTTCTTATTGTCTCGAACTGTGATTAAACTGATTGAATGATTGAAAAAGTTCTAATTGTTGTCGGTGTTCTCATTGTTGTCTTTGTTGTCTTTGTTGCCATTCTCGCAAGCCGTCCACTATCCCAAGACAATAGGGACGAACATGCAACGATAACACCGACAACCAAGACAACAGTCCCGAAGAATTTCGGGACGGACAACAATGACACCCTCTCCCCCACTTTCAACTTTTAACTTTCAACTTATTACTTTTCAATGATATATACACCGAATTCAAAGAGTCATTAAATATGATCAATGTTATCTGCCTCTTTTAGTACGCCATCTATACCCATAAATAGTTCTTTGTGATTAATTCCCATCCAGTTAATCATATCAACAATATCCTGAAAATGACTTCTGGCGTAAGCAGTTCCAATTTCACTACCATTACTAAAGCAAATGGGTTCATGATGTGCCACACGGTTTCTAATCGCATTTATCCGATTCAGTTTCGAATAAATATCGCCTTGATTATGGCGGGCAGGTAAATCGGAAAATATTTTTAATAGTGTGCTGCCTCCTGACTGAAATTGTTTCCCAGCAAACATAAACTTCCAGGTTCCAAAGCTCAGTTCAGCGAGAAGTTTATCGTGTGAATAGGATGCTCCTAAAGCTGTATATGCCTCATTAATTTTATTTAAAGTCTTTTGACAACCAGCTTGAGTAAAAAATCCACCTGGCAAAATAGATGCCAGAAGCCACTCATGACCCCCTGGTTGTACTGGAAATTTACTTTTATAATGATGATCAATCTTATTTCTCAGCACTACTTCAAAAATGCTCAGCGTGGCAAGAAAAGCCTGCGAAAGCCGAATATTGGCTCTGTATAATCTTACTGTCTTGCGTGTATTACCCGCACAGGAATTTTTATATCTCAAAAGCCTTTGAGCAGAAATAAGATCTTCAAATTTGGTGAATTTCAATTGTTTTTACTTTTATAAATAAGTAGTATATTTGTATTGTTATTCCCCGTTTGGCGCTGCTTTGCATCCATCGGGGTTTTTGTTTTTAAAGAGGTTTGTTGTTGGGTTTCCATTTCTTCACTAAATCAGGATTCTCAGGATTAATGGTCTTGAACTGTGATTAAGCTGATTAAATGATTGAAAAAGTTCTAATTGTTGTCGTTGTTCTCTTTGTTGTCTTTGTTGCCATTCTCGCAAGCCGTCCACTATCCCAAGACAATAGGGACTAACATGCAACGATAACACCGACAACCAATACAACAGTCCCGAAGAATTTCGGGACGGATAACCAACAACTGGCAACCTACAACCAATAACCAACAACCAACAACCTACAACTTCTTCCTATAACTCATCGCCTTACAATAAAGTATAAAAAACAGCGGCATGATCTGGGCTTTTTGGCGCATGGCGATGCCGAGGTTGCCTGCTATTTGTGCAAGGGCGATGGAGCCGAAGATGAAGATGAAAAAGCTGATCCGAAACCAACCATTCCATTGCTTCCAGTTGGTGAGGCCGTAACGGATAATACCGATAGTAAAGAAAATATAGACTGCATTTTCAAAGGAAACGACAATACCCAAAAAACCGGGCGCATCCACAAAGAGCGGACGATACCAAAAGGTAAATAATTTTTGTGCTTGGTTATAGTTACCGAGATCCACTCCGCTGGTGGCGGAGGTGTTGGAAAGGGCGCGTTTCTGGAATTTGGTGGATTGGGTTAGATCCAAATCATTACGACCGGTGTATTTACCCATATCATCTACTGTAAAGAAAGTCACCAACACCACAGCAAGAATCATGAGTCCTTTGTAATACCACTTT
>JAULVS010000201.1:0-33317 GCA_032110905.1 Chitinophagaceae bacterium | reverse complement strand
TTTTTGATGGATTCAATATATCGAAAGGCACACTGGAAAATGCCATACAGTTGACACAGACAGCCAATGCCCACCTGGTAGGTGAATTTCTGGATGAATTTATTTACCGCAGTTACAATGTGGTAAAAGTTATGAATACGTATGAAATTTACGAGGAAAAGATGAAAGAACTGGATGCAAAAGGTAAAAAGAAAAGAGATGATGCGGCACAACAGTTTCAGAAAGTATGCAGTGAGGCCGGTATCCATTTTTCTATTTACCGTGACAAAGGTTTTGCCATTAATGACCTGAAAAAAGAAAGCATGTTTGCCGACCTGATAGTGATTAATGAATTTGAAACATTCACCAAATACAAGCAGGAATCACCTACACGGTTTATGAAAGATTTATTGGGAGATGTACAATGCCCGGTGCTGGTAGTATCAAATAGTTTTAAGGCGGTTGACAAAATTGTATTGCTGTATGATGGAGGGCCTTCATCCCTGTATGCAGTAAAAATGTTCAGCTACCTGTTTGGCAACTTTATGGATGTACCCGTTGAAGTGTTGACAGTAAAAGACCACCTTATAGCAACAACAAGGCTGCCCGATAATAAACTGATGAGGGAGTTTATTAAAAGGCATTTCCCGAAAGCAAGTTGTACCGTAAATTAAGGCGGAGCCGAAGAACAGATAATTAGCAATTTGCGTAACCATAAAGAAAATGAATTGGTAGTGTTGGGCGCCTGCTGGCGAAGTGAACTGAGTCGCTGGTTTAAAACCAGCATAGCCGATACATTGATGAAAGAATTAGATACCCCTTTGTTAATTACACATAATAAGTAATGATTAGCCAACACAACTAAAATATACAGCCATGCTTGTAACACAACTTATACATAATTTGAAACCTGTCATATACGACGGGAGTTTCAGCCTGTCACCAATAAAGCAATTGGCAAATAAGCCAATACCGGTATTGCTTGAAAGGAATATTGCAGCACGGAAAATAACCAAGCCTCGGCCTGAAATTTCATCAATGGGTTTTGTTATCCCATTTCAACCCTGCATGTGGGATGAAAAAACCGTTCAATCTACCTGGGATAATACAATGCAACTTGTTCGAACAAAATTGAAGAGTAGGTATAGAGAAGCATGTACAGATAAAGTACTTAGCCGGTTAGAGAAGCTGTTTACCAAATTAAATTTTAACACACACCGCAAAAGCCTTGCAGTAATATTTACCCCTGATGAGGAAAAACTAATTTATCTCAACTTTCCAGTAAAGTCCGTTTTGTATTTTAGTAAGTCTATTTCGTTGCTTGATTTGGCAGCCAATATGCAACAGGAAGCAGATTTCTATTATTTGGTTTTAAATGAAGGTAGCGCAAGCCTGTATGATTATAATAACAAACAGCTTCGCAAAGTATATGAACAAACCAATGAAACTTGCCCGGTAAATTTATTTAAAAATGCCGCGGCTGCAATTTCATTGCTGAACAGTAAGAATGAAAAGCCTGTTTTTGTTACGGGCAGCCCCAACCTGGTAGAAGGTTTTAGCAATAGCACATATTATCCAGAGCATTGTTTTACGTTTTTATATCATGCTGCTCCGTTCAGCAACGTAATAATACAGTCTCTCGTAAAAGAAATTACCCACCACTGGAGTTACTGGCAGTCAAAATTTATTGCTGACCGTATACTGTTGGCTCAAAAAGCCAATGTCCTTGTCACTAAAACAGAAGCTGTTTTGCAGGCATTACGCAAAAGCACAGATGGATTATTGCTGATTGATAAACGATTAAAACAGAAACTGCAAAAAACAGCAAGAACAGGCAATGCTATTTTTCAAAAAGCAGATGAGTTGATAGTTCAGATTGAAAAGTTCCTGACAAGGGGCAACCATATCGAAATTACAGAAACCGGGTTGCTGAAAGATGTGGGTGGCATTGTGTTGCTGCATGTAAATAACAATTACCTGCCAACCAATAGGCACTCCACAGCAGGTGGCAACCTTTACTAATAGTTATTTAAATAATTCAGTAAGAGATAAAATTTAAATAATGAAAAGAAGTATAAAATTTAGCAGTATTAAAGGAATGGCTGTTAAAATGCACTGGACATTCTTAATTCTGCTGGTATGGGTAGAAGCAGCCAATACAGTGAACGGATTGACATTTGACAAAATTATCTGGTCGCTTATTTTTATTGTGCTGGTATTGGGGAGTGTTGTACTTCATGAACTGGTCCATTACCTGACAGCCAAACATTTTAACATTCAACCCAATGAGGTAACGTTGCTGTCCACCGGTGGTATTTCTTCTTTTGAGAATTTTCCAAAAATTCCGAAAGAAGAATTACTGATAAACCTGTCCGGCCCTGCTGTCAATCTTGCCATTGCAGGTTTGCTCCTGCCTTTTATACAGAGCCATTTTCCTATATGGGAGGTAACTCATCATTTTGATATTATTCATGAAAATAATTTACTGTACAAACTCCACATTGTAAACCTAGGGCTTTTCGCCATCAACATCATACCTGCTTTTCCGCTTGATGGCGGACGAATTCTTAGAGCCATAATCGAATTAAAGATGAATTATTTTAAAGCTACCAGTATTGTTATTGTAATAGGTAAAATCCTTGCAGCGGCAATCTTTGTGGCGTCTGTTATTTATGTAAACCTATTATTACTTGTTGTAAGCCTGTTGATTTTTGCAGCAGTGCAATCTGAAGAATATGTGTTGCATCTCCGTTCCTTAATAAAAGGACTAACCTTTGGCGAAGTAGTGGTGAATGATTACCAGAGTTTGCAGGCGCATAGCACCATACAAGAAGTGATGGGTAAGCTGATGACTAACCATGCCAAACATTTTATGGTGATGGAAGGCGGCAAACCTATCGGCACCATACATAATATGCGTATCATTAATGAAGCTGCTGAAAAAACCTATAATCTGCAAGTGAAAAACCTGATGAAAGAAAACCTAGTTTATTTCAATGCAACTGATGATGTGCAGAAAGGTTTTAAAACATTGGCTACTTTCCCTTATATAAGTTATCCGGTTATGCAGACGAAGTATTTGTGGGAGTGATAAACCTGATGTGCATTTTAGAATACCAGATGCTTCACCAGCTTACGTCAAAGGAACATGAACGGTTAAAAGTGTTGATTAAAAAGATTTAAAAATAAATGAGCTTTTTAAAAATAATATTTATTCAAATGAAAAATATATTAGTATCAACAGACTTTTCAAACTACGCCAATAATGCAGTTGATTTTGCTGTTCAGTCAGCCAAATATCTTCCTGTGGAAGTTACCCTGCTTAATGCCTTTGAAATAACGGGAAGTATTTTCACAGATTATATGGGGGTGAACAAAGAGTTTAACCATTCCCAGATGGATGATGTACATAACAAATTAGCAGAACTTAAAAAGCTGATTGAAGAAACTGAAGGTGTAATTGTAAACACTTATGTAGCAGTAAAGCCATTGGTAGATGCCATTATGGAAGTAATTGAAGAGAAAGGCATCGACCTGGTTGTAATGGGCACATTAGGCGCAAGCGGGATGAAAGAAAAACTGTGGGGCAGTAAAACAGCCGCATTAATTGGAAAAACAAAAGTGCCGTTAATGGTAATTCCATTTTTTTATGAATGGAAAAAACCTGAAAAACTTTTACTGGCTACCAACCATTTTGAAAAAGAGCCTGCCATGCTGGATTTTGTATTTGAACTGGCGGATTTGTATATGACACAGGTGCATGTAGCTGTAATGACAGATGAGGATGATGACAAGGCAGATACTTTCCTGGAGCATACCCGTAAAACGCCGCAGTATGAAAAATTTCTGAAAGAACAGTATAAGGAGGAAACACTTACTGCCACACATCTTTACGGAATGGAGTTTGAGGAAACTTTGCAAAATCATATTGATGAAAATGAAATTGATATACTGGCGATGGTTACTTATCAACGTGGTTTTTGGGACAGGGTTTTCAATCCCAGCAGAACCAAACACATGAGTTATCATACAAAAATCCCGTTGCTGGTTATTCCCGGTAAATGAAAAAATGGTTAATCCTGAGTATTTAATAATCTCAATATGAATCACAATTTAAAAACGAAAATCTAAACCCCTCCATTGGAGGGGTTTGGGGAGGCCAGATATATGAAACAAATATTAGTCCCCACCGACTTTTCACCTACTTCGGAAAAAGCCTTTCGCTTTGCTTTAGACATCGCAACAAAGGCTAAGGGTACCGTTATCCTTTATCATACTTATATACCGGTGGAAAGCACCTTTATAGGTACTGAAAAAACAAGGAAACAGTACAACTCTCAAAACGAAGCAAATATTGTAAAAAGATTGCAGCGGCTTAGAAAAAAGGTGCTGGGTGACTCTACTGATGTTTCAGTTTCAACTATTACAGGCCGTTCGCCGCTGATTGATAATATACTGGGTTTTGCAGAGCATAACCATATAGACCTGATAGTAATGGGCACACAGGGAGCCAGCGGTTTAAAGAAAACAATTATTGGTTCTGTCGCTGCACGGGTTGTAGAAAAATCTGATTTATCGGTATTGATGGTGCCTGCAAAATATGAATTGGAAGAACCCCGGCAAATTGTTTTTGCTACCAACTATCAGAAAACAGACAAGCAGGCTTTAACGCTAGTTGATGCTATGGCAAAGCTGTACAATGCGGATACCACTGTTCTTCATTTTCTAAGTGTTAACAATACAGAATCAGAAAAAGAAAAGGAAAGAGCTGATTTTAATATATATGCATATCATCTGCAAAGGGAGTTTAATGAATCCAATATGAAATTTCACCTGCTGGAAACTTCATCTGTTATTGAAACAATGGAAACGCTGGATAGAAAGTTCCCGTATGATATAATGGCAATGGTGCGCCGAAAAAAAAGTTTTCTTGAAAAATACTTGATAAAAAGCTTCACGCAAAATATGGCCTATATAACTACAAAGCCTTTGCTGGTTGTGCCGGAAGAAGAGTAAGAAAAAGTATTTGTACAAATCCTAAAAGAAAGATAATGAACACATATATCATTCCCTTTAATAAAATCAATCTTACCCACCTTCCCGAAGTAGGTGGCAAGAATGCATCGCTTGGCGAAATGTTTAATAAACTTCGTCCGTTAGGTATTGAAGTACCGGATGGTTTTGCTATAACGGTTGAAAGTTACCGTGCATTTCTATCACACAATAAATTGACGGAAACACTCAAACAATTGTTGAATACGATTGACAGTAAAACACTTTCTACTCTTCCAAAAATTGCTTTACAATGCAGAACACTGGTGTCAAATGCTGTGCTGCCTGATGAAGTGAAGAAAGAAATTATAAAATCTTACCGTGAATTATCGGGCAATCAGAATAATTTATCGGTTGCAGTACGCAGCAGCGCAACAGCAGAAGATTTGCCAACGGCCAGCTTTGCCGGGCAGCATGATTCATTTCTCAATATTTGTGGTGAAGAAAATTTACTGAGGGCTGTACATAAATGTTATATCTCTTTGTTTAACGACCGGGCAATTAAATACCGCATTGATAATGGATTTGACCACATGCAGGTGGGTTTATCGGTAGGTGTGCAGTACATGGTACGTTCGGATGAAGGTTGTGCCGGTGTAATTTTTACCATTGATCCCGAAAGCGGATTTGAGAATGCAATTTATATAACAGGTGCCTGGGGCCTCGGCGAAAATGTAGTGCAGGGAGCCGTAAACCCGGATGAATACCTGGTGTTTAAGCCTACGCTGGCGCAGGACAAAAATGCCATCATCAGCCGAAAAAAAGGAGAAAAGGAACATACGATGGTGTATGATGAAACGGGTGAATCAGGAAGGCCCGTAAAAAATATTGATACTCCTTTATATAAGCGTACCGCCTGGATTTTATCGGATGCTGAAGTGTTGCAACTAGCCAAATGGAGTTATGAAATTGAAAAGCATTACAGGCTTGCAATGGATATTGAATGGGGCAAAGATGGTATCAATAATAAAATATACATTCTTCAGGCAAGACCCGAAACTGTTCATTCCCAAAAAGAACATGGCAAGGTTTATACTTATAAATTAAAAGAGAAGGGTAAGGTTATTTGCAAAGGAAAGGCAGTAGGAAAAAAAATAATCAGTGGCCGTGCCTGCATTATTCATTCATTGAGTGAAGCACATAAATTACAGCAAGGCGATATATTGGTTGCAGATATTACCAACCCCGATTGGAATTCGCTTTTACGCAAAGCGGTAAGCATTGTAACCAACAAGGGTGGCCGCACCAGTCACTCAGCCATTGTAGCCCGTGAGTTAGGCATTGCAGCAATTGTTGGTACGGGCAACGCAACACAGGTAATTAACGACGGGCAAATAATAACAGTAGCCAATATGGAAGGTGATGAAGGAAATGTACTGGAAGGTAATGTGCCGTTTGAAGTGTTGACTGATGATTTATCAAAAGTTCCAAAGACAGATACTACACCTTTATTTATACTGGCCGACCCTGACAGGGCTTTTGAACTTTCTCACTATCCTGCAAAAGGTGTTGGTTTATTGCGAATGGAATTTATAATCAATAACAGCATCCTCATTCATCCAATGGCATTGGTACAGTTTGACCAATTACCCGAAAACCCGGTAAAAAATACCATTGCACAAATGACAACGGGTTACAAAAGCAAAACAGAATATTTTATTCATCAGTTGGCTGAATCCATTGCAAAAGTGGCCGCAGCATTTTATCCCAACCAGGTTATTCTGCGGATGAGTGATTTTAAAACCAATGAATATGCTTCACTCATTGGCGGGCAATATTATGAGCCGAAAGAAGAAAACCCAATGATTGGTTTCCGTGGTGCATCCCGCTATTACGACCAACGTTATTTGCCCGGCTTTGGATTGGAATGTGAAGCAGTTTTAAGAGTGAGAAATGAAATGGGTTTAACGAACGTAAAAGTGATGATTCCTTTTTGCCGCACCATAAAGGAAGCAAAAAAAGTTTTGCAAACAATGGAATCATTTGGGTTAAAACGTGGTGAAGACGGATTGGAAGTGTACGTGATGATTGAGATACCAAGTAATGTGATACTGGCAGATAAGTTTGCTCAACTGTTCGATGGATTTTCTATTGGCTCCAACGACCTCACACAGCTAACACTGGGGCTCGACAGGGATTCTGAAATAGTAAGCCATCTGTTTGATGAAAATGATGAAGCGGTAACCACCATGATTGCACAAGCCATTGCAGCAGCAAAAAATGCAGGTATCAAAATAGGTTTGTGCGGCCAGGCGCCCAGCGATTTTCCGGAGTTTTCTCAATTCCTGGTGGAGCAGGGTATTGATTCTATTTCCTTTACTCCCGATGCATTGATAAAGGGAATCGAGAACATTTCAAAAGCAGAACTTGTAATGAGTGTAACAAAATAATTTTCGTAAATATTTTAAAAAAAAGGAGACACAAATGGACACATTAATACAAATGAACAACATAATCTTATACATCGCCAGTGCGCTGTTATTGATTTTTTTCAGTGGTATAAAAATAGTTAGGCCCACACAACGGGGGCTGATAGAACGGCTGGGTAAGTACCGGAAGTTTGCCCGTCCGGGCTTTCACTGGATTATACCTCTTATTGACAGAATGTTTATGGTAAACATAACTGAACAGATGGTGGATGCTGAACCACAGGAAATCATCACCAATGACAACCTGAATGCAAGCGTAGATGCCGTGGTTTATTTTAAAGTTTTGGAAGAAGAAGAAAACGTAAAAAATTCCCAGTACTATGTGAACGATTACAAATCGCAGATTATAAATCTATCCCGTACTACACTTAGGAATATTATAGGCACCCTCACCTTAAAATCTGCAAACAGCGAAAGGAATAAAATAAACTCTGAGTTTCACCGCACACTTTCTGATGAAACAAAAAACTGGGGCATTACCATTGTACGTACAGAACTGAAACAGATAGACCCGCCTAAAGATGTGCAGGAAACCATGAATAAGGTGGTAAAAGCAGAGAATGAAAAAATTGCCGCTGTTGACTATGCCACTGCTGCCGAAACGGTTGCCGATGGTGTAAAACGGGCAAAAATAAAAGAAGCAGAAGGTACAAAGCAATCAAAAATATTGAATGCCGAAGGCGAAGCTGATGCCATTAAATTGGTAAATGAAGCAGCCGATAAATACTTTGTTGGTAATGCCCAACTATTAAAGAAGCTGGAAACTGTGGAGGCATCACTAAAATCCAATGCAAAAATAGTTGTTCCAACAGGAACGGAATTGGTAAACGTAATTGGAGAGATGGCCGGTGTAATGCCGCTGAAGTAAGTAACAAAAAACGGGGGCACTACTCCATAACATCAAAAAACGAAATTGTATTATGCTGCAGTTTTAAAAAAGGAGACACAAATGGACACATTAATGCAAACGAACATATTCATCTTATCTATCATCGCTGCTGTACTATTTATTTTCTTCAGCGGTGTAAGAATAGTAAGGCCCACACAACGGGGGTTGATTGAACGCTTTGGTAAATACCGGAAGTTTGCCCGTCCCGGGTTTCATTGGATTATACCGGTAATTGACCGATTGTTCCTGGTAAACATAACCGAACAGATGGTGGATGCCGAGCCACAGGAAATCATCACCAACGATAACCTGAACGCCAGCGTAGATGCGGTGGTCTATTTTAAAGTAATGGAGGAAGAAGAAAACGTAAAAAATTCCCAATACTATGTGAACGATTATAAATCTCAGATTATAAATCTTTCCCGTACCACACTCAGGAATATAATAGGCACTCTCACTTTAAAATCTGCCAACAGTGAAAGAAAGAAAATAAATACTGAGTTTAACAGGATACTTTCCGATGAAACAAAGAACTGGGGCATTACCATTGCACGTACAGAACTGGAGCAGATAGACCCGCCTAAAGATGTGCAGGAAACCATGAATAAGGTGGTAAAAGCAGAGAATGAAAAAATTGCGGCTATTGACTATGCCTCTGCCGCCGAAACGGTTGCCGATGGCATAAAACGGGGCAAAATAAAAGAGGCGGAAGGTATTAAGCAATCAAAAATATTGAATGCCGAAGGCGAAGCTGAAGCTATTAAATTAGTAAATGAAGCAGCCGACAAATACTTTATTGGTAATGCCCAATTATTAAAAAAGCTGGAAACCGTGGAGACTTCGCTTAAATCCAATGCAAAAATTGTAATTCCAACAGGAACAGAATTAGTGAATGTAATTGGTGAAATGGCCGGTGTAAAAACATCAGTTCCCACTATTGCTAAAATTGAAAGTAAACTACAATTAATCGGGAAGGATATCATATAAAATATTATTCGCATCTCTGCATATTTAAAATAAAAAAATGAAAACAATTATTTACAGCACAAAAGTCTTTGAACGTTCTTATTTGCTTGGCGCAAATAAAATGCACCATGAGTTGACTTGTGTAGAAGAAGCGTTGAATACGTCAACTGCGGGATTGGCTCAGGGGCATGAAGCTGTGGTGGTATTTACCGGAGATGATGTATCAACAGCAGTAGTTGAAAAATTGCATGAAGCCGGCGTTAAGTATATCGCTGTAAGGGCTGTGGGCTACGATAATGTAGATATTAAAAAGGCAAATGAGCTTGAAATAAAAGTAGCCAATGTCCCGGAGTATTCGCCGTATGCCATAGCGGAACATGCCGTTGCTCTTATGCTGGCGTTGAACAGGAAATTAATCCTGGCAGACAAACAGGTGCATCATCACAATTTTACCGTAGGCAATCTTGTTGGGTTTGATTTGAACCAAAAAACGGTTGGAATTGTGGGTACCGGACGAATAGGAGGTGTTACTGCTAAAATCCTTCACGGTTTTGGCTGCAGGTTATTGGGTTATGATATTGTGGAGAACAAAGACCTTACTGAAAAATATAATCTGCAATATGTAGATTTAAAAACACTGTGTCGGGAATCTGACATTGTTTCACTTAGTACACCACTGAATACGGCTACAAAATATTTAATTAATAAAGAAACGATTGATGAAATGAAGCCGGGTATAATGCTAATCAATACAGCAAGAGGTGCTGTGATAAATACGGAGCATATTATAGAAGCATTGGAGAACGGTAAAATTGGTTACCTAGGATTGGATGTGTATGAAAAAGAAAAAGGAATTTTCTTTTATGATTATTCTAAACATAAAATTACTGATGAGATGCTGAAAAAGCTGATGAGCCATCCCAATGTAATCATCACACCACACCAGGCTTTTGCTACCCATGAAGCCTTATCGAATATTTTCGATACTACTTTTTACAATATTGATTGCTGGGCACAAAATAAAGATTCTGATAATGAATTAATCTGTAAAAAAGAGGGGGAAAATACAGGCTACGTACCTATGCCCTGGGGGAAAATGAAAATAAAAAAACTGGTTTATAAGAGGCCTGCTTAAACAACCATAAAGAAAAAATCAGAATAAATAATTTAAAAAACACCAGCTATTATAACCGTAACATTCAACCCGGCCATTGACAAAAGCACATCAGTACCGGTATTGATTCCTGAAAAAAAATTAAACTGTACGGAACCGCTGTGTGAACCGAGCGGCGGCGGTATTAATGTAGCAAGAGCTGTTAAAAAATTAGGAAGTGAAGCGACTGCCGTTTATTTAGCAGGTGGTTATACAGGTAAAATATTTACCCAATTACTAACTGATGAAGCGGTTGAATCTATTGTAACAGAAACAAAAGAAAATACAAGGGAGAATCTTATTGTTTTAGAAACCGCTTCCAGTCAGCAATACCGTTTTGGAATGCCGGGGCCATACATAAGTGAACCGGAATGGCAGGCCTGTTTAAAAAGTATTGAGCAAATTCAGGATGTGAAATACATTGTTGCCAGTGGCAGTTTGCCACGGGGAGTACCCATTGATATTATTGTAAGGATAGCATTAATTGCCCGAAAGAAAAATGCAAGATTGATTATTGATACTTCCGGCGAAGCATTGAAGCAGGCAGTGCAGGCAGGAGTTTATTTATTAAAACCAAATTTAGGGGAATTGAGTTCATTAGTGGGAAAGGAAGAATTAAATATTGAACTGGTGTATGATGCGGCAAGAGAAGTGATAGATAATGGAAACTGCGTAGTAGTAGTAGTGGTTTCAATGGGTCCTGCCGGAGCCATGCTGGTTACAAAAGAACTGGCGGTGCAAATAATGCCCCCGGCAGTAAAAAGAAAAAGTACCGTAGGTGCAGGAGATAGTATGGTAGCCGGTATGGTGCTTAGTTTAGTTGAAGGAGAAAACGGCTTTCAATCATTTGAAGCGTTTTATAAGGAGAACAAATTAAGGTTCACACCTGAAATTATAAACAACATTCTGCAAACCGGTAAAGACATAGCATCTGCTTACCGTAGAAAAAACAAAGATGAACAGGATGTCTTAAAAAAGAATAATTAACTTGTTTGAAAACTAAATGGTATCAAAGCGTATAAAATCTATAAAACCAGGCTTACTAAGCCGTTTTACAAAAAATGCTGCCTTTTCGGGCATCATATTAATTTTTGTGGCGCTGATAGCAATCATCTGGGCCAATTCAGCAGAAGGTAATATTTATTTTGAACTGTGGCAAAACAAAATCACCATCGGCTTCGGCGATGCTGCCATTTCAAAACCTTTATTGCTCTGGATTAATGACGGGTTGATGGCTATGTTCTTTTTTGTGATTGGTCTTGAAATAAAACGGGAAGTAATTGCTGGAGAATTATCAACCTGGAAAAAAGCTGCCATGCCCGTATTCGCCGCTTTGGGTGGAATGATTGTACCGGCAATTATTTTTGCTTTTTTTAATCATGGCAAGCCATCTTCAAATGGCTGGGGAATACCCATGGCCACTGATATAGCATTTTCGCTGGGCATACTGGCATTGTTGGGAAAAAAGGTGCCGCTTTCTTTAAAAATATTTCTTACGGCACTTGCCATTGTAGATGATTTGGGTGCCGTATTGGTAATCGCTTTTTTTTATACTTCAAAAATAATTTTCTCAAATGTTGCACTGGGTGCATTATTCCTGGGGATAATGGTAGCTATGAACCTGGCAGGTGTTCGCAATAAATTGGCTTATGCTATCCCCGGAATTTTAGGAATATGGCTGGCGTTTTTATTATCAGGTGTACATGCTACCATTGCCGGTGTGCTGGCTGCATTTGCCATACCGGCAAGCACTAGGATTAATAAAGCAGAATTTAAAAAAACTATTGTAACCCTGTCAAATGGAATTACTGATATTGTAAAAAAGAATAATCCTTTTCTTAACAAAGAAGAACAACAGGTGGTAACAGACATTAAAGAAACCTGCGAACATTATGAACCACCATTGCAAGCACTAGAAAATACTTTACATCCCTGG
This sequence comes from Chitinophagaceae bacterium, assembly GCA_032110905.1. Taxonomy (GTDB): domain Bacteria; phylum Bacteroidota; class Bacteroidia; order Chitinophagales; family Chitinophagaceae; genus Lacibacter. The sequence goes on along the minus strand of JAULVS010000201.1, from coordinate 20,913 downwards.
GTTATATTTTTAATCATGCCCGTTTTTGCTTTAAGCAATACGGGTGTTTTGCTTAGCAACAACGTACAATCTGTTATTACAAGTCATGCAGGCTTAGGCATATTGTTAGGATTGGTTTTGGGAAAGCCTTTGGGCATATTGCTCTTTTCCTGGTTGGCTTATAAAATAGGGGTTGCTTCACTTCCTGAAAATATTAAATGGGTACATATTTTGGGTGTGGGCCTGCTGGGAGGTATTGGATTTACAATGGCTTTGTTTGTAGCAAGCCTTGCATTTACAGAAACAGCATTAATAAGTAATGCCAAAATTAGTATCCTGTTTTCTTCAGTGATAGCAGGGGTAGCGGGGTATTACGTATTGAGGAAAACACTTCAGAAAAAATAAAAGCAGTTCCTGATATAAAGTAAAATACTTCGCTCATTTCTTTAAACGTGTCAGTTAAGGAAATAAAAATAAATATTCAACCTTCAGAAAAATAAAATGAATAATTTATACATAAACATCCTGGGCTTTGCTGCCTGTGCCGGCGTTATTATTTACAGCGGCACCAAACTCTCTTTCTATGGCGATAAAATTGCCGACCTCACCGGGATGGGCAAGGCATGGGTGGGGCTTATATTAATGGCATCCGTTACTTCATTGCCAGAGTTAATAACAGGTATAAGTGCAGTAGCCATTGTAAAGGAACCCGACCTGGCAGCAGGAGATATTTTTGGCAGTTGTGTATTTAACCTGCTCATACTTTCTGTGTTGGATGCCCGTATAAAGCAGCCGCTTTTTTCGATGGTTAAATCAAGTCATATTGTAGCAGCCATTTTTGGAATTATTTTATTAACGATAGCAGGCATGGCCATCTATCTGTCTCATGAAATCCCATCTGTATTATGGATAAGCAGTTTTTCTTTTGCCCTGTTTGGAATTTACCTGGTATCGGTGTGGGGTATTTTTAAATACGAACATGCCGCCCTAGTTGAATCGCCACCTTCAACAATTCCTCATTCTCCCTCCCATTACGCCGACCTTAAAAAAGCCATCGGTGGCTATTCCCTCCATGCATTAATTGTATTAGGCGCTGCTGTTTTTCTCCCTTATTTTGGTGAACATATTGCTTCGCATACAGGTTTGGGCAATTCTTTTTTCGGCACCTTATTCATAGCTGCCGCCACCTCTTTACCGGAGCTGGTGGTTTCCTTAGCTGCATTACGGATGGGTTCGGTTGATATGGCGGTTGGAAATTTACTCGGCAGCAATGTATTTAATATGTTTATCCTGGGTATTGATGATGTTTTTTACAGGGAAGGTTCTTTGTTTAAAGATATATCTCCTTCTCATTTGTTATCGGTATTCATTACTATTATTATGACGGCGGTAGTTGGACTGGGCCTACTTTTTAAACCAAAGAAAAAACGGGTGTGGCATTTCAGTATTGATACTTTTATTATAATTCTTTTATACCTGGCACTCATCATATACCTATTCATAAAAAAATAAATCAAAAGATATGAACTGGCATTTACTCAATCAACAGGAACTTATAGAAATACTCGGCGCAAAGCCGGATGGTTTGCAACAGGTAGATGTTGCAGAAAAACTGATAACACACGGACCCAATGAATTAGTTCGTGAGAAAAAGAAACCGCTGTGGTTAAAATTTCTGAAACAGTTCCAGGACTTTATGATTATTGTATTGATGGCCGCTGCTGTTATATCGGGCATCATGGGCGATGTAACAGATACGGTTATTATTTTGCTGATTGTTGTCATCAATGCCATTATTGGTTTTGTGCAGGAATACCGGGCCGAAAAAGCAGTAGAAGCTTTGCGTAATATGGCAGCGCCTAATGCTACTGTTATGAGGGATGGAAATATTAAAGTGATACCGGCGCAGGAATTAGTACCCGGTGATAAAGTATTATTGGAAGCCGGGCAAATAGTGCCTGCTGATATTCGTTTGCTGGAAGTGCACAGCCTGAAGATGCAGGAAGCTGCATTAACAGGCGAATCAAATGATGTGGAAAAACATACCGGTGAATTAAAAGAGGAAGACATGCCGCTGGGCGACCGGAAAAACATGGTGTTTAAAGGAACTTTTATCGCCAATGGACGAGGAGAGGGAGTGGTTGTGCAAACCGGAATGGAAACAGAGATGGGCAAAATTGCCCGTTTACTGACAGGTGAAGATAACAGCACACCCCTGCAAAAAAGAATGACGGCATTCGGGAAAAAATTATCAATTGTTGTATTGGTTATTTGTGTGGTAATTTTTATATCGGGTTACCTGCGTGGCGAAGAACCGCTTCGTTTATTACTTACCACCATTTCCTTAGCAGTAGCGGCAATACCGGAAGCATTGCCTGCTGTCATCACTATATCACTGGCATTTGGCGCCAAACGGATGGTAAGGCGCCAGGCACTTATCCGCAAATTACCTGCTGTAGAAACATTGGGTTCTGTTACTTATATCTGCACAGATAAAACAGGTACACTAACACAGAATAAAATGCAGGTTGAAAAATCAGTACCGGTAAATAATAATACCGCTGATGATGTTAATCATCTTTTATTATTGAACATGGCGTTGAGTAATGATGTGCATGTAAACGAAAAAGGAAATACAGTTGGTGATTCTACCGAATTGGCATTGTATGAATATGCTGCCGCCCAACAGCATTCTAAAAATGAGTTGCTGCAGAAATATCCCCGTGTTGCAGAAATACCTTTTGATTCTGTTCGCAAGTGTATGAGCACACTGCATCATTACCAAAACAAACATTTATTATTGGTAAAAGGAGCAGTGGAATCTTTATTGGAACGTTCTTCTTTGCAGGAAGAATCATACATTAAAGATTTGCATCAGCAAACAGAAGCAATGGCGGCTGAAGGCTACCGGGTATTGGCACATGCTTACCGTTGGATAGATGATTTCTCCCAACAAACATCTATCAATGATTTAGAAAAAAATTTAACCGTCATCGGGCTTACCGGCATCATGGATCCGCCACGGGTAGAAGCTGCACAGGCAATTGCTGATTGTTATTCGGCAGGCATACAACCGGTAATGATAACCGGCGACCATCCCGAAACAGCCCGAAGCATTGCAACCAAAATTGGTATTCTAAAAAAAGAAGATAAGCATAACAAACATGCAGTTATTACCGGTAAAGGATTGACCCAACTGAATTGGGAAGACTTTTTGAACCGGGTAGAAAAAATAAGGGTGTATGCAAGAGTATCGCCAGAACAAAAACTGCATATTGTAAAAGCCCTGCAGGAAAAAAGACAGTTTGTTGCTATGACAGGCGATGGAGTAAACGATGCGCCGGCATTAAAAAATGCAGACATCGGCGTAGCCATGGGTATTACCGGTACAGATGTTTCTAAAGAAGCGGCTCACATGATTTTATTAGATGATAATTTTGCCACTATTGCAAAAGCAGTAAAGGAAGGAAGAAGAATTTTTGATAACATCCGCAAATTCATAAAATACACACTTACTTCCAATGCCGGTGAAATTTGGGTTATATTTTTAGCACCGCTGGCGGGGCTTCCCATACCATTATTACCTGTACATATATTATGGATAAACTTAGTGACTGATGGTTTACCCGGCCTTGCCCTTTCCAGCGAAAATGCAGAGAAAGATATCATGCAGCGGCCACCTCGCCACCCTAAAGAAAGCATTTTTGCCAAAGGACTGGGTGTGCATGTAATGTGGGTGGGCTTATTGATGGGCGCCGTATCCCTTGGTATGCAGGCATGGTCCATATATGATGGCAATTCACACTGGCAAACAATGGTGTTCAGTGTTCTTTGCCTCAGCCAGATGGGGCATGTACTTGCCATCAGGTCAGAAAGCCAATCATTTTTTAGCATGGGAATGTTCAGCAACAAACCGCTTATTGGCGCAGTATTGCTAACACTGGCACTACAGTATGCAGTAACCTATGTTCCGTTTCTGCAACCTATTTTCAGAACAGAAGCATTGACATTAAATGAATTTTTATTGGTAGGCGTTGTATCATCGCTGGTGTTTTTTGCAGTGGAGATTGAGAAAGCAATTGTTCGCCGGAAAAGAAAAAAAGTAATGAATAAATAAAGGAGCTAACAAAAAGTATTTGAACAATTTTGTTGATATCAACAAAATGGCAGATGCAGGTTTGTGAGCAATGAGAGAAATTTACTTACATGTAATACCTGAACTGCCGGGAAAATTAAAACCCTGCACTCAGGTAATAACAAAAAGAAAATGACATCAATCCAGCATAAAAAACTACATGTAACAAAAGCCTCCGGCAAACAAATGATTTTTTTGCCGGGAAAACTGAAGCATTCTTTAAAACGCTCAGGGACTGATGAAGCAACCAGTAAGCAAATTGTAGATGATATATTGTTGGATGCGTATGATGGCATATCCAAACAGGAAATTTATAAAAGGGCATTTCGCTTATTAAAACACAACTCCAGGCAGCAGGCCGCAAGGTATAAACTAAAACATGCCATTATGGAACTGGGCCCAACCGGGTTTCCTTTTGAGATATTTATCGGAAAGGTATTTGAACAACTGCAATACAAAATAAAAACAGGGCAGATAATCAAAGGTGAATGTGTAAAACATGAAGTGGATGTAATTGCAACAAAAGACAATCGGTTAGTATTTGCAGAGTGTAAGTTTCATAACAGGCCGGGTATTAAGTGTGATGTTAAAATCCCCTTGTATGTCCATTCCCGGTTTAGGGATATAGAAAATTACTATCAAAAGCAACCGGATACGAATGATAAAATACACGAAGGATGGGTGGTAACGAATACCCATTTTACAGAAGATGCCATACAATACGGCGGATGTGCCGGTTTGGAATTGTTAGGATGGGATTATCCGCAGGGCAATGGCTTAAAAGATATGATAGACAGGATGGGCCTTCATCCCATTACCTGTTTAACCACATTAAGAAATACAGAAAAAAAATTGTTGCTGGATAAGAAAATTGTTTTAAGCAATCAACTCTTGCAGGAGCATCATTATCTGAAAGGTTTAAGAATAGATGAGAGCCGGATGAAACAGGTGATGATGGAAATAGAAGGATTGTGTTATTCAACTAATACCAAATAGTAGAAAGCAAAAAGTAAAACTAAAAAAATGAATGTAAGAAATACTATCACTGGCTCTTACCTTAAATTACTGCAAATAGTATTTTTTTCAGCAGCCGTACTATATTTTGGGAAAGCATTGTTTATCCCCCTGGCGTTTTCGCTTTTAATTGCATTAATCCTTTACCCGTTTTGTAAATGGCTGGAAAAACATAAATGGCAACGAAGTATTGCAATAGCTGTTTCTTTAATGATTGTCATTTTATTATTTACTTCTATACTATGGCTTTTGCTGTGGCAGTTGAATTATCTTAAAAATGATTTACCCGTGCTGCTGCAAAAAATTCAACTTGCTTTACAACAACTTCAGCAATGGGTAAATGATAAGGTTGGCGTAGCATTTAATTTAGAAACCGGCTGGATGGAAAACGCAGCCCGCAATTCTGGCGGCAATATAGGTTCAATTCTACAATCTGCTTTTAAAAGCATGGGTGGCCTGTTATTCTCCCTGTTTCTTATTCCGGTTTTCACAGCACTGTTCCTGTACCATAGGGAGCAGTTTGTTCAGTTTTTAAAAGCATTGATTCCGGAAAAGTATCATCAACGGCTCCATACTATTTTACATGAAGCATCTTATGCTTACAATAAATATATCATCGGCCTTATTAAGGTTTACCTGATTGTAGGAACGCTGAACAGTATTGGTTTGCTGCTGCTGGGAGTTGAACATGCAATATTCTTTGGTATGCTTACTGCTTTTATGACGATGGTTCCCTATGTAGGCATCATCATCAGTTCGCTGCTGCCAATAACGGTGGCATGGGTTACAACCGATTCGTTACTTTATTCATTAGGTGTGGTGGGCATATTTGCATTTGTGCAGTACCTTGAAAATGCTGTAATTTTTCCTAAGGTTGTAGGCCAGCAATTGAATGTAAGCACATGGGCAATCCTGGTAGCCCTTCTTGCCGGCGGCATTTTATGGGGTGTTTCGGGTATGGTTTTGTTTATGCCTTTTGTAGCCATACTAAAAATTATCAGCGGCCATATAGAAGAATGGCGGCCATTAAATATTTTATTGAGCCGGGCAGAAAAAATAAAAGTTAATGTAAGTAAGATTACCTGAATCATTCAATACGCATATCAAAAAATAAAAATGAAAAATTCTCTCTACATCGGCAAAATAGCAGGTATAAAAATATTTCTGCACTGGACATTCCCAATCATCATCTTCTGGATTATCTTTTCTAATTTACGCAGGGGTTTAAATGCGGAGCAGGTAACCTGGTCTGTAGTTTTTATTTTAGCCTTGTTTGTTTGTGTAACGTTGCATGAACTTGGCCATGCCCTGGCAGCAAAACGTTATCATATAAAAACCAAAGACATTACGCTGTTGCCTATTGGTGGTGTAGCAAGGTTAGAAAAGATGCCCGAAAAACCGATGCAGGAATTAATTGTTGCCCTGGCAGGCCCGGCAATTAATTTTGTAATTGTTATTATTCTGTTTGTTTTTTTACGGTTAACAAAACTACCCACCGATTTTTCTATCATTACCCATGTTACTGCTGATAATTTTTTATTGAGTCTTGCCATTGTTAATTTATGGCTGGCGGTATTTAATCTTATTCCTGCTTTTCCGATGGATGGCGGCAGGGTGCTGAGGGCATTACTATCATTAAGATTAAACAGGATATTGGCTACAAAGATAGCGGTAAGTATTGGCCAGGCATTGGCCGTTGGTTTTGTCTTTCTCGGTTTTTTCGGTAACCCCTTCCTGATTTTTATAGGCTTGTTTATTTTCCTGGGAGCTATGGCAGAATATGAACAGGTAAAAACTGAATCTGCTTTGAAAGGCCATACTGTAGAAAAAATTACCATGAAACAAATACCGGTATTAAACAGAAAAGACACGATTGCTAAAGCTGTTGAACTGTTGCTCAACGGGCAGGCTAAAAACTTTTTAATTATGGATGGCGACAAACCTTTTGGCACATTGGGAAGAGATGGTATCATCAAAGCATTACAGGAGCATACAAAAGATGCTACAGTTGAAGTGGCGGCAGAAAAGAATCCGGGTTCTATTGAAGCAACTGAACCGATAGACAATGCGCTGTTGATGATGCAGCAATATAAATACGCCATGCTGATAGTTACAAAGAACAATCAACTTTATGGCGTGGTGGATATGGAAAATATACTGGAGTATATCATGGTAAGAAATGCTGCAGCGGCTTCTCGAAACCAGCCTAAATGATAACCAAAAATGAGTTTGTTACTGATAGCAATCACTTTTTTTATTTTACTTTTCTTTACACTTGTATTAAAGAAAGGATTATTGATTTCGGCTGTGGTTGGGCTTCTCGCTGTTGTAATGACAATTGCCCTCACAGGCGGGATTAAATTAAATACTTTTTCAGGTGCAGCCATACACGGCTTGCTGGTAGCAGCAGAAATCGGCTTATTGGTATTCGGTGCACTGCTTTTTTATAATTATCTCAAAGCAGGCGGCTTTATTCAACAGCTTGAAAGTTCGCTGCAACAATTTTCCACCAACAAACTGGTGATTGTTATTTTACTGGCTTTCTTTTTTGGAAGTTTTATCGAAGGGGTTTCAGGCTTTGGCACACCTGCCATGATTATTGCACCACTGCTTTTAGGTTTACGGTTTCCTGCATATTTGGCTGCATCATTGCCATTATTAGCTAATACCGTTCCGGTTATTTTTGGTGCAGTAGGTACTCCCGTAAAGATAGGATTAGCTGATTTACCGGTGCAGCAAACCCCTATGTATGCAGCCATACTCATGCTGTTGCCGGCTATTATGATACCAATAATATTTAAACGGTTTTTAGAAGCAGATGGTTTGCTGCTAAAAGGTTCAAATTCGCTGAAAAACTATTTTATCGCTGTTATGGCAGGTGTTTCGTTTGTTATTCCATTTATATTTTTCTCTTACTTTGGCCCCGATTTTCCCAGCATGGCGACCCCGGTTGCAGGTTTAGCAATATGGTTGATGATTGTAAAAGCAACAGGCAGTTCGTTTGCAACTATCAACCGTACTTCTCTTTTACATTTCTACAAAACATTTAAACCTTACCTGTTTATTGCATTATTATTGGTAGCAGGAAAATTTTTGTTGGGAGATATTAAATTCAACATCGTATGGTCTGCTCTTGAGTTAAAGAAAAGCATCCATCTTTTTCAGCCGGGATTAATTTTCATAATAGGCCTGTTACTGTTGTTTACATTTGGTAAAAAAAATGCAGCGATTTCTTTTGTCTCTGTTTTTAAACAAACAGCAAACCGACTGCCCGCTACTTTTGTAACCATTGCCTGCCTGGCTATACTGGCTAAATTACTATCACAAAATTTAGACGTGAAGGAATTATTCAGTTCCGATAATATTCCAAATCCACTGTTTTACGTAATGGCTGCAGCCACGGGATTTTTAGGAAGTTTTATAGCAGGCAGCGCCACCGTATCCAACCTGATGTTTGGAACGGAATGGTACGCTGCCAGTCAACAATTTCATTTGCAAATTCCTTTATTACTGGCTGCACAGTTAGCAGGTGCAGCAGTGGGCAATGCTTTGTCTGTACAAAACATTGCAATGGTGCAGGCTGTTTTAAATGAAAAGGGTCTGGAAAGAAGTATTATAAAAAAAATATGGAAGCCGGTGTTGCTGTTCTTTTTATTTATTTGTGTGGCGGCTGTTTTGTTGAGTGTGTTTTATAAAGTATAATAAACTTCTCATTCATCACTTCCGGGAACAGCCAATAATGGGATGCTGGTACGATAAGCCATTTTCTTCGTCATGCTTCGGTTGAAGATAGCTTCAAGAAAACTTCTTTTACGTGTAATCATCACCAGCAAGTCAATAGAGTTTGAATCAATAAATTGTTGAAGGGTATCTTCAAATTCTCTGCCTTCGAGGTGCGCTGAAGTAACCGAAATTCCCGGGCTTAACTTCTTAAGTTATTTTTGATAATTACTAAGACCGCTTTCATGCCGTGCATAATCTGTGATTTCCTTATTATCCGTATCGGTAAAAACTATTACATGAATCCGGGCATCAAATAACTCAGCTATTTTAAATATGGGATTAAGGATTTTGGTACTTGCTTCAAACTGGTTAGTAGCAAGAAGAATATTTTTGGGTTCTTTCCATTTATATTGTCTTGGTATGGCTAAAACGGGAACAGTAGTATTACCTATTATACTTGCTGTAACACTACCCATAAATACCCTTTTCAAATCGGATGCTCCCTGGATACCCATCACAATATAGTCTTCATCTGTACTTGCTTCACTGATTGCTTTTCTTGTTGGATTATCAGAAAGATCAGCGGTAAATTTAATGGCGGGGTTAATACTGGCTATCCCGTTTCTCTGAGTGTTTAACTCATCATGCAATTTTCCTGCAATACTATAATTGTATTCTTCAAAAAGTAATTTCCTGGTTGGTGATTCTGTATCAATAATCTGGTAAGCATGAAGCAGGACAATTGCCGCATGTGCTTTATCCTCTATCTTAATAGCAAAATCAACTGCCCGCCGGGCATTTTTTGAAAAATCGGTTGGAACAAGCAGTTTCATCTTCTATCTTTTTTTGATGGCAAATAACGGTATTGTGATTTGATGGCTTATTTCTTCTGTAACACTTCCTTTAAATAAGCTTTTAAAAAAACCTTTTTCTTTTGGAAACATAACCAACAGGTCAGCCCTTTTTTCCCTGACACTTTCTTCAATCAGGGATTCAATGTCTGTACCTGTTTTTACATCTGTTGTTATTTTTTCATATCCTGTACGTTCTGCAATACCCTTCAACTTTTGGTATGCCTTTAGTTTTTCTGAAATATCAGGCTTTGAGATATGTACAATATGCAGGGCAGCATCGAACATGATTGCATAGGGTAAAATTCTTTTAACTTCTTTTAGTGTGTCCTCCATATCCGTTGGATAAAGGATACTGCTTATACCTTCCACATTCCCATCCGGGGGAACGGCAATTACGGGAACTGATAAATGTTCTATCATGCCTAATGCAAAACTTCCCAGCATTACATTTTTCAATCCTGTAGTTCCTTTTGTACCCATTACAGCAAAATCAATTTTATTTTTCCGGACAAAGTCATTTATCCATTTATTCAACGGGAATTGGTAAAATATCTGCATCTCAATTTTTCCGGCATCCATGCCTTCTTTAATCAGTTCTTCTTTTATGCTTGCCTGCTTCAAATTAGCATCATGAACCATTTCGTCATTCGCTAAAGCCCACCATACCGAGTGGTGCGGAACGGCATGAAATAAAATGATTTTTGCATCCAGCTTCCTGGCAAGCATGGCTGCATACCGTACAGCCGTACTGGCTATTTCAGAAAAATCAGTTGGCACAAGTATGTTCATAATGATGATTTTAGTTTTTATTAACCCTTATCTGTTTCAAGATACATTTTTTCATAATACTCCTTTGCCAATCGCTTACTGTCAAACTCTGGTATTATATTTCTCATTCCATTTTTTAAAATAGTTAACCAGCCGTCAGGATTATCATAATACACAGGCAACACTTCATTCTCTAACAAGTCATATAGACTATTCGCATCTGCTTCATCCTGCAGGTGTATGGGTAAACTGATATCTGCCGGTTTAATAACAAAACAATTTTCTTTATGGACAGCAAATTCAGGAAACCAGCCATCAGGAATAGAAACATTCACGGATCCGTTCATTGCGGCTGACATGCCACTGGTGCCCGATGCTTCATGTGTAAGACGAGGTACGTTCAGCCATACATCAGCGCCTTGTTTGAGCAGTTTGGATAATTTCATTTCATAGCCAACAAGAATAGAACAGTTTGTATAGGTTTTGCACAGGTTCATAATCTTATCAAACAATGCAATGGCTGTATAATCCATCGGGTATGGTTTGCCGGCCCAAACGATTTGAATGGGTCTGTTGGTATTAGTAACTAACTGCTGAAAGCGTTCCATATTATTAAACAATAATTCCGGCCGCTTATAGCCGCCAAAACGTTTTGCAAAAACAATCGTCAAAATATTTTCATCATAAACTTCACCATTCTGGTCTGCTACTTCCTCAAACAACAGATGTTTACATTGTTTCTTTCTTTTTAATAATGCTTCATCATCATCGTGAGCTAAAGCTTTATACATTTCTGCATCTGCCCAATAAGAAAAACTTTGTGCATTGGTAATGGATATAAGGTTGCAGGTGTCGTCAAAGCGGTTCCATGTTTTACATAAAGTTTGATGATGTAATTTGGATACACCATTAGCAAGCCTGGCTAATAGTAGAGCCGTAAGCGTATGGTCAAGTATATCATTTTCTATGTGAGCAATTTGTTTTACTTCATCCAATTGAATACCGCAGAAGAATCCTAATTTATCTAACAATAAAATATTTGTTTTTTGATTGCCACCGGCTTCCGGTGTGTGGTTAGTAAACACCAAATGCTTTTTCACTTCCTGCACAGTTTTATATTTTTTATACAGATGAAATGCAAGCGGCAGTGCATGGGATTCATTCAGGTGATATACATCCGGCAACCAGTTTAATTTTTCCAGCAATTTAGCCCCGCCATCTCCCAATAAAACAGCAGCAGCAATTTTTGTTTCGGGGTTAGAATCGTATAGTTTATGACAAATGGTTTTCGCCAGGTAATCATTTTCAGGAATATCGGTACTGAGAAAAAATATGGGGGCAGTGTGAAATACTTCCGGCGGCAAATAATAAGCTGTAACAAATACTTTATGCCCTGAAACTTTGATAGTGAATTTAATATCTGTTTTTTTAAGAAAACCATATACCTTTTCCTGGAACAATACATCCATTGCCTGGTCTTGTTTTCGTACCTGGTCGTAGTAACCGTATTTCCATAAGATACCAATGCCCACCATGTTTTGTTTCAATTCATAAGCGCTACGCATGTGAGATCCGGCCAAAAACCCCAAACCTCCTGAATAGGTTTTTAAAGGTTGATGAATACCAAACTCCATGCAGAAATAGGCCACCTTTTTTTGATAGCTCTCGTCGGGCTTATATGGGTAGACAAAGGAAAAATCCATGACTAATAGTGCAATAAAATTTTATGTATTTCACAGATAAAATACAGGTATTAGCCCCAGATTTCCTGTGATATTAGTCATGCTGAAATATGACTGAGACTTTACAACAGCCTCTTTCCGGATGGCAGCTTCAATTTTTTCATCCCGCTTGGTACGCTTATAGAGCAACCTGGCACAAGTGAGAGAACATGAACGGTTAATAGTTTTTTTGCGATATATTTATTACCGCAAACCTCACATGTTTTCTCTATTTGAGCGAACCAGGTATCTCTTGCCGTTGCACCAACCAAATAATAATCAATATTAAAATGATTAAAGGCCCTTTCCAGGGCTTCAAACAAAGGCTTTAATCCCTCCTGACGCAAGGTCTAAAAATTGATCTTGTAGCGCATTCTTGTATATAATTTTTGCTGCTTCTATATTTCTTGGATCTCCGGTATTCATTAAATCTACATAAGCTAGAAGCTGAGGAACGATATTGCCGGAATCATTTGTCTGCCAAAATGTATCATACACTTTAACGTTACCAGTAAGGTCAGGAATCAAACGATAATGTTTCATTAAATCAGCATTTGTCTCATTTGTATAATTTGTCAACTCAACGGGTCTGATGTAATTCGTTAAAATATCTCCGGCTGGCTCTCCTCCCCACTTTGTATGGATATCTTTAAACTTTATTCGGTTCCATTGATCAAAATCCTCCGGTTTTACAAATTTAAATACCCCGATAAATAGTCCCGGCTTTAAACGCTCTTCATAAGCTACCATCCATCGTTACAAAAGCCCCGGCTTATTTGTTAATTTATAATGGTTGTCATTCAGGTTTACTAAATACCCATTTTCTTTCAGTCCGTTTATCACATAGTTGATGTTTCCTAATCCCACACCGGCCTTATTGGCAATTTCCCTGTAGGTTTGATTCACATGATTGTCGTTCAATAAAAAATGAAATATCACCTTTAATCCTGTTTTAGTGAAAGCTCTGTTTATTTTTTCTTTTTCTATAATCACTTCTTTATTGGTATCAATCCATATCAATAGCTTCTCTTTTTAAAACCATACATTTCCATTGGCTTCCAAATATGGTATATTATCCTGCCGGAGCGCCTCTTTTATATTCGGAAAAATTCTTTCCGCCACTATCATGAAATGATTTTTATACTTTAGTGCTAGAGTTTGAAGCATGGGTAATTGGTGATTTCTGATTTCCTTTCTTACGACTAAACAACATGTTTGTTGCTGATTATTGATCAGAAAAGTAATTTCACCATCTGTTTCTTTTATGGCAGACTCTTTCCACTCACCCTTTATTCCGGTCTGCAGGAAGAGATTATCAAGCGCTGCATTTACGACACCCAATAGCATATTGTTCAAATATTATATTCGTTCACGTTACGTGAACATTCAAATATGTTGAGCATTATTCGAATTACCTAATCACCCCAGTTTAATAGATAGGATTAAGGCTAATAATGTCACGATTTTTTAAATATTTGTGACATAAATAAAAGAAAAACGAATACTCTTTGGAGAGAGAATTTGAGAGGCAAAAATAAACGTAAATATTTGTATTTCAACTATTTACACTACTTTCCGATACAGAAGATTAAACCCTTTACTGATATAGGGTTTCAGCGACGAAGTACAAATAGGGTACAAAAAATAATAAATCCTGGCAGAAAGTTTGGTTTCATTTATACGCCTAAAACCCTACTTTAATTTCCCATATTTATTACAAAAACAGATCATTTTTGATATTAATTTGTTACATGACTTACAATTTATTGCCCTAACTTTGTTACATGTTTGGTAGAGCAATCATTCTTGAATTAGAAAAATGGCTGATAAAACCCGACAGGAAACCATTGGTTCTCCGCGGTGCAAGGCAGGTCGGCAAAACAACAGTTTTTCATCAATTTGCCCGGCAATTTGACCAATATATTTATCTGAATCTCGAAATAAGGGAAGACAAACAACCTTTTTTAAATTACAGCAATCTGGAGCAACTGCTTCAAACTCTTTTCTTTTTGAAAAATAAATTGTTGTCGAAAAAAGAAAATACCCTGATTTTTATTGATGAAATCCAGGAAGTGCCTGAGGCACTAAATATTCTTCGCTATTTCTATGAACAGGAACCAACCATAAAAGTAGTTGCAGCCGGAAGTATGCTGGAATCGATCTTTGATAAACATATACATTTTCCGGTCGGGCGTATTGAATACAAAGTACTGAGACCTGTTTCGTTTCCTGAGTTTCTGGAAGCTTCGGGAGAAACGGCTGCCCTGAAGCAATTACAACATATTCCACTCAATGATTTTGCGCATGATAAATTATTAAATCTTTATCACCAATATGCCATTATCGGAGGAATGCCGGAAGTGGTCAACCATTATGTTCAGCATAAAGACCTTACTGCCTTAAAATCGATCTTCGATTCACTCATCGCCTCATATCTTGATGACGTAGAAAAATATGCCAAGAATGATACGCAGGTATTGCATTTAAGACATGTTATCCGGTCATCATTTGCAGAAGCAGGTAAAAGAATAAAGTTTGCAGGTTTTGGAAATTCATCCTACCGCTCTCGCGAAATGGGTGAATGTCTGCGAATACTTGAGAAAGTGCTACTGCTTCATTTGTTGTACCCCAATACATCTGCCACGCTTCCCTTTCAGCCGGATTTAAAAAAATCTCCGCGCTTGCAAATTCTCGATACAGGTATGCTCAATCATTTTGTGGGTATTCAGAAAGAAATACTGGGTACGCAGGATCTGAGCAAGATCTATCAGGGTACGATGGTTGAGCACCTCACCGGACAAGAACTATTAGCCAATCAGTATCATGCTTTGAGTGAATTATACTTTTGGGTTAAAGAAAAAAAAGAATCAACCGCGGAGTTGGATTTTCTGATGCCATATGAAGGTAAAATCATCCCCATAGAAACCAAATCGGGCAAAACCGGAACCTTAAGATCTCTGCATCAGTTTATGGATGAAGCTCCGCATAATATGGCTGTGCGATTCTATAGCGGAGGCGTAAACATCTCTGAAGCAAAAACCTCACAAAACAAAACATATTTTTTATTGAATCTACCCTATTATTTGGTATCGCAGATTAATGCGTATATGAAATGGTTTGAAAAAAAGATTACAACTATTTGATTCTAATGGCAACAATTGCAGTACTACTTTCCGATACAGAACTTACTAAAAATATAATCAAGTCTGTCTTCATTTGTAATCTCTCCTGTGATCTCTCCTAAATAATGTAAACATCTGCGGATATCAAGTGAAAGCAAATCTCCCGGCAACTGGTTATTCATCCCGTTCAAGATATCATTGAGGGCCACAGAGACTTCCTGCAGCGATTGATAGTGGCGTGTGTTGGTAACAACCGCACCTTCTGTATTCAAACTTCCCTGCACAACTGTATCATATAATCTTCGTTTGAATAAATCCAGGTGATAAGATGTTTTAGCTGATATAAACAATGAATCCAGGCCGGCAAATTTTTCTGCAATTTTTTCAGGATTCTCTTCATCAAGCTTATTCCCTACTGCAACCACACGAGGGTTTTGCTCCTTAATCATGATCAATGCTGATTCAAGTTCAGCAGCAGTAAGTGTAGAAACATCATACAGATAAACAACCAGATCGGCAGTCCGCATCTTTTCCATACTCTTCTCCACGCCCATTGACTCAATGATGTCGGCACTTTCACGAATACCTGCTGTATCAATTAACCTGAAAAGAACCCCGTCAATATTTAAAATCTCTTCGATGGTGTCCCTTGTTGTACCTGCAATGTCACTTACAATAGCCCGGTTCTCCTGAAGCAAAGCATTCAGTAGTGTTGATTTCCCTGCATTGGGTTTTCCGACAATGGCTACACTCACACCATTTTTAATGACATTGCCAAGCTGAAAAGAAGAAAGTAAAACTGCAACAGTTTTTTGTGCACCAGTCAGTAACTCGCGAAGTTGTGTGCGATCAGCAAACTCAACATCCTCCTGGGAAAAATCGAGTTCCAACTCTATGAGGGAGGAAAATTTGATTAACTGTTCTCTTAGTTGCTGAAGCACGAGTGAGAATCCGCCTCGTATATTATGCATTGCTGCATTCTTGCTTGCTTCGGTATTACTTGCAATCAGGTCTGCAACTGCCTCCGCCTGGGTGAGATCAAGTTTTCCTTTTAAAAATGCGCGCAATGTAAACTCACCGGGTCTTGCAAGTCTTGCCCCACTATTTATGAGAGATTGTAATACCTGTTCAAGAATAAATGAAGAACCATGACAACTGATTTCAACCACATCTTCTCCGGTATAACTTCTCGGCGCTTTAAACAAAGCGATTACGACTTCATCCAATACCTTTTCGTTGTCTCTGAACAAACCGACATGTACGGTATGAGTAGGCTGTTTATGAAGATTTTTAGAACGGAAATGACGATCTACAATATCTATTGCCTGTGAACCACTGATACGGATGACGCCAATAGCACCCATACCGTGAGGAGTTGCCAGCGCAACGATAGTTTCATCCCATGAAGCAAGATGTCCGAGCATATGGCAAAGGTAAAGTCATACGGAAGGTAAAAAAAATCCCCGCCGGAAACCCGGCAGGGACGTTGCTTGTATATTCCTTCATGATAAAGGGCTTGTT
Organism: Chitinophagaceae bacterium; assembly: GCA_032110905.1. Lineage (GTDB taxonomy): Bacteria > Bacteroidota > Bacteroidia > Chitinophagales > Chitinophagaceae > Lacibacter. Next base: position 4,076 of record JAULVS010000201.1, on the reverse strand, counting down.
ATTCGTCGGGCAGCACAAAAGTTACCTTTTGTATTCTCTTGGAAGCAACAGGCTGTCCAAGTGCATTTTTCCCGGGTTTCCATTTTGGACCTCTCTTGATGGCATCAACTGCCACGCGTGCGAGTACAGTTCCTTTCATTGTGAGCGCTTCCACACTACTCACTGCGCCATCTTCCGCAACAATAAATAAAACTTCGCATGTTCCCGCAACGCCATCATCAACCAGATCATCAATTGAACGTTCAATTGTGCGCTGAACATAACTTCTCCAGTCGCCATTAAATTGGGCCTCCATTGAAGGATCCAGGAAACCTGGTTCCTGTACGGGAGCCACCACATTATTTGCTTCTTCTACTTTTGGAGGAGCAACAAATTCTTCATCTTTTACACCTTCCTGACTTACAGTACTTACATTGGTAATTTCTTCCTGCTCCTTCACCTCATTTTTCTCTTCAAATTTTTCATCCTCTACAATTTTAGGAGGAGTGAATTTCTGCATTTCAATTTTGGGAGGCTCCTGTTTTGGAGGAGGAGGAGGTGGTGGTGGTTCAATTTTTTTCTCTTCTTCCTGTTTGATGTCTGTAAGTGTTACATCAGACACTTTTACTTTATCCTTATCGCCATTGCCTATTTTATTATAAATAAACGACAATAAAAATATACCTGCTGTTACACCCAGTGTAATAAAAAGTGCTAACTGAAGTCTTTTCTGATAGGTCTTGCGGAGTTCGTAAGCACCGTAGCTTTTATTACGACCCTCAAACAGGATGTCCAGAAAATCTGAACCTAATATTTTATTTGCTTCCATATCTTTCGGTTTTATGAAGATGAAACGCTTTTATTGCCACTTCATTATTTAGAACCTTCCGTTACTTTTATCAGTTCATTTTCCTGGGGTGAAATGTCTATCATCGCATATCGTTTAATTTCTGTAATGGTCATTTCATCAAGCACATCCACTACATTTTTGTAGTTACTTGATTCGTTTGGCTTGATAATAACCACCAGATCTTTTTCAGGCGTGCGTGTTTTCTTGTCGAGGAGAATGCCACGTAGATCTTTGAAATTGGTAGATTTAAAATTAGATGCATCCGGAAGAAGCTGACCTTCGTAATAATAAACATGGTTCTCTTTAGAGAGAAGAATAGTGAATGCACCTGAGGCTTTCGCTTCTGTTTGTTCTTCTTCTTTTTCCGTATCTACCGGCACATTAAGCTTAAAGGCTTTGGGTGTGCTCATGGTAGTGGTAAAGATGAAGAAAGTAATCAGCAGAAATCCGAGGTCGACCATCGGTGTCATATCCACCTTTGCTGATGCCTTTTTCTGTTTTTTGACGCCAGGACTTTTCTTACCATGGTCCTGCGAGCCACTATCTATATCTGCTCCCATTTTAAATTATTTTTGAAGTTTAAGGCTTTTTGCGTGTCTGATCCAAAGGTGTTCCTACCGGAACCTGTTCCTGTGCTGTGATAAGCTTAAAGGAATAAACCTTGTTACGCTTAAAGGCAGTAAGAATATTTTTAAACTCAGGATAATGTGCTGCATTGTCTCCGTTCAACATCACATTTGCCGGTTTGCGGTTGTCATTCCCAACAAGTAAAGCATTGATCCAATCGTACAATTGAATATCTGCAGTGTCTTTGATGGGTATACCCGGCTGCTGAAAAGTCTTAAACTGATCTTCAGAAAGACTCAGTAAGGATTTAAGTTGGGAAAAAGGAACCCCGATGCCTCCAACGGAATAACTGATGAAACGAGCTTTTTCCTGTGTGCTTAAACTGATGCCTTTTTGGGATTCGACCACCTTGAGCATATTCAAAACTCTTCCCTTTGCTTCTTCATCTGTACTGAAACTGATGAAACAACGACCTTGCTTATCAAAAGTGACTTTAAAAACATCTTTTTCAGCAACATTTTCAGAAGAAACAGACTTAGGATTCTCCACTGAAACAGTTTCAGGTGGCTTAAATTTGGTTGCCAGCATAAAGAAGGAAAGTATAAGGAAGGATACATCCACGAAAGCGGTCATATCCACCCAGGTACTTTTCTTTTGTATTTTAAGTTTGGGCATTTAAACTCAGTTTAATATTAGATGCATTAACGAACTGATTTCCACAAATAATCAAAAAATTATTTGTACTGAGCCGTGAAGCTCTGTGTCAATGTAAAACTTGATTCATCAATACCATAGGTAATTGAATCGATCTTTGTCGTTAATACATTGTACATAATCAGTGCAAAAGAAGATGTAGCGATACCAAGGGCTGTGTTATAAAGGGCCTCAGAAATACCAACCGCAAGTTGTGAAGCATCTCCACCTGCACCTTCTTCACCTAGAGCAGCAAATGAACGAATCATACCCAATACCGTACCGAGAAGTGCGATAAGTGTACCAAGAGATGTAATTGTAGATAAGAACACCATATTTTGCTGAAGCATAGGCAGTTCAAGAGCTGTAGCCTCTTCTACTTCTTTCTGGATCGATGCTACTTTCTGTTCTGTATCAAGACCTTGTGCCGTGGTCATTTCTTTATATTTGATTAGACCCGCCTTCATTACATTTCCTACAGAACCCTTTTGTTTGTCGCAAGAAGCTATGGCGGCATCAATATTTTTGTTTGCAAGCTGGTATTGAACATTTCTTACAAAATCTGAAACATTACCTCCGCCCAAAGCTTTCATAATCGTCATCAAACGCTCAATAGAGAATGTAAGTACCATAAGAAAAAGACCGATCAGGAATGGAACGATAATACCACCCTCATAAACCCTGCTCATAGCAGAAGTAGGTTTTTTGTGTGAAGGCCAGAATCCGCCGCTTAAATCTGGCTCTTTAAATCCGGATGCACTACCAAGATAGAATCTCCAGATAAGATAACCGACAATGATACAAATGACAGGAGCCAGCCAGGAAATCATGTTGTTTCCTTTTTTTGCCTTAGCAGATGCAGTTGATTTGATTTCAGCCATGATACTTTTATTTTAAATGAATTGGTTTACCGGCAGATGAACTTCTTAATCACCCACCATTGGGAGGCACAATTTAGGAAATATTCTTTTTGTCGATAAAATTGAATGGTTTTTTTTCTGAATTCTTTCCGCCCAAACAATTTTTAAGCCCTTCTGTTAACATTTTGGTTTCTTTCAGATTACTTTTTCTTATCATCGCATTTAGATTTAAACAGAATAGTTTCAAAATATGGCGCCAACCCCCAAATACAATTACATGTCTAAAAATCACACTAAACTTAAATCAGCTCAATTTCCAATGCATCCCTTCTTATTAAATTATTTATTTGCTATCATTTGTTCGTTTATTGTGTTGACCACAACAGCTCAGAAAAAAAACGAATCTGCTTCTTCAGGTCAAAATCCGGCGACTAATGCTGTAAGTGGAAATAAACCCGGCGGCATTAAGCCATACAAAGAAATCATCTCCGACAAGGCTAAAAGTGATGCCGGCCTAATAACTGTACATCAAGTAGAAGACAAATGGTACTGGGAAGTTTCTGACACTGTTATTGGAAGGGATCTGCTCATTGTAACCCGTATTTCCAAATCTGCAACCGGTTTAAACAATGGATTTACAGGCTATGCTGGAGATATTGTAAACAATAATGTGATACGTCTGCAAAAGGGACCTAATAATAAATTGTTTATTCAAAGGGTTTCTTATGATCAGCGAGGCAGTGATGATAATGGTATGTATAAAGCTGTCGTGAACTCAAATCTGCAACCCATAGTACAGGCTTTTGACATAAAAGCAATGGGAGGAGACAGTGCTTCATCAAAACGGTCTCTGGTTGTAGATGTAACGGATTTCCTCAATGTAGAAAATGATATTCTCTTTTTTAACACAAGAGTAAGAACCGGATTTCAACTTGGGTCTAACCAAACAGACAAATCATACATCAAGGAACTTCGTGCCTACCCGTTAAACATGGAAATAAAAACGGTTAAGACCTATAGCAGATCTTCCGCTACTGAAGGAACTTCAAGCTTTACAATTGAGTTAAACAGCTCAGTGGTTTTATTGCCTGAAACGCCATCAAAGCCACGTTATTTTGATCCGAGAG
>JAULVS010000200.1:0-4567 GCA_032110905.1 Chitinophagaceae bacterium | reverse complement strand
ATATCGGTTTGCTGCACCTTCATAAGTAAGATGTTTGAGGTACTCCCACTGATTGAGGTTGCTGTCTTCATGAATCTGAAAAGCTTTGGGAAGAGGAAATGCAGGCAGGAGAATATCTTTTTTAAGATTCAGCACATCTACTTTTCCTGCTATTTCATTGGTGTTGTCGATGGCTTCCGGCAAATCCTGAAAGAGATCTTTCATTTGCGCGGTCGACTTAAAAAAGAACTGATCATTCGGGAAGGCGAAACGTTTGTTTTTTACGTTGATATCGTCATCGCTGAATTCTCTCAGTGCAGGTGTTGCCAGCTTTTCTCCGGTGTTGATACAAAGTAAAATATCATGTGCATTGAAATCAGATTGATCCACATAATGTGAATCGTTGCTGGCGATGATTTTTACATTGTATTTACGAGCAAACTTTACCAGGATGGCATTCACTTTGTTCTGCTCTTCCATGTTGTGACGCTGCAATTCCACATAGTAATCATCCTGAAAAATATTCAGCCACCATTTGAATTCATCTTCGGCCTCTTCTTCTCCTTTGGTGAGAATCATTTGCGGCACCCATGCTCCCAGGCAGCAGGTGGTTGCTATTAATCCTTCGTGGTATTTATGAATCAATTCTTTGTCGATCCGCGGGTATTTGCTGTACATCCCCTCCGTAAAACCCAGTGACGTGAGTTTAACCAGATTTTTATAACCGGTTTCATTTTTAGCCAGCATCACCTGGTGGTAGCGTTTGTCTTTTTCTTCTTTGCTGAAAGTTTTGCGATGACGGTTTTCAGCCACATAGAATTCACAACCTACGATCGGCTTTACTTTCAGCGAGCCGTCTTCGTTTTTATGTTTCTGGGCCTGTGCCACAAACTGAAACACACCGAACATATTGCCGTGATCGGTGATGGCGATGGCGGGCATATTGTCAGCAACCGCTTTCTTATAAAGTGCATCAATATTTGCCGCTCCGTCGAGCAGTGAATACTGGGTATGAACATGTAGGTGTGAAAAACGACTCATTTTTATTTCTCTTCGGGGAACTCCAAATTTCGGGATATGTTTGAGAATTTAGGAATAAAAATGTTTAGGTGTGAGACGTTTAGGTGTTTAGGAGTTGAGGGGTTTAGGGCAGATCCTATTCCTTTACCTTTGCGTTCTCATTTTTTAAGAGGACATCAGAAGTATATGCTCACTAAACGAATCATCCCTTGCCTGGATATCAAAGACGGCCGTACGGTAAAGGGGACTAATTTTGTGGATTTACGGGATGCCGGTGATCCGGTTGAACTTGGAGCCTTGTATGCAAGATCCGGTGCAGATGAATTGGTGTTTCTGGATATTACAGCGACAGTTGAGAAAAGAAAAACGCTAAGCGAACTGGTAAAACGCATCGCCGGCGTTGTGAATATCCCGTTTACTGTAGGAGGAGGTGTTCGCACGGCCGATGATATGCACTGGCTGTTGCAATCAGGAGCAGATAAGGTAAGTGTGAATACTGCAGCCTTCCAGCGACCTGAATTAATTACAGAAATAGCTCTTGCCGCAGGTAGTCAATGTTGTGTTTTGGCTATCGATACCAAAAAAGAAGCAGACGGAGAGTGGTATGTTTATCTGAACGGAGGGAGAACGGCCACGGGAAAACGTTGTGATGAATGGGCCAGGGAGGGTGTGGAAAGAGGAGCCGGGGAAATCTTACTTACAAGTATGAACAATGACGGAACCAAAGCAGGCTTTGCTATGGATATTACATCGCGGCTTTCAACATCTCTGCCCGTGCCCGTGATTGCAAGCGGTGGAGCCGGAACAATGCAGCATTTTTCTGAAGTATTTACTGTAGGCAAAGCAGATGCAGCCCTCGCAGCAAGTATTTTTCATTTTTCAGAGATTGAAATACAGACTTTAAAAGCCTACCTGAAAGAGCAGAATATCCCTGTGAGGTTGTAGTTTTGTCATCATCCACTTAACAAACAGATTAATTTGAATCCCGATTTTAATAAATCAATTGAAGGACTGATACCAGCCATTGTTCAAGATCAGAAGACCGGAAAAGTACTAATGCTCGGTTATATGAATGAAGAAGCATTCAGGCTGACGCAGGAAACAGGCCGTGTTACTTTTTACAGCCGTTCCAAACAAAGATTGTGGACCAAAGGGGAGGAGAGTGGAAACTTTTTAAACGTCAAACAAATTTCACTGGATTGTGATGAAGACACTTTGCTGATCAAGGCGGAGCCGCTTGGACCTACTTGTCATACCGGCGCCGATACTTGCTGGAATGAGCCCAATCATACTTCAGATTTCTTGTTTTACCTGCAGGACATCATCGACCTCAGAAGAAAAGGAAATGATGAAAAGAGTTATGTGAAAAGTCTTTTTGAAAAAGGTATCAATAAAATTGCACAGAAAGTTGGCGAAGAAGCGGTGGAACTTGTGATTGAATCCAAAGACAACAACAAGGATTTATTTCTGAACGAGGCTGCCGATTTGTTATTCCATTTTCTGGTTTTACTTAGAGCCAAAGAAATCGATCTGGAGGAAGTGTATCAAATTCTCAAACAAAGACATTCTCGTTAAATGAAAAAGGTGCTATTATTTATTGCCGTTCTTTTTTTGCTGACTTCTTATGTACAGGCACAGTTGAAATTTACAATCAAAGGAAAAATTACCGGTTTGCCGGATAGTACAGAGGTTACATTACATGCAGATAACGTACAAAGTGAGCCGATTACAAAGGTTATTTCAAAAAAAGGATCTTTTACATTTAAAGGATCAATTAAGGAGCCTTCTATTTACATGCTAACTTATTCCGGTTCTTCACAGGCGCTTGCTTTGTTTCTCGAAGGTGGACAATACAAGGTTGACGCCAATTACGGAGAGTTTTTCACAGCAAAAGTGCAGGGCGGAAAAATTCAGAGCCAGTATAAGTCATTCCAGCAGCAGTTTGACCCCTTGTTTATTCAAATGGATGCAATAAGCAGGCAAATCAATGATCCTGTATATTCAGCTCAGAAAGATTCGCTGTATGTTACGCTTCGCTCTGTTATTACTGAAATTGATCAGAAAACAGATGAATATGTTGAGGTTGAGAAAAATTCATTTGTTTCTCCATTGTTACTTCTCTTTGTTTATAACTTTTTTCAACAGCCTGAACCATTGGAGAACCGTTATAGAAAATTAACTGAGCCGGTAAAGAAAAGTTATTACGGAAGAATGGTTGGGAAAATCATTGAGGATCTTCGAATCGGAGCTGTTGGTTCGGAGGCTGTCGATTTTCAACAGGCAGATACAAGTGGCACAATGGTTTCACTTTCTTCATTTAGGGGAAAGTATGTGCTTGTAGATTTCTGGGCAAGTTGGTGTGGGCCGTGCCGGATGGAAAATCCGAATGTGGTTCAGGCATACGAAAAGTTTAAGGACCGAAATTTCACTGTGCTGGGCATTTCACTTGACAGGTCGAAGGAGGCGTGGATGCAGGCAATCAAAGACGACAGGTTGAACTGGACACAGTTGAGTGATTTGAAATTCTGGAGCAATGAGGTAGCAAGGATGTATAAGATCAGTTCTATTCCACAAAATATTTTGATTGATCCCAATGGCGTAATTATTTCCAAAAACTTAAGGGGTGAAGACCTTCCAAAAAAACTTGAAGAATTGATGGGAGGATTAAAATGATTCATATTCAACTAATATAACATTATATCATTTTTTTAAAAGCTCAGCTTCGTTAATTTGCGTTTTTATTGATTAACAAACACATAACATCTTTTACTATGGCTAAATTCTTTATTCCTTTCCTGGTTCTTTTTCTCTCACAGCCTGTTTTCGCTGCATATTATAACGCCTCTTCATTTATGAAAGAACCGTCAGCAGAGAAGACGATCGAAGAATTTAGAAATTTATCTGTCAAAGAAAGAAATGAGCGTATAAAAGAAGTAAAAAAGGAGATAAAAAAACACAAGCAAAATCAAGGTGCAGATGAAACAACGCTGCTCTATGTTATCCTTGCTATTCTCCTTCCTCCACTTGCGGTTTACCTGCATCAGGGGGAGATCAATACAAAATTCTGGATCAGTTTGATCTTATCTTTAATTTTTTGGATTCCCGGTGTTGTTTATGCTTTGCTGGTAGTTCTTGATCAGATCTGATGGTTTTATAAACCAAGGCTGCTCAGGCTTCCGTTACGGAACAGGCTATCAATTTTTTCTTCAGTAGCAGGGTCTTTTTCGACCGTTGGCGCATGGTGAGGTTTTAAACGTGCATCAAATACAACAGGGCCATTACATCCCCAATGTTTATAAGCATTGAAAGAACGAATGCCGTAAACATCATGTGACGGATTGCACCTGGTATAGGTTACCCATAAATAATTGTTCATATTGGCAGCAACAAAAGTGCTGTCATCACAAATAACGATCTGGGCTACATTTTTTAAATTGGCATTATCCAGTTGCTCATTTAGCTTTTTCATTTCTGCGGTAGCCGCTTCGTAACTTGAAAAAGGATTACATTGGAGTGTAATAACTCCTGGCATCACCATTTTTGCATTATAAAAAGCATCAAGAGAATA
>JAULVS010000199.1:0-4026 GCA_032110905.1 Chitinophagaceae bacterium | reverse complement strand
GTCCACTAATATAAGTTGCGTTCACTTTGAAATCTCTTAGATTATTCACGCACACAAAATCTGCGTCATCGCCTTCTCTTAATAAACCAACATCCAATTTATAATGAGTAACAGGATTCACACAGGCTGCCTGTAGTACATTGAAAATGTTTATTCCTTTTTCAACAGCTCTCGCACAGAGTTGATTGATATGTCCGAGAATTAAACTATCAGGATGCTTATCATCGCTGCAAAACAAAATCTGATCGGGATAAGTATGTAACAAATCAATCAACGCTTCAAAATTTTTCGCAGCACTTCCTTCACGGATGATGATCTTCATCCCAAAGCCAATCTTATCTAATGCTTCCTCTTTCGTAAAACATTCATGATCGGTGCTGATAATGATTTCTCCTTCTTTATTCGCCAGCGGTGTTTCAATATATTTCTTCGCCGTTTCTCCTCTCAACCCCGGGGCATGTCCATCGATCGGTTTTCCAAGCACACGTGCCGCTTCAATTTTTTTCAATACTTCTTCATCTCCCTGCAACACGCCGGGGAAGTTCATCATCTCACTCAGGTATTTGATTTCATCTCTTTGCAGCAGCTGTTTTACCGCCTCTGCATCTAATGTATCGCCGGCTGTTTCAAAAACAGTAGCAGGCACACAACTTGGCGCTCCGAAATTGAATTTAAAGGGAACAGTTTTCCCGTTTTCGATCATATATTCCACTCCTTCAATACCACAAACATTGGCAATTTCATGCGGATCACTAATGGTGGCAACCGTGCCGTGAACAACCGCAAGCCTTGCAAACTCAGAAGGCACCAGCATGGAACTTTCTATATGCACATGGCTGTCTATAAACCCCGGCAGGTAATAAGGGAGTGATGGATCCTCCATGCCGGTCTTCTTATGAGAAATAATCTTTCCATCATCTATCTCAAGGGTTCCGAAATAAATTTCTTTTGTGAAAATATTAACAAGGTTGCCTGTAACCCGAAAAGAAGTGGACATATTTTTCGATTAATGGCTCAAGTTAAGGCTGAAAGGTTGTTGTTGCAATCGGAAAGGCTCTATTTTTGTGAATAATAACCGACTTTGTCAATCGAGATGTAACATTCCTAAAAATTTAAATACTGATTATCTAATACTTTTAAAACAAAGACAAAAAATCATCTAATTAAAACACAAAAAATGAAATCAATTTCTTTATTTATTGCAGCGTTCTTTACAATTTTAGTAAGCAATGCGCAAACAGCAGATGAGATCATCAATAAGCACGTAAATGCTATTGGAGGAATGGATAATTGGAAAAAAGTCACCTCCATGGTACAGACCGGAAATATGTCTGTTCAAGGAGCTGAAATTCAGATGAAACGGTCTATCGTTCATAACCAGGCAGCCCGTACGGATATTTCTCTGATGGGAATGACCGGCTATCAAATTGTCACAAATACAGAAGGATGGAGCTATATGCCTTTTCAGGGAGCAGCTACAGTTGAAGCAATGACAGCTGATCAGGTAAAGGATGAACAGGACGGACTGGACATTCAAGGAGTGGTGATCGACTACGCTAAAAAAGGACACAGTGCAGAATTCCTTGGAAAAGAAGATGTAGATGGCACTGAGTGTTTTAAAGTGAAAATGGCCCTGAAAGGAGGAAAAACTCAAACTTTGTTTTTCGACCCTGCAACCTATTATATTATCAAAGCAGTGAGCACTATCAGTGCAAATGGTCAGGAAGCTGAAGTAGCTACTTCATTCAGCAATTACCAGAAACATTCATCAGGTATCGTTCTCCCAATGAGTACAACAGTTCCAATGGGACCCGGCTTTAATGCCGACCTCACTATTGAATCAGTTGAGGTAAACACAACCCTCGACGCTTCTCTTTTCAAACCTGCAAAATAGTTTTTATCATTTTTTATTGAACCCCGGTCAAAGCCGGGGTTCTCTTTTTAAAAAAGAATCTTTATGAAAAAATCACTTTTCGTCATTATCTGCTTTTTAAGCGCTCAAGTAATTAAAGCTCAAAACAACATCAATGCCTCGACCTTCGGATTAATGGAAGCGCGCTATCTTGGTCCGGGTACGATGAGCGGACGCATCACCGACATTGTAGGTTTGCACAAAGACAGCGGCAAAACCATTTTTGTTGGCACCGCAGGCGGCGGCATCTGGAAATCGACTAATGCGGGGTTCTCCTTTAAACCAATTTTCGACAAACACAACCAAAGCATTGGCGCTATGGCCGTTGATCAGAAAAATCCTAAAACGATTTATGTCGGCACCGGCGAAAGCAATATGCGTAACAGTGTGTCTATTGGTGACGGTATGTATAAATCAACGGATGGTGGGGACAACTGGACGAAGATTGGCCTCGACAGCACAGAGCATATTTCCAAAGTACTGATTGACCCTTCTAATTCAAATATTATCTACGTTTCCGCTCCCGGCCCTTTATGGAGCAACGGAAAACACCGTGGATTGTATAAATCAACCGATGCAGGAAAAACATGGGAAAAGATTTTATACATCAATGAAAAAACCGGTGTTGCTGATATTGAAATCGATCCATCGAACCCCAGCATCCTCTATGCAACTACCTGGGAATTCCGTCGTTTGCCTTATTCGTTTAACAGTGGCGGACAAGGAAGCGGAATTTATAAAAGTCTTGATGGCGGTAAAACATGGAAGGAGCTGAACAAAGGCCTTCCCGCCAAACCTTTTGGTCGAGTGGCATTAGCCATTGCACCTTCTTCTCCGCAAAACCTTTGGGCGATTGTAGAGAGTGAAAATACCGGCTTGTATATTTCTAATGATGGCGGCGAAAACTGGAAAGAACTTTCTGCAACAGCAAATATCCGCTCCCGTCCTTTCTATTTCTCAACACTGGAAGTAGATCCGAAAGATCCCAAGCGCGTTTACAGACCGGCATTCAGTTTTGCTTATTCGAGCGACGGAGGTTATTCGTTTGCGGAAGCAAGCAATGACGGCGGATGGATTCACAGTGATCACCATGCTTTATGGATTGATCCTTCCAATACCAATAAAATGTATTTGGGTACCGACGGTGGCGTGTACTACAGCTTAGATCGCGGCGCCAACTGGAAGTTTGTCAACAACCTGCCGGTCGGACAATTCTATCACGTAAGCGTAGACCAAAAAAATCCTTATCGGGTGTATGGAGGTTTACAGGACAATGGCAGCTGGGTAGCACCAAGCTCAGCTCCCGGAGGCGTGTTGAATGGTGACTGGAAAAGCATCTTCGGAGGTGATGGATTCTGGGTACAACCAGATTCGGAAAATTCTGATATCGCCTATGCAGAATACCAAGGCGGAAATATGTTTCGCGTTCGCATCAGCGATGGCACCAACGTTGGCATAAAGCCTCAGTCAGAATCAGGGAATGAATTGCTTCGTTTCAACTGGAATACGCCGCTTGTACTCGGCGCTAAAAATCCAAAGAACATTTATACAGGTGCGCAGTATGTTTATAAGAGCACTGATCGTGGAACCAATTGGACAAAAATTTCTCCCGACTTAACAACCAATGACAAAAAGAAACAGGAGCAGGAGAAAAGCGGCGGTATTAGTATGGATATCACAAGTGCAGAAAATCACTGTACAATTTTTACGATAGCAGAGTCTCCTCTCGATGAAAATTTAATCTGGGTGGGAACTGACGACGGCAATATTCAGTACACAACAGACGGAGGTAAAAAGTGGATGAATGTATCTGCCAATTATGCAGCATGCGGCATTCCCGCGGGCACTTGGGTGAGCAGCATTGAACCTTCACGCTTTGATAGAAATATAGTGTATGCCACTTTTGACAACCACAGCTATGGTGATCACAAAACTCATGTAGCAAAGAGTGAGGATATGGGCAAAAGCTGGAAGAAAATGGAGAGTGCAGAGTTTACCGGATTTGCACATAAGATTAAAGAAGATTTACTGAAGAAAGATTTACTCTTTCTTGGAACTGAGATGGGATTGTTTGTCTCTCTCAACGGAGGGAAAGAATGGTTTCGTATGAAAAG
>JAULVS010000198.1:0-6390 GCA_032110905.1 Chitinophagaceae bacterium | reverse complement strand
ATTTCATAATGTTTTTTACATCTTCTTCAGACATGCCGTGAAAAACCATACCGGCGCCTCCGTTGAGCATCATGTCTAAAATTAATTCTGCTTCGTGCCCGGCTGTATGCTTTCTCCCTAATTTGAGGTTTGCTTTTTCAATGGATAATCCGTTTAGAGAAGTATCGTGAGGATAATTAGCAATAACGGTATAATTATAATGGTTTAATTTTCTTTTAGCCAGTCTGGCTAACATATAAGCAACAGTTTTTTTTCTGACTTCAGGCCTGCTTAGCCTGGCATTAACAGAGTCTTTTCCATCTGCAAGTAAATCATCCGGCAATAATGTACTAAGCGATGTACTGCTTGCCGTATACGGATACTGATCGATGGTTACATCAATGCCCTCTTCCCGTGCTTGTACAATAAGAGGGATTGTTTCTTTGCTTCGTCCCCAGTTATGTTGTCCGCTTATTTTGTAATGAGACACCTGCACCGGCATATTATTGACCCGCCCAATCTGAATTGCTTCCTTTACTGCCTGAACCACGCTATCGCCTTCATCGCGTATGTGACTTGCATACAATCCTCCGTACTGCGAAGCAACCTCAGCTAGTTCTATGATCTCTTCAGTTTTGGAAAACGTACCGGGTATATAAATTAATCCAGTTGAAATACCAAGAGCACCATCTTTCATGGCCTCCTCAACAAGAAGCTTCATTCCTTGCATTTCTTCCGGAGAAGGAGCTCGGTTGACACGACCCATCACCTGTTCCCGTATTGTGCCATGACCGACCAGGGAAGCAATATTGATTGACAACCTAAGACTATCGATCAATTTGAAATAATCCCGTAGGGGCATAAACGATGAACCGCAGTTTCCGGTAATGACTGTTGTTACGCCATCAAACAGAAAATTTGCCGCTTCCGGGCTCTTTACTTCATCACCTTCAATATGAGTATGCACATCAATAAAACCGGGAGCAATAACCTGGTGAGTGACATCTATTCTGCGGATAGCAGATATAGTATCCAGTTTGCCTATGGCGAAAATTTTTCCGTCTTTGATTGCAACATCCCCATAATACCAGCTATTGCCTGTGCCATCAAGTATCTTTCCATTTGTAATAATCAGATCGCATATTGGGACCTGGGAGAATGAAAAAAAAGGAAATAAAATAAATAGAAAGAAGCAACGATACACGAAAAGTTTTTTTCAAGTTACGCAGGCTGGATGAATCTTCAAAAACAGATTATCGCATAAACATTGACATATCTGATGGCGGATAAGACATTCTGATGTTAATGTCGGTTAACGGATTTGTATATTTAAATGATAAAAGTTTACCAATGATCATTCAGATACAACCAGGCTTCGGGCAATCGCAATTTTTTTTGCTTCGCCTACCTCTCCCCTGATCACATAATGCTCTGCCAAATCTTGGCCTATGAGTTCTTCAAAGACCTGTCTGATCCTGGAAATTTTTTCGCTCGCAGAATTAGTGAGCACGTTCGTCATGTTATCAATCCGTATTTTCATTTCATCTAACATCCCCCTGTTGGATAGACGCGTATAAATATCATATAGTTTTTCCCGATGGTCGCAGAGATTACTTAGAAAAATACCATCAGGCATTTCAAGAAACAAAAAATACAAAGCTTTTTCAAGTGGCCTCAGCTTTACTTCCTGGTTATCGAAATCAGGAAGAAATAGTTTCTTCTGCGGAGAGATAATCAATCGACTGAGCGGCACATCCTGTCTAAAATTTTGAGCAAATAACATTTTAACACGCAATGACTCCATAATCATACGCGCATGGTGAACGATATTTAAGGGCAAACGTTCTTTGAGCGTATGCATACAGGAGGGGCAGATATCAGCAGTTCTTAATTTGAGGATGATCTCTCTCTTATTCATACACAGATCGCTGACGCAACCGATGGAAGTACCATGCACTTTCTGCCGCAGTTCCATGACACCATTAAACAAATGCTTTTGTAATAATAATGCTATCACCTCATAGGCAACCGGAAAAGCAGCAGAACAATCGATGATAAACTCCCAATCGTCGGAATGTATAAATCCGTTGTATGGATTATTTTGATCAAGTGCTGCAAACCAGTTGGATTGATTGGGGATATTTGTAATTAAAATCACAAAATGATTTTCCGGAATATCATTTTCTATTCTGTAGTGAGCCGCTTTTTGAAATAAATAATCCCAGGATACCGCTTTTCGCTCTAACGGGAATGTTGGCATTAACTTTTCCTCTGCTATAAATGTTCTCTGCCGCATCTGCTTAAAAAACCCATCTTCATCTTTGATTGTTTGATGTTGAAACTCATCTTCATCTAAATTGATGATTGAATTGGGTTTACAGGAAAAACAAATTGATCCGGGAATAGATTGCAATAAATCGATGACTTTGGTGAAAAGTATTTTATCAACTTCAGAACTTCTGATAAGATGTATATCCATAAAAATTAAAATAATCGGGAAACCCTAAGTTAAGGGCTTCCCGAAAAAGAATGGCTTATTTTTCAATAAAATCTCCCAGGTCTTGCCCTTTGTCTTTCTTCTCCATATAAGAATCCATAGCAATACCTAAACGGTCCCAAACCTTTGATTTCATTTCAGATTTATCAAACTGAACGCTGTTACTTCGCTTGATAGCCATTTGCTCTGCGACATGAACGGCATCCAGGGTGGCACCGATAAAGCTGAAAGTCCACTTCCCTGTTTCCTCTAAACCGGCAATCATCCTTCTTATATCCTCAAGCCGGTATTTTGAAGATGAATTCTCATGTCCGTCTGTCAGAATAACAATCACAACAGTTGTAGGAATAAACTGCTCAGATCTCACCTGTGCCTGCTGGAGAGTTGTGACTGTTTCTCCGATCGCATCGAGCAAGGCAGTACATCCTTTCGTCCAGTAAGACCTAACAGTAAGAGGCTTCACAATCTCCGGAGCCGTTTCGTAAAACAAGGGCTGCACTCGATCATTGAACATCGTGAGACCAATTGCAATATCCTGCTCAGGATATTTGTTGGCAAGCAGACAAATACTTTTCAGCTGTTCATTAAACCCTTCGATGGTGCGATCGATGCAGTCGTTCATAGATCCGCTTTTATCTACGATCAGATGGTAAATGGTTTTTTTTGTTTTCATTTTCGTTTTTTTTAATGATGAATTGTTTTCCATTTTTGGCGCAACGGCCACCGTTAAATAAGTACAGGCTTATCTGTCCGGCATTGTAAAATTGGAGTCGTTTACAGCGGGTTCATCATATTTACAAGCTTGTAATCGAAAAAGAAAAGCCTGTCGAAAACGACAGGCTCATACATAATGAATTCAATCAAACCCTTAAAGAGAAGCCGGCAAAATCTTACTGCTGAATAGCAAGATACCATTGCTATTGTATGCCTCAAATACTATTGCTGTGTTTCCCAGCTCATAAATATTAAATTGAAGCTGGACTGTAAATTTTGCCTGAGGTAAGAGTTGTTCGTGCAACACCTGGCCAAACTCATCTTTAATTACAAGCAGAAGAGGCTGTTTTAAGGTTGACACATTGCTGATAGCATACACCGGCTGATTATTCCACACACCCACGCGGTTAATCTCAATTGGAGTTTGTACAGCTGAATTTTTCTTGTCATCGGCCTTAATTGTAGAAAAGGATAAAAGCATCAGAGACGCAACAATGAAGTGTTTCATTTTGAAATTTTTAATTTAAAATCATGTCAGACTATAACAACCGTTTTCTAGTACATCAATTGACGGTTTGTAGGTGTCTGAACTGTCTTATTAGAAACTACGCTTCATTGGCAAACAACCGAAGAAACGGATCGATCTGTCGGCAGGAAACCCCCTATAACCGGAATGATTTCCTTCATTGCAAGGCAAAGATCACCTGCTCTCCGCTCCTGTAAAAAACAACTTTTGATGAAATGTTACATGCCTAAGCAATGTGTAAAATCACAAAACCCTTTACAGCAAAGGGTTTTATTGAATTCCGGATATCATTCCCAGTGAGCAATATCGCCTCCGAGAGCATACCGATAAGGTAGTTATACAGTCAATAAAAAGGCATTAAAACGGGTTATTCAGACCTCTCAATGAATAAAACTGGTTGCAATACAGGTAAAAATTGAATTTTCCCAATGAAAAAAAGCAAAAAAATTAGTTGGGAAACAGAAATATTTTATATTTGAATCGGTAATTACAAAAAATCCCATTAACATTCTAAACCTAAAACAAAATGGCAACAAAAAAAGCAAAAAAAGCTGCTAAGAAAGCCGCTCCAAAAAAAGCTGCTAAGAAAGCCGCTCCAAAAAAAGCTGTTAAGAAAGCTGCTCCAAAAAAAGCTGCTAAGAAAGCTGCTCCGAAAAAAGCTGTTAAGAAAGCTGCTCCAAAAAAAGCTGCTAAGAAAAAATCAGCTCGCAAACCAAATGCTGCTTTTATGAAAGCACTGACTCCAAGTGCTGACCTAGCTGCAGTAGTTGGAAGCAAGGCTCTTCCCCGTACTGAAGCAGTAAAAAAACTGTGGGCTTACATCAAAGCAAATAAGCTGCAGGATGCTAAAAACAAACGCAATGTAAACGCTGATGCAAAACTGAAGGTAATCTTCGGTGGTAAGTCTCAGGTTTCTATGTTTGATATGGCTAAGTTCCTTTCTAAGCACCTTAGCTAATTCATCTTCTTTTCGATAAAAGAAGCCGTCAGTTATACTGGCGGCTTTTTTTATTACCCTCAATGCTCATCCTTTAGGAAAACCAAAGTCATTGATTATTCAGCATAAGTTTAAAAATATTACAAATTAATTTTCGCGAGTAAGGTTTTCTATAACCACTTACCCTTGAATTAGCCCATTTGTCAAAATTTTAGTACCTTGCATTGCATAGTACTAAATTTATATATATCTTTGTCGCAGTTTAGTTATCAATTACCAATAATCGACAACAGTTAACCGATAAAAGATCTTTAATATGAATATTGAAAATACCCATAGTCAAATGCGCAAAGGTGTACTGGAATTCTGTATCCTTTCCATCATTAAAAGAGGAGAAGCCTATCCCAGTGATATCATCGAAGAGATGAAAAAAGCAAATTTTTCTTTACTGGAAGGGACTCTTTACCCCTTATTAACCAGGCTTAAAAACGCAGAACTACTATCCTACAGATGGGTAGAAAGCAGCAGCGGACCTCCCAGGAAATATTTCTCACTCACTGAAAAGGGAGTGGGGTTTTACCAGGAGCTGGCTGATACATGGAAGGATATGGTTGAATCGGTAGATGCTGTCATACATAGAAATGAAACGTCAGCAAACAGTTAATCATTCATAAATAAAAAAATATCCTGTCTTTCAACATAAATAAAAAAAGATGAAAAAAGTAGTTAACATCAATTTCCAGGGACGAATTATCCCTATTGAAGAATCCGCCTTCGAACAAGTTCAACATTATATCCAAAGTTTGCGTACTTACTTTCAAAATGAAGAAGGAAGAGACGAAATCATTAATGATATCGAAGACCGTATCGCTGAACTATTTGAAAAAGAAATTAAAAAGGGTACAGTCTGTATCACGGATGAAATCGCATCTTCAGTGATTGCCGGTATGGGTAAAGTGGAAGATTTTGAAAAATTAGATAATGAACAGCAAGCACAGGCTGAAACAAACACATCCAACACTTCAGCATTGTCTCCAAAAGGATCGCTCATAAGAAATAGCAATGATAAGATTCTGGGTGGTGTCTGCAGCGGCATTGCACATACACTTCGCATCGATCCAACCGTTGTTCGTGTACTCTTCGCAATCCTGTCTGTTGGCGGGGGTACAGGCATTTTGATTTATCTGATACTCTGGATTGTATTGCCTGAGAAACCTCTGACAGTACTAACACAAAAACGTCTTTTCAGAAACCCTGATCAGAAAGTCATCGCCGGAATATGCGGTGGCATTGCTTCCTATTTCAATATCCCTGTCTGGATCCCAAGAATCATTTTCCTTCTTCCGGTGATTGCAGGTATTTTCTCCTCGGCATTCTCCCACCTGTTTATTGTTACCGGAGGATTTGGCGGATCCTTGTTTTTAACTTACATCATCCTTTGGATTGTGTTACCCGTAGCCAAAACACCAACTGAAAAGATGCAAATGCGCGGTGATAAAATTGATGTAAGCAGTATTAAATCTGCTGTACAAGATGAAATGCAGGGCGTTAAAGGCAGGCTGCAAAATGCAGGCAAACAATTGCAATCGGGTGCTGAACGGATGAGTAAAGAAGCAAGCGAAACAGCTGGTATGCTAGGTCAAAAAATCAGTAGCGGTGCAGGTACTACAGGAAACAGGGTTGTACATATGATAGGCATATTTTTTAAAGTGGTTTTCTGGATCTTTATCGGCTCAA
>JAULVS010000197.1:0-1794 GCA_032110905.1 Chitinophagaceae bacterium | reverse complement strand
AACTGGCCACTAAAAAGATTTGTAATAGCTTTTTTGGCTGCCTGGATGCCGCTGGGTACCTTTTTGTTCGACAGAGAATTAAGAAAAGAGCAAGAATCTTTGTAGATATATAAATTAACCCTCTTTCCCTTTTTCACCCACAAACCACTGTTCTTTATTTTTAAACAGCACGTTAAAAGTTGTAAGTGATCCATAGCAGCGGGTGATGTACTGCTGGATGTTTACTTTTTCTTCATCAGAGAGATTCTTTGAGCTGTTAATGTTTTGTTCAAGTACACGAAGTCGATCACGCAGCATCACTATTTTATGAAAGAAATCCTCTACAGGGATTTCTTTTGCTTTTAAAGAAGCATCCGCCGGTTGCAGAATCAGTTTGCCCTTTTGCCAACGTTCACCCAAAGGAACAGTTTCTGTTACGCTACCCCAGAGGCGAAGAATCCGCAAAAGACTTTTTTCTGTTTCGCTGTGCGTTTCAACTTCTTCTGTTACATTTTCGGGGATGATTTCTTCCAGCGCATTGTCTGTTTTTTCTATTTCTTTTACGCCGTGGTTAATAAATGAAATCAGATAAGTTGCGTATCGTATTCCTACAATTACACCGGGTCCAAAACGAGTATGCTGCAGTCGGGTTCCGATTCCGAGAGTTAATTGGTCCATATTTGAAAATTAAAAAATAAAAATAAGGGAATGTTTTACAACTTGTCTTTCTTTCCTTTGTTAAGTTTCAGGTTCATTACTTGGTTGAAGCATCTAACTTTGCATCCGGAATCTACTTTATGTCTAAAAAACTAATTATTTATATCATCTTTTTCCTGCTTCTGCTGAGCGGATTTTATATTGGTCTTTACGGTAATAACGACATGTGGAGGAAAAAATTACCCAAGATCAATGCAGTAAAACCATTTGTATTTGTGAATCAGCTTGGAGATACGATTACAAACAGGCAAGTGGCGGGGAAGGTACAGGTGGTGGAGTTCTTCTTTACCACCTGCAAGGGAATTTGCCCGAAGATGAATGCCAGTATGGAAAATATTGCGAAGGAGTTTGTTTCGGAGGAGGATTTGATTTTCCTGAGTCATACGGTTGATCCGGAGACGGACTCCGTTGGCAGATTAAAATATTTTGCCGATTCACTCAAGTTAAATGCAGCACGCTGGTGGCTGCTTACCGGAACCAAAGAAAAACTATACGAAGCAGCCCGTAAAAGTTATTTACTCGACAACCAGCAGGATGAAACCGCGGCGATTGAGGATCAGTTTATTCATACCCAGCTGTTTGCTCTAGTAGACAAAGAGGGTTATGTGCGTGGTATTTATGACGGGCTTGATAAAAAAGAATTAAAAAAATTATCTGAAGATATTCCAAGAATAATAAAAGAATCATACAGTGGCCCCCGTTTTGTAAATGGTATTTTTCAGAATAATCCGAATTAAGTAAATTGCTATTATGCAAACCGAAATCCGCGATTTACTTAAAAAAAACCAACTCAGCGTCACGGATAGCCGTCAACGAATACTAAGTCTTTTTTTCAATAGTGACGGAGCGCTTTCTCATGCAGATATTGAGAAAAAAATCGCAGATGGCATTGACAGGGTCACGATTTACAGAACCCTTCAGGCTTTTGAAGAAAAAGGAATGATTCACAACATTCCTTCATCTGATAATACGATTAAATATGCACTATGTAAAGATGATTGTGCAGAAGGACATCATCATGATAACCACGTTCATTTTGTATGCGACAACTGCTACAAAACAATTTGCTTGGATGATGTGCATGTTCCCGAAGTGAGA
>JAULVS010000196.1:0-7775 GCA_032110905.1 Chitinophagaceae bacterium | reverse complement strand
ACCAGCTTTGCCGGACGTGATAACCGTTACAATAACATTCAGATTGATGGTGCAAACCTCAATAACAACTTCGGTTTGAGCAGCGATCTATTGCCGGGCGGAAGCAACCAGCCTATTTCTCTTGATGCGGTTGAAGAGGTTTCTGTGAATGTTTCTCCTTTTGATGTATGGCAAGGCGGGTTTACCGGAGCAGGTGTAAACGTTGCTACCAAAAGTGGTACCAATACTTTAAAAGGAAGCGCTTACTACCTTTTCCGTTCTGAGCAAATGAACGGAACAAAAATCGGGAACACAGAACTTACTAATCTTGCAAAGCAGTCGAATAAAATCATCGGTGCTACCATCGGTGGTCCGATCATCAAAGACAAATTATTCTTCTTTGTAAGCGGTGAAGTTGAAGAAGAAGATCGCCCTGGTATTTCGTTCACTCCAACAGGAGGTTCAGGAACAGGAAATATTTCTTCTACACCAATAGATTCACTGAGAAAACTTTCAGATCACCTTCGTACCAAGTACAATTACGAAACCGGAGCATATGATAACTTCCCTAATTTCCAGACTAAGAATTACAAAGTATTAGGAAAAATCGACTGGAACTTAAGCAAGGTTCACAAAGTAACATTGCGCTACCAGGAAATGGTTGGAACCGATGACCAGGTGGTTAACGGCTCATCCATCCCCAATGCAGCTACCTTTACTCCTGCTGGCGGTTCAGGAATCAATCGTCTTCCAAACAATCGTTTCAGCCTGAACTCAATGTCTTTTGCCAATTCAAACTATGCGTTTGAAAACACAATACGTTCAGGAGCACTTGAAGTAAACAGCTCCAAAGGCAGCAAATGGGCAAACCAGTTCATTACCACATTTACACGTACATCTGCGATTCGCGTTTACGATGGTGCAACTATGCCAGCTGTTGATATCTTTAATAACAATGGCCAGAACTACATGAGTTTTGGTACTGATCCGTTCTCCAACAACAACCAGGTGAAGAACGACATCTTTACAATAACGAATAACTTCAAATTATACAAAGGCAAACACACCCTCACTTTTGGTGGTACATACGACTACCAGTTTGTAGGAAATATGTTTATGCCCGGATCTCAAGGTCACTATGTATATAATAGTCTTGATGATTTTATCAATGACCGCGCCCCTATCTTCTACTCTTACCTGTTCTCTCTCGTTCCCAATAAAGATGCAGTCTTTGCTGCTGAACTGAAAGTTGGACAAGGTGCTGCTTATATCCAAGATGACATCGCTGTTAATGAAAGATTTAAGCTGACAATTGGTTTACGTGCTGATCTGCCGATCTACCCCCAGAAACCAATTGAGAATCCAAACATCACCCAGCTCACATTCCCCGATGCAGAAGGCAAGAACGTTAATTATTCTACCGGCATCTGGCCTAAAAGCACTCCATTGTGGAGCCCACGTGTAGGTTTCCGTTGGGATGTGGATGGTGATAAATCTACGATCATCCGCGGAGGTAGCGGCTTATTCACTGGTCGTATACCATTCGTTTGGCTGACAAATATGCCTCAGAACAGTTTGATGTACCAGCAGGGTTCTGCTATTACCAATGCAACAACTCTGGCAGGTATCAAATACACTACTCAGCTTGATGCTTATAAGTCATTGTTCAATCCTACGCCCGGCGCTATTCCAAATAACGCCAATATCGTGCTCATTGATCCCAACTTTAAATTCCCTCAGGTTTGGAGAACAAACCTCGCAGTTGATAAGCGTCTGGCCAACGGCTGGAGTTTAACGATGGAAGCAATCATCACCAAAGATGTGAATGCAGTTCGCATGCGCAATGCAAACGAGAAAGCTGCAAACACTACACTTACGGGTAGTGATAATCGTCCGGCTTTCATTCCTGCTAACAATACTTCACGTCGTCTTTACAGCAATATCGCTTCTGCAATTGTTCTGGAAAATACAAACAAAGGTGGCGGCATCGTTTTAACTGCACAGGTTAACAAAACGCTTACAAAAGGATTCTCAGCTTCTGCAAGCTATACTTATACAGCAGCATGGGATGTAACATCCAACCCGGGTGCACAGGCAACTTCAACATGGCAAAGCAACCCAGCCGTTACTTCTCAGAACGCAGAGGAACTGGCAATGTCAGGATTTGTTGTACCTCACCGCTTTATGGCCTGGGTTAGCTACAGAAAAGAATACCTAAAGCACCTGGCTACCAGTATCACCATCTTCTATGAAGGAAGAAACCAGGGTAACCTGAGCTATGTGGTGAATGGAGATCTTAACGGAGATGGAAACGGAAGTGCTGATCTGATGTACATCCCCAGAAACCAAAGCGAAATGAATTTCCTGCCAATTACAGGAGCTACTCCTTATACAGTGCAGCAGCAGAGAGATGCTTTTGATGCCTTCATCAACAGCAGCCCTTACCTGCGCAAACGCAGAGGTCAGTATGCTGAAAGAAATTCAGCTCTCCAACCCTGGATTCATACCATCAATCTGAACTTCCAGCAGGAACTCTTCACAAACATTGGCAAGCGCAAGAATACTATTCGCCTTCAGGCTGATGTGTTGAACTTTGCCAACATGCTGAATAAAAACTGGGGACATCGTTTCATCAACACCCTAAGCGGAAACAACCCGCTTCAGTATGTTAGTACAACAAATGGTGTGCCTGCTTACCGCATGACACTTGTAAGCGGAAAGCTTCCAACAGCTCCATTCCAGCTGAACCGTTCACTGGCCAGCACATGGAGTGCACAAATCGGTATCAGATATATTTTCTAATAATCCCGATCAGTTATTTTATAAAAACCCCGGCTTGTCCGGGGTTTTGCTTTTTAAAAACCAAACTATATAATTGACCTTTATGACGACGGCTGATTTGAGCATCATATTCATCCCGCTTGTACCTTTGCCCGCTGAATGAAATACAGCAACGAAATAAAAAGAAGGCGCACATTCGCCATTATCTCCCACCCCGATGCGGGTAAAACAACGCTCACGGAAAAACTACTGCTTTTCGGCGGTGCCATTCAGGTAGCAGGTGCCGTAAAAAGCAACAAAATAAAAAAACATGCCACCAGTGATTTCATGGAAATTGAAAGACAGAGAGGCATTTCAGTAGCCACTTCAGTAATGACCTTTGAATACAATGGAACGCTCATCAACCTGCTAGATACGCCCGGTCACAAGGATTTTGCCGAAGACACGTATCGCACATTAACAGCTGTTGACAGTGTTATTCTTGTTATTGACAGTGTAAATGGTGTGGAAGATCAAACAAGAAGGCTGATGGAAGTTTGCAGAATGCGCGATACACCGGTCATTGTTTTTATTAATAAGATGGACCGCGACGGTAAAAACCGTTTTGATTTGTTGGAAGAAGTTGAAAAAGAATTGAACCTGCGACTGCATCCGATGACCTGGCCCATCAACAGCGGTAAGGAATTCAAAGGGGTTTACGACCTCAGTCATAAAAGTCTTGTTTTGTTTACTCCCAATACAAAAGCAAGCGATGAAGACATTCTTGAAATCAAAGACCTGAATGAAAAGATTCTGGATGCAAAAATCGGAGAACATGATGCCAATACCTTACGTGAAGATGTAGAGCTGGTAGATGGCGTATATGGCACGCTCAACAGAAATGAATACCTGGAAGGAAAAGTCGCTCCCGTTTTTTTCGGAAGTGCGGTCAATAATTTCGGCGTAAAAGAATTGCTAGAAACTTTTGTGCAGGTCTCACCGTTACCGCAAAGCAGGGAAACGACGAAAAGAAAACTGGATGTAAACGAAGACAAATTCAGTGGATTCATTTTTAAAATACATGCCAACCTTGATCCCAAACACCGGGATCGTATTGCTTTTCTGCGAGTGTGTTCGGGCAAGTTTGAACGCAATAAATATTACCACCATGTACGGCTGGATAAAGACCTTCGTTTCAGCAACCCCTACTCTTTTCTGGCACGTCAGAAAGACGTGATTGAAGAAGCTTATCCCGGAGACGTGGTGGGCTTGTTTGACACCGGAAATTTTAAAATTGGTGATACGCTTACAGAAGGAGAAGATCTTTATTTTACAGGCATCCCCTCCTTCTCTCCTGAATTATTCAAAGAAGTGGTAAACAAAGACCCGATGAAGACCAAGCAATTAGAAAAAGGATTGCTTCAGCTTACAGACGAAGGTGTAGCACAGCTGTTTACCCAGTTTGGAGGCACTAAGAAAATAATCGGTTGTGTTGGCGAACTTCAGTTTGAAGTAATTCAGTACCGCTTGCTGCAAGAATACGGTGCCAGTGCAGAATTCAGATCTCTTCCTTATTACAAAGCTTGTTGGATTACGAGTAAGGATGAAAAGAAGCTGGATGATTTCACAAGATTTAAAACGAATAATATTGCTGCCGATAAAGACGGACATGTTGTTTACCTGGCACAAAGCGAATGGTTTCTAAATACGGAGCGTCAAAACAATCCGGAAATCGAATTTCATTTTACAAGTGAAATACACAAAGAAGAATAGGTATCATTTAAAAACAAAACCCCTTAAAATAACTGGCAAGTAATAAATAGCTGCCGGCACTTATAAAATCGTATTATCGTTTTGTTCTTTCTTTGTGAGAAGCTCCTGATAACGTTGTTCATTTTGTTCCCATTGAACTCGCACACGTATGATCGCATAGAATACTGCTATTGCAAGACAGGCCATTAAAATTAGTGTAAGCTGCCCTCCGGAGATGTAAGGCATTCTTTTATACCAACCCCTGAACAAAACGCTTAGAAGAATCGGCAAACCGAAAACAAAACCCAATGGCAAGCCAACAGCCAGTTTTCTCACCCAACGTTTCTCTTTTAACCGATTGGATTCCCACCATTGAATGAATGCCGTTTCTTCTTGGTTCATAAACTTATACATACAAAATTAGGAAGAGAAAGGATGGATAAATCAACTGTTGCATCATCATTTTTCTTAAGTTTGAAAAAAAACATTGAAAGTTCAAGACATCCTATTTAATTATTTGAGCGAACAGAAACACCTTTCTTTACCCGGAATCGGCGTCTTCGTTATGAGTAATGCTTTATTACAACAAGCCGAGAATGAAACTTCGGGCAATCAAAACCTGATTCAATTTACGCCTGACAAAAACGCTCAGCTTGAAGAAAACCTGCTTAACTTTTTGAAAGAAAGAACCGGAAAAATGAAAGCGCTTGCACAGAGCGATCTTGATTCATTTATCTATAACGGTATGCAGCTTCTTAATATTGGCAAGCCGTTCGACATTCCGGGGATCGGTGTGATTATGAAATCATCAGACAGGAAGTTAAGTTTTCATCAGGGAACAGCCGAACCTGAACAGTTCCTCACTGATAAAACAAAGCGCCTTGTTGAAACACACGAATCTGAAATTTCTTATAACAAAGAAAAAAGAAAGTCTCTCCCATCCGTATCTGCTAACCAGAAAAAACAGATCTTCTATATTGGCTTGGTAGTAGTTGTTGCCATTATCATATGGATCATCTACTTACTAATCCCTCAACAAGAAGATCAGCCATCAACAATCATACAAAAAGATACAACAGAACAAAACGGCGAAGCACCTCCCTTAGTTGAACAACCCACAACGCCTGATACTACAAATATCAATCCCCCAACAAACACTGTCGGCGAATCTGCCGGCTTTGAAATGGTCGGACAGTACGTACCACAAACAGATACCATTAGAAAATTATACAAATTTTATAAAGAAAAAGGTCATCAGGTAAGAATTGACTCTTCAGATTCTAAAAATCCGCGTTTGTTATTTGTATTCAAACGTCCTATTAAAGACACCTCCTATGTTTCTGATTCGATGCGTATCTGGTATCGCATCAAAACAAGGTATTTCGGACCACTGCCTAAATAAATATGCATCGGCTAAAGCTATAGAAGGATGAGCAAAAGATCGAACTACATCAGCTGGGATGAATACTTTATGGGAATTGCTTTGCTATCTGCGCAAAGAAGCAAGGACCCATCCACCCAGGTAGGAGCCTGCATTGTCAATAAAAGAAATAAAATTGTAGGAGCAGGTTATAATGGATTACCAGCCGGATGCAACGATGATGAGTTCCCCTGGCATCGTGAAGGAGATATACTCGAAACAAAATATCCGTATGTATGTCACGCAGAATTAAATGCCATCCTGAACAATATTGGCATTGATTTACACGGATGCCGTCTTTACACAACATTGTTCCCCTGCAATGAATGCGCAAAAGCGATTGTACAGTCAGGCATTACAGAAGTTGTATACCTAAGCGATAAATATGCAGGATCCAACGAACATATAGCCTCACGGAAAATGCTCGATTCTGCCGCCATAAATTGCAGAAAAATGACCACTGAGATCAATGCACTTAACTTATATTTTAATTTGTAACTTAATTATATTATTAATTGTTTTTCAATAGATTAACATTGGTAACGGTTTGGTTTTTAAGATACCATATTCAGGATAAAATACAGAATTATGCAACGAATCTCTTTACTCCTAATGTTACTTCTGTCAGGCGGTTATATGCAGAGCCTGTCTCAAAAAATCCATAATGGGTATAATATAAAAAAAGAAGTCGCAGCTTCCATACAATCCGGATATGACAACTATAAAAATATTGCTCTTAGCTTATGGAACTATGCAGAGCTGGGCTACAAGGAAAACCAAAGTTCCTCATTGCTTCAAAAAACCTTGAATGAAAACGGTTTTTCCGTTGAAGCCGGTGTGGCCGGAATACCAACGGCATTCGTGGCGACATTTGGCAGCGGCAAGCCAGTCATTGGCATTTTGGCTGAATATGATGCATTGCCCGGTCTTTCGCAAGATAGTTCCGCCTTAAAAACACCGATACTAACTAAATCAAACGGGCACGGCTGCGGACATCATTTGTTCGGAACAGGATCCGTAGCTGCAGGCATAGCCATTAAAAAGCAAATAGAAGCCGGCAAATTGAAAGGAACCATCAAAGTGTTTGGTTGTCCTGCCGAAGAAGGTGGCAGCGGAAAGGTATATATGGTCAGAGATGGATTATTTGATCAGGTTGACATAGCTCTTCACTGGCATGCCGGAGACAGAAACATGGTAATGAATACACCTGCACTGGCTAATAAATCTGCAAAATTCAGGTTTTACGGTGTGTCATCACATGCATCGGCATCTCCCGAGAAAGGACGTTCAGCATTGGATGCCGTTGAGGCAATGAACCATATGGTTAACATGATGAGGGAACACATTCCTCAGGACGCGCGCGTTCATTACGTGATCACTAACGGAGGCAAAGCGCCAAATGTAATCCCTGAATTTGCAGAAGTTTATTATTATGTGAGACATCCGAACAGGTCAGTCGCTGTTTCGGTATTTGACAGAGTTGTGAAAGCAGCTGAAGGAGCAGCACTTGGTACCGAAACCAAAATGGATTATGAAATCATTGGCGGCACACACGATTTACTGATCAATGGTACGCTAGCTGTAAACATGCAGTCGAACCTTGAAAAAGTTGGAGGTGTAGCTTATACGCCACAGGAAATTGATTTTGCCGAAAAAATACAAAGTAGTTTATCAGGAGATATCCCCGCCATTGGTCAGGCAGGCATTATCCTGCCTTTGCAAACAGATAAAAATCGGGGTTCCACCGATGTAGGAGATGTTAGCTATGTGGTACCTACTGCAGGCATTTATACTGCAACATGGGTTTCGGGGACAAGTGCTCACAGCTGGCAGGCTGTTGCTTGCGGAGCAACAGAAATTGGCA
>JAULVS010000195.1:0-10981 GCA_032110905.1 Chitinophagaceae bacterium | reverse complement strand
CGAAACTGAAGAGAAGAGCAATAGATAGCTTCTTCATGATTTTTGGCTTTACGTGGATACTGGATTAATTACCACACAAACATACAACCACCGAAAACACAGTTCCAACAATTAAAAACACTTTCTCCAAACAATAAGGGACAACACTTAGAAGAGTTTAGGGGTTGATTTGTTGATGCGTTTAGTTGTTGAGGTGTTTAGACAAATGCTGCGATTACCGCTTTTCTCCTTTCTCTGCCCCGAAAATAATTTTGGATTATGGGATACACGTAACCCGTAATAACCAACACAACAACTTTACGCATTAGCTAATTAAATAACTGGCGCAGAAGTTCCGTGTCGCAGACAGGGGTCATCTGCGAATCAATCATCAACCCATCCGGGCAAAACCATACAACATCGCCACGATGTAATCGTGGCGGAAAAACACTAAGGCGCAAGTGACCCTCCTAAAGTCGGAATACTTGCGCCAGCAAAGAGATTCAGTGAGTGAATGAAAAGCTTCGAGATCCTTCCTTTACGGTCCCCGTTTACGCTTCGCTACGGGACAAACAGGATGACGTGTATGGAGTAGCTGCGCTTCTTGATAAGCAGGATGACGGTTAAACTGATAACAGTTAACGGCTAACTGCCAACTTCCAACTAACTCACTCCCGAGCCGGGAGCCACAGCTTCCTCCGGTTTCACGAACCGAAGCTTGCCGTCTTTATCTTCAGCCATTAAAATCATGCCGTTGCTTTCAATGCCGCGCATTTTACGAGGAGCAAGGTTAACAACAACAACAACTTGTTTTCCAATGATCTCTTCCGGTTGAAAATGTAATGCGATGCCGCTCACTATGGTGCGTTCTTCAAAACCAAGATCTACTTTCAATTGTAACAGCTTATCTGCTTTTGGTACTTTAATCGCTTCTTTAATTGTACCAACCTTCAAATCAATCTTCGCAAAATCATCAAACTGAATCTCCGGCTTCACTGTCACAACTTTATCTTCTGTGTTGGCGCTATTTTCAACTATTGGTGTTTGCATCAATCCTTTTTTTAATTTTTCAATCTGGTATGTTATCTCCTCGTCTTCTATTTTCCTGAAAAGTAATTCGGGTGCTCGCAGCGAATAACCCGGACTTAATAGTTTTAATTTTCCTGCATTTTCCCAATCAAGCATCTTCTCCACCACCTTCATCATAGACAATAGTTTTCTTGCTGTAGATGGTAAAAAAGGATTGATGAGAATAGCCAGATTCGCAGAAAGTTGTAAACAATAATGAAGGGTGTTGTCGATCTTTAATTGTGCTGAAGAGTCTTCTGCCACTTGCTTGGCCACGATCCACGGCTCTTTTTTCTGCATGTACTGATTGCCCTTTCTGCTCAAATCAATCACCTCAAATAATGCATCGCGGAAATGAAATCCTTCCAGTAAGGTTTCAATTTTATTTTTTGCCTGCTGAATGGAATCAACTAGCTGATGATCTTCTTCATCAATAATTGCTTCATGCAGTTTAGGTACTTTTCCTCCGCAAAGTTTATGCATCAGCACCCAGGTACGGTTGATGAAGTTTCCGAAAATACCAACGAGCTCACTGTTCACCGACTCCTGAAATCCTTTCCACATAAACTCACTGTCTTTCGTTTCAGGTGCAATCTGCGTGAGATAAAAACGAAGCATGTCTACACATTGCGCTCCTCCGTTTTCTTTCTTCACAAAATCATTGATATAATCCCGCATATCGAGTTTCCAGTTGCGGCTGGTACTCATCTTGTCTCCTTCGAGATTCAGAAATTCATTGGCAGGAACATATGTGGGAAGAATATTCCCGTTTAATTTTAAAACAATGGGGAAGATGATGCAGTGAAAAACAATATTGTCTTTCCCGATGAAATGAACAAGCTGTGTATCCTGATCATACCAATAAGGTTTCCAGTCGCGTTGATGCTCAATTGCCCATTGCTTCGTAGCACTTACATAACCAATTGGTGCATCAAACCATACATACAACACTTTTCCATCTGTGCCTTCTATCGGTAGTTTAATACCCCAGTCGAGATCGCGGGTAACTGCTCTCGATTGCAAACCTCCATCTATCCAGCTTTTACACTGTCCAACTACGCTTGCTCTCCAGTCGTCTTTATGTTGTTCGAGAATCCATTTTCGCAAAAAATCTTCGTGCTTTCCCAATGGGAGATACCAGTGTGTAGTTTTTCTTTTCACCGGCGATTTGCCACTTAATGTACTCACCGGGTTCACGAGTTCATCCGGGCTTAGCGATCTTCCGCATGTTTCACATTGATCACCAAAGGCACGGTCGCTGCCGCAGGCCGGACAAGTTCCTTTGATATAGCGATCGGCCAGGAATGTTTTTGCTTCTTCATCATAAAACTGCTCCGTCTCTTTTGTTTCGAGTTCGCCTTTGTCAAGAAGATGCTTGAAAAATTCTTGAGCAGTTTCGTGATGCAGTTGTTCGCTGGTGCGGTGATAGATGTCGAAACTGATTTGCAGGTCTTCGAAATCCTGCTTCATAGCTTCATGGTATTTATCAATGATTGCCTGCGGTGTGGTACCTTCTTTGGTTGCCTGTATGGGAATGGCAGTTCCGTGTTCATCGCTGCCGCATACAAACACCACATCTCTTTTTTGCGCGCGCAGGTAACGAGTGTAGATATCGGCAGGGATGTAAGCACCGGCAAGGTGACCAACATGCTTTAATCCATTCGCGTAAGGAAGTGCACTGGTAATTAAATATCGTTTTGGAGAACTCATTTTATGGAATGCTTCCTTCATTTTTTTCTTAAAGGAAGTGTGCAAAATTACCGTAATCGAAAGGAGCAGCCAAAAGCGATGAATCTATTTGGCTTTGCCTTGTTTTTGCTGAAACATCCAGGTTAAGAATTCGGGATCTGCAAAGGCATTGTTCCAACTGTTATGCCCGACACCCGGGTATTCAATATATTCCACCTTAGAGCCAAGTTCTTTCAGCCGCTTCACCATTTGTCTTGATTCGCTAACATCCACAGCTTTGTCTGCTGCTCCGTGATATATACGAAAAGGGATATCACGCACACGTTTGTCATATTGTTTAGGATTACCGCCTCCGCAGATGGGGAGTGCGGCTGCAAATAAATTTGGGTAGCGGTAAACAAATTCGAACACACCCATTCCTCCCATAGAGAGCCCGGATATATAAATGCGTGATTTATTGATGCCGTAGGTATTTGAAATTTGTTCAATTAATTCAATGGTTGCCGTCATCGGCCAGCTTGGTTTTGATTTATAGTCGTAAGAAAGAATAAGCGGATAACGGGATGTATCAATTTTTACCGACGACCACGTAATCCCTTTCGGACATTGCGGAAACAATACGTAGGCGGGGAATTTTACCCTTCTCATACTGTCTGCAAAGAGTTTTCCTCCGTGAATCAGCTGTCGTTCATTTTCATCGCCTCTCTCTCCCGAGCCATGCAGAAATACAATCAACGGGTAGGAAGAGTCGGCTTCAACATCGACAGGCGGCAACAAGCGGTAAGGCAAAGTATGGCCAGCCTTGTCCGTAAAAATATTTTTCTGATACGAAGTATACTGAGCAGAGCCAACAATGGTGTTAAGCAGAAAGACTAAAAGAAAGATCGGTTTTTGCATAGTTAAAACTAATCAGGTTTGACTGATTTATTCATTAAAATACTTAAAATATTTCTCCGTTTTCACCTTGCTTATATTTGTGATATGCCAACAACCAAAAAAGAAAAAGTCATCATACAACCCGCTGCTTTAAAGCAGGGTGATTTAATTGGTATCACCTGCCCGGCAGGCTATATGCCGAAAGAAAAAATAAACGACTGTGTGAAGAGTCTGCGTCAATGGGGTTATGAAGTGATTGTTGGACATACAGTAGGCAGTAAGTCGAAAACTTATTTCAGCGGCACCGATGAAGAAAGGGCAGCAGAAATGCAGGCCATGCTTGATGCACCGGAAATAAAGGCGATTCTCTGCGGCAGGGGTGGTTACGGCACGGGGCGAATCATCGATTTACTTGATTTTTCTAAATTTAAAAAACAGCCAAAGTGGGTCATTGGTTTCAGTGATATCACCATATTGCATCTTCATCTTAACAGACAACTACGTATAGCATCTCTGCATGCACCGATGGCGGCAGCTTTCCAAAATGGAGCATCCCGAAATAAATATGTGCAGTCCTTAAAAAATGCCCTGGGTGGAATGAAGTCATCATACAGCGTAAAGGCAAGTCCGTTAAATCGGATCGGAATAGCAAAGGGAGAATTAATCGGAGGTAATCTTGCTATTGTGGCACATTTGATCGGGACATCTTCTTTTCCACAAACTGCAGGTAAGATATTGTTTCTGGAAGATATCGACGAACAGCTTTACAATATCGATCGTATGATGTATCAGCTTAAAAGAAGTGGCGTGCTCAAAGGGTTAGCGGGTTTGATCTTTGGCGGCTTTTCAAAAACAAAAGACACAGAAAGGCCGTTCGGGAAAAAAATAAATCAACTTTTGTTTGATGTGGTATCAGACTATACTTATCCGGTATGCTTTGATTTTCCGGTTAGCCACGAGCCACAGAACTATGCATTGAAAGAGGGTGGTTTTTATGAATTTGAAGTCTCAAGAAAAGGAGTAAGCTTACATGAGCTGTGAGCCTTTTTTATTTATTAAATGGAAGCACTAATTAGAATTCCGTACAAACAACTACTAAAACTGCTTTCCTGATTTTTATCATACGAATTGCTTTTATCTATCATCTTATTACTGCAAAATGCATATAAGATTTGTTGTCAATCAAAGTTCAATCCTATGCGCTCATTCTTTTTTTACTCTTTGTTATCGCTGTTTTTAACCACTCATTCTGCTAGTGTAAAAGCACAGTTTTATCATGCTAAATCGTATAAAATGAGCATTCAGGGCACCTCGTCTTATCACGACTGGACATCAGAAGTGAAAAATGTTTCACTTGCTGGAGATTTTATAATTGCCAACGGTTCACTTGAAAAAATTAATAAGGCGACTGTGCTGGTTTTAACCAAGTCTATTCAAAGTGAGCAACATTCAAATCTTATGGATGAGCGTACACATAATACGCTGAAAGCCGATAAGTATCCGTCTATTACTTACGAGTTCATATCTGTTAAGTCTATTGAAAAAGAGCAAAAACAAACCACGCTAATTATCAATGGTACCCTAAACCTAGCTGGTACATCCAAGACGACTGAGCTTCAATTGAACGTAAGTACAAATGAGCTTGGTGAAATTATTATTTCCGGAGAGAAAAAAATAAAGATGAGCGATTATGGCATCAAGCCGCCTGTATTTATGCTTGGCTTACTACGTGTGGGTGATCAAGTAACCATTAACTACGAAGTTGTACTGGAGCAAAAAAAATGATTTTTCTGCTTGCAAGTAAAATATATACTTAAAGAAAGCTATTCAGAAATAGCCTTAAGAAAGGAATCGTCGTTTGGAGAAACAGCCGGATCAAAGTAATGAGTGAGTTGCCCCTTTTCATTCACCAAGTATTTAGCAAAATTCCATTTAGGCGTTTTTTCATTCCATCCGTTTTTTACCGAATCTGTCAGCCATTGATAAACAGGATCCTGGTTTTCTGATTTCTTAGTGAATGTTTTTTGCATCAAAGGGAAAGAGACACCATAGTTTTTCTTACAAAATGAAGCAATGTCTTCGTTATTTCCCTTTTCCTGTTGTTTATAGTCGTTAGATGGGAAGGCAAGAATTTCAAGTTTGTCTTTATGTGTTTCATAAAGCTGCTGCAGTTCTTCATACTGAGGTGTATAGCCGCAATCGCTGGCTGTATTTACTATCAGTACCTTTTTACCTTTCAACTTTTCAAAAGAAAAAGTTTCTCCGTTATTTAAAACCGATTTAAGGGTGTAAAAAGAAACCGGAGATTCTTTTCGCAGATTGGCAATTGTTACTTTATTTCTGTTCCCGAATTTCATCAGGATCGGATAAGCTGTTTTGAGAAATTTTTGACGTAAGGTCATCTCTTTGCTGTTTCTGTTTTCAATCATAACGTAGATCAATATAATGAACATCATTCCTAAAAGAATGACCATCGTTTTCTTAACAAAAGAGTATATCTTCCTGTTCACTTTTATTTATTTGTTTAAAAGAATTTTCTATCAACAATTCTTCGCCAAAGCTTCGCTTTTTGATCTGTGAATGGAGGAAAACGAAAGAATGGCTCAGGGAGATTGGCTTTTTTTACGACTCCTTTGTAATGTGTAAACAGATCGAAGGAATGTTTGCCGAGGTGTCCGCCCATACCACTGGTGCCGATGCCAGAGAAAGGCATATGGTGATTTGCAAGATGATAAATGGTTTCATTGATGCAGCCGCCTCCAAAAGGAACCTGTTGTAATATTAAGTCCTGCATCTTGCGATCGTTGCTGAAAACGTATACAGACAGAGGGTAAGGGTTTTCTGCAATCTTCGACAACACCTCCTCGTTATTTTTATAAGTGAAAACAGGAAGTATTGGTCCGAATATCTCTTCCTTCATCAGGTTTGCTCCGGGTGCCAAGTCTTCCATAATAGTTGGTGCAATAAAACGATCTGCATCATTTGTATTACCGCCGTAAACAATCTTGCCTTCTGATAAATAACTTAAGAGTCTGCGGTATCTGCCCTCGTGAATGATGCGCCCGTAATCCGGATTATGCTGCACATCTTTTCCGTAATTCTTTTCTATCTCGTTGATGATTAGCTGCAACAATTTTTCTTTTACGTCTTCATGAACCAGAAGGTAGTCGGGCGCTACGCAGGATTGTCCGCAATTGAGTAGCTTGCCCCAGACTATTCTTTTTGCGGCGAGCGTTAAATTGGCTGTATTGTCAATGATACAAGGACTTTTCCCTCCCAGTTCAAGAGAGACCGGCGAAAGTTGTTTGGCGGCCATTTCCATAACCTTACTCCCTACAACGGTACTTCCCGTAAAAAATACACGTCCGAAATGACACTGTTCGAGAATTGGCGGTAGCACCTCGCTGCCAATGCCGGGTATGGCATGTATATAATGAGAAGGGAATTCCTTGTTGATTAAAGTTTCTATTAATGCTGAAGTGTTGGCCGAGTATTCTGATTGTTTGATGAGCACGGTGTTTCCTGCGGCAATAGCACCTGCCAGTGGTCGCATCGTAAGAATTAGTGGGTAATTCCAGGGTGTGATGATGAGGGTATTGCCAACCGGCTCCGGATAAATTCTGCTAACAGAAGGTTGAAGAAAAATTGGAGTGGACACACGGTGCGGCTTCATCCATTTCCGGAAATTTTTCATTTGTACCCTTATTTCTTCATAGGAAGGACCGAACTCAGTGATAAAAACTTCCTGCGGATGTTTGTGCAGATCGGCATGCAAGGCCTCTTCGAATTGCTTTTCATTTTTTTTAATCAGTTGCCACAATTTCTCCAGTTGCTCCTTTCTGAAAGAAGCCGGTCTTGTTGCGCCGCTCTGATAAAACGCCTGTTGCGAACGGTAAATATCCAGGTATTGTGAAGTCATACGTTTGAAAATAAAAAATTGACTAGTCAGATATTAATAACAAGGAAAGATACTGATAGTTTGAGGAATGGATATGTTCAGCTGAAAACCTGACCACCCTACTTATATTTCAGCTTCTTTTTTATTAATTTGAATCTTATGTCTGCTTATTGTCGTAAAACCTGGGTTGAAAAACGAGATATTAACAAGGATCCGGTTGTAAAAAAGCTGGATAAAGATTTTGCAGATATGCATACGGGTGATAAAATGCTAATTGCAACTCCGGGTATTGTGGATGAATACATCAGACAGATTCCTGCAGGGCATCAATCGAGTCTTGGACAGATGCGCAAGGATCTCGCAGCCGAATATCGTGCAGATGTGACTTGTCCGGTCACCTCAGGAATATTTCTGCGTATTGTTGCTGAAGCAGCCTGGGAAGAATATCAACAAGGGAAAGCCATAAAACAGATCACCCCTTTTGGGAGAATGATTGATGAACAGTCGGCCTCGGCTAAGAAACTTTCTTTCGGCACTGATTTTCTCATCGCAAGAAGGAAAAAAGAAAAGCTTTCTCCTTTATGAAATTTGTTTGATTTTTGAAGAATGGATGTTCTTTCTCCCAGAAATGATGAATACTTTATGCAGCAGGCACTAAAACAGGCGCAAATTGCGTTTGAAGATGGTGAGGTGCCGGTTGGGGCTGTGGTTGTTATTGACGGTAAAATCATTGCAAGGGGGTATAACCAGGTTGAAAAGTTAAACGATGCAACAGCACATGCAGAGATCATTGCATTGACCTCAGCTTTTCAGCATATGGGTGCAAAGTATCTGCCTGAGGCAACTTTGTATGTAACAGTTGAACCCTGTCTGATGTGTGCCGGAGCTGTATACTGGAGTAAAATTGGAAGAATTGTATGGGGTGCTGATGATGAAAAAAACGGACATCAGAGAATGACAGGATCAGCTTCTCCTTTCCACCCAAAAGCGGAGATTTTAACCGGGGTATTAAAGGAAGAATCTGCGGAGCTGATGAAGTCGTTTTTCAGGAGCAGGAGGAAATAAACGAGGATGTTATTCTTTGAATATCAGCATATTCGGTAATTATTCATAATTTTAAAGAAATACATAAAGGTTGATTTTTTGAAGCAATATTTTAACAAGAAACTTTAAAATAAATCAGCCATATTTTTTCTTTTTATAACACTTAAAACCCAAAACAATGAAGTATTTCTTTTCTCTAATCGTGATGTTATTTTTTGTATGCACATCTTATGGCCAGTACACGTTTCATACAACTAAGTATGAAGAAATGAATTTGGCAACAGACGAAACAGAAACGTACACGCGTCATCAAGTTTTCAGCATTTCTCTTCCGGATAAATATTTAATTCATACGGTATTTGATGATTATGGTGAAAAAGTAACTGACTCACAGATTTATCGCATCATTGATATAAAGGAAGAAGACCATGATGGCGAATTGTGGAAAATCCTTACTGTGAAGTCAGGCGTATCAGGTAACAAATATGTATATGTTCTCGAGTTTAAAGGATCTAATCCGATTTTTGCATTTAAAAGTAGCGAGACCCGTTTTCTCAACTATATCGGGAAGCTTACAACATTTAAGACCTACTTACAGGAAGAGGAATAGTTTTATAAAAGGCTGTTGTTTTTTTAATGATTTTAAACATAGTCGCTAATTATCGGCAATGCTTAAGTAATTTTGTGTCTTATTTAAACTCAATCATTATGTCATTTACTTTAGCACCACTACCTTACGCTCATGATGCGCTGGAACCACATATCGATGCACTGACCATGCAGATCCATCACGGTAAACACCATCAGGCATACGTAGATAATCTCAACAAAGCCATAGCGGGAACAGAACACGAGAGTAAAACAATCGAAGAACTTGTTGCCCAAGCGGGTAAAATATCTGCTGCTGTACGCAACAATGGAGGCGGACACTGGAATCATACTTTTTTCTGGGAATCGCTTGCTCCCAATGCCGGCGGTACTCCTTCCGGAGAGCTGGCAGAAGCAATCAATAAGGCGTTTGGTTCTTTTGATGCTTTCAAGGAAAAATTTGCAAATGCTGGTATGACACGTTTCGGAAGCGGCTGGGCCTGGCTTTGTTTGAACCATCAAAAAGAGCTTTGCATTTGCTCATCTCCTAATCAGGACAATCCTTTGATGGATGTGTCAGAATGTCCCGGAACTCCTTTGCTCGGTGTAGATGTATGGGAGCATGCCTATTATCTCAAATACCAGAATCGTCGTGCTGATTATTTATCCGCATTCTGGAATGTAATCAGCTGGGATAAAATTGCAGCCCGTTACGAAGCGGCAAAATAAAAATTCGAATGATTTTTATAAGATAAACCGTCGCTCAACAGTGGCGGTTTTTTTTATGGCAAAGGATCATATCCGCTTCCACCCCAGGGGTGGCATTTTGAAATGCGCTTTACACTGAGTATAAATCCTTTTAATGCGCCATATTTTTTAAATGCCTGCAAGCTGTAGCTGCTGCATGTTGGTGTATAGCGGCATTTGGGCCCGATCATCGGACTGATCACCAGCTGGTAAAATCGTATCAGCAGGATAAAAGGATAGCTTAATAGTTGAGAGATTTTTTTCATTCAGCTTTCCTGGCGGAAATAGTATTTCCTTCTTTGTTGATGAAAGTAATCAGGCGATCGATAACTTGTTTCACATGAATGGATGTTTCGGAGAAGGAGGGGATCTCTTTTCCGATATACACAATAAAGACGGCAAGGCCTTTTTGTCGTTCATTCGTTTTTTCAAGCAGTTCGTTTTTCTGAAGTCTCCAGGCTTCGCGTAAAAGACGTTTGATTTTATTACGGTGAACAGCTTTTTTAAAATATCTTTTTCCTGCACCAACACCAATTTGCAGGCCTTTTTCTTCGGTTATTAAAAAGGAAACTCTAAAAGGATAGAGATTCATTACTTTCCCATCCCTGAAAAGAGTTTCGATCTTCTTTCTGCTTTTAAGGCGTTCTTGCCGACCGAGTGTGAATGTTATGTTTACTGCCATTAATAAATAACTCAGCTTAAATATACATGATCCCTGTTGGAAGAGCTAAAAAGATAACATCATCGAGACCAAGGCAAAAAAAAGTCCCGCCCGAAAAGAGCAGGACTTTTTATCAGTTCCCAAATGAATTATTTTTTAGCACCTCTTTCATCGCTTACTGACAGTTTATGACGTCCTTTTTTGCGACGGCTGGAGAGAACTTTGCGTCCGTTTGCATCCTCCATACGTTTGCGGAAGCCGTGAGTTGTTTTACGACGACGCTTTGAGGGCTGATATGTGCGTTTTTGTGCCATTTCTTTCTTTTTTCTTTCTTAAAAAATATCCCGGGAGAAGCCGGAGGTTTTATTTCAGCCGGAGAGAACACCACTTCCCGCCGTTTGTGAAAGGACGGCAAAGGTAGGGAAAACAGA
>JAULVS010000194.1:0-3661 GCA_032110905.1 Chitinophagaceae bacterium | reverse complement strand
GCATCACCTTCTATGCAACAACCGCCTTTGCATTTGTTTAGGTCGCATACAAATTGTTCTTCTGCCACTTCGTCGCTGATAAAAACATTGTCAATGATAATCACCTCGTAATCGTGTTTGGATCAAAGTTAGTGAATTCATCTATCGTTGATCGTCTATCGCGGTTCGTTTTTCGATCATCGATTATTGATTAACGACCGATTAATATTTCGCACCTACGGTGCTTTGATCTCTTCGTAATATATTTTCTACAGATATGAAGCCCCTACGGGGCTGGGGATCGTTTAACGTGATTCGTTTTTCGCATATCGAAACACGATCAACGAGAATCGAATAACGATTATCGCTTATTCCAGCGAAACGTTTTAATAAAATGCTCAATATCACGGTAAAGAAATTCTTCTACCGGCTTGATGGAATCGTAGTTTGGGGTTGCATTAAAATAAAGAGCCCCTCTGATGAAATTTCTTGTGCTGTCGGTCAGATAAAACTGTTTTCCGGTTGCTGCATTTCCTCCAACATCAAATAAAAAACCCTTTGCGTTTTCGGCTCCCTGTATGGGCAATTCATCAATGGCATTGGCTTTGATGCTGTGTTTTCCGGTGAGGCTGAAAGCGTCATCCACCAGCTTCTGAAGGGTGGCGGGACTGTTTATTTCTTTATAGCTGATGTGAATTTGTGCGTCAAATTGAGGAAAGGAGATGTTGATCCAGTAAGGATTTTCAGGCGCGTCATCGAAGAAAGCACTGTCTTTAACAACCTGAGCATAGGTAGGATATTCAAAGGAGTAAGGGTAGTTGGTTTGATTAAACGACTGATATGATTTTTTGGGCAAATCGATGTGGAAATAACCTTTGGGGCGGGGTATGGGATCAGAGTTGCAGGCGGATAAGCTGCTTATTAATAGAATGATCAGTAATGTGCCCTGAAATTTCATAAGTTTTGGGAGGGTATGGTAATTTTAATTTTATCGACCCGATTGGCATTTACTTCCATCGCTGTAAAGGTAAATCCTTTACAGGCTACTGTTTCGCCCGCCTTTGGAAGTCTCTCAGCAAGCTCCAATAGAAGGCCGGCCACAGATTCGCTTTCGCCTCTCTCTTTGTCAAAATGATCAAGCGTCAGGTTCATGATACGGCATGCATCATGAATCATGGTTTTTCCCTCAAAGAGGTAATTGTATTCATCGAGTCTGACATTGATGGTTTCTTCTTCGTCGAATTCGTCTTTTATCTCTCCGATAATTTCTTCCAGAATATCTTCCATAGTAATAATTCCGCAGGTTCCACCGAATTCATCCACCACCACAGCAAAGTGAATATGTTTTTGCTGGAATTCTTTCAGCAGATCTTCGATTGGTTTTTGCTCAGGTACAAAATAGGGTGTACGCATCAGCTGCTGCCAGTGAAAATCCGGAGTTTCATCGATGTGAGCAACCAGGTCTTTGGTATGAAGAATACCCACTACTTCATCCAGGTTTTTTTTATAAACGGGGAAGCGGCTGTAATGTTGTTCGGTGATGTGGTTAACTACTGATGTAAAAGAAGACGAATGATCGATACCGGTTACATCAAGTCTAGAACGCATCACTTGCTTTACCAGGATATTCCCGAATTGTTGGATGCCTTTCAAAATTTTTTTCTCTTCGGAAGTAGCTTCTTCTTCACTCATCAGGTCGATGGCCTGTTCAAGTTCTTCGGCTTGTTCGGATTGCGAAGTTTCTCCCGATAATTTTCTTTCAATGGCAGCGCCGAGATCTGCCAGCCCGGTACCGGTAATTTTAAACAAAGGGTAGATGATGGAGTGAATCCACCAAGAAGAAAAGGTAGCAAAAGCCAAATGATTTTGTCTGGCCCATGCCTTTGGGAGAATTTCACAGAACAATAATAATATGGCTACAATGAGAAAAGTTTTTCCGGGAATTTCAGCCCATGGAATATCAAATGAAGACGGGAGTAGCAGGTGTACAAAGAATCCAGAAAGGATAATTACACCGAGATATAAAAAAATGTGGGCAGACACAAGGCTCCCATAAAGTGCTCGTCTGTTTTCGAGTAATTCAGTAACACGCTTTGATTCGGTGTCTGTTTTCGTTTTTAACTGATTTATTTCTGCAGCTCGCAGGGAGGCATATGCTACCTCTGATCCACTAACGATAAAAGCAAGA
Source organism: Chitinophagaceae bacterium (assembly GCA_032110905.1). Classification (GTDB taxonomy): domain Bacteria; phylum Bacteroidota; class Bacteroidia; order Chitinophagales; family Chitinophagaceae; genus Lacibacter. Next base: position 1,494 of record JAULVS010000194.1, on the reverse strand, counting down.
AAAACAAAGAAAAGAAACAGAAGCCCAAGCAGCGTAAGGGATGTATTGTTGATTGAGAGAAGTATGATAATATCGAAGATTTTCATTTATGTTCAGGTATATTACTCTTGTTTGAAGGTAAAATTTATTTTCGACAAAGGTACCACATCATACTAAATCCAATTTAAAACAGAGCTTTGTCATCAGACTATAACTCAATAAAAAAGGTTTTATTATGATGTTTCGTTTAATCCAAACCGTTATTATATTTAGGAAGTCAGTATCTTTTTCAGTTCTTTGTCCATCAGTAAGTGAAGCAATCTTGGGAATGGGTATTTTTTAAGTTCTTCTGCGGTAACCCACTCATAATTTTTGTTTTTGCGGTCGGCAGCCGTTGCCTTATAAACAAGTGCTTTGCCATAAACAAGTTGGTGAGTTAGTTGCTGTTTTGCAGCTTCAGTGACTTTCACCGGACTTTTATTATTGATCAGTTTATTGAGGGTTTTGTCAGAAAGGTTTTCAAATAGTGCAGCTTCTTTTATTTCAGTCATTGGAAATTGATACAGGTTTTTCCAGATATCATCATCATTCCTTTTTTCAATGGCAACTTTTCCATTTGTTAAATAAATATTGAAAAGAAAATATCTTTTTTTGATTGTTTTCTTCTTGCTCTTGACAGGAAGGACATCTGTCTTTATATTTTTAAAGGCAAAGCATTTGGGTTTAAGTAAGCAGGTCTTGCACAATGGCTGTTCGGGTTTGCAGACGGTAGCACCAAAATCCATAATGGCCTGGTTGTACAGATGTGGCTTCGAAACATCGAGACATTCCTGAGCCAGCGCAGAAAAAATATTTTTTCCACTACTGCTGTCTATGGGTGAGTCAATGCCAAAAAAACGACTTAAAACCCTGAATACATTGCCGTCTACAACTGCGTAGGGAAGTTGAAATGCGAAAGAACTGATAGCTGCGGCAGTATAGGGGCCAATTCCTTTCAAAGAAAGGATGGTTTCATAATCAGAGGGAAATATCCCATGATAGGTCTGCATAATTAACTTTGCAGTTTCATGCATATTGCGCGCCCTGTTGTAATAACCAAGCCCTTCCCATAAAAGATAAACATCCTGAAGAGAAGATTCTGCAAGCTTATATAATGTTGCAAATTTTGTTAAAAACCGCTTGTAATACAATATCCCTTGTTCAGCTCTCGTTTGCTGTAAAATAATTTCACTTATCCATATACGATAGGGATCTTTTTCTTCTTTCCACGGCAAACTGCGCTTGTTGTGACATTTATGCCACAACATAAGCTTGCTTCGGAAATAGTTTGTATCTTTTAAGAGCACAATACAAAGATGGTAAAACCACGCAAAATGCAATACTCGGAATTTTTTTTATTATTCATAATCAAGGATTTGCATTTGTGTGTTTTGCAATTAAAAATTAAATACTCATCTTTATAATGTAAATCACCAAATAGTCATTCATGAGAAAAGCTGATCTAGTTAACCAAAT
>JAULVS010000193.1:0-27957 GCA_032110905.1 Chitinophagaceae bacterium | reverse complement strand
AAGGCACATTGAACTCCATACAAGTTGATCGGATGATTTTACTAATAGCAGGATAGTGCACATGAGAGATCTTGGGAAACAAATGATGCTCCACCTGAAAGTTCAATCCTCCTACCAGGAATGATATTACCTTATTACTGGTAGCAAAATTGGCAGTTGTTTTTAATTGATGTACAGCCCACTCGTCGTTCATTTTGCCATCATCTTCCAAAGGCATCGGGAAATGGGTATGCTCTACGGTATGCGCCAATTGGAATACAATACTCAATACCAACCCGGCAAAAATTGTAGCTGATAAAAATCCTACTAACCAGGGAAGAAAACCAACCTGATAGATCGGCAACCCAACAAATACAAAAAGATGTACCGCTTTAAATACCCAAAAAACGATATGATCATTCAGATGCATTTTCTTTAAAGGCATTTCTCCGATTTTTTTACGGAAGTACTTGGTGTAATCCAGTACAAAAATCCATAAGATGTACAGAAATGCATATAAGACCCAGAAATAACGATGTTGGTATTTATGAAACTTATATTTCCTTTGAGTTGTACTCATACGCATCCATGGTTGGATATCAATATCATCATCAACGCCGTCAATATTAGTATAGGCATGATGAATAATATTGTGTTTCACATTCCACATAAAACTACTTCCTCCCAAAATGTTTAAGGAATATGCCGCCAGTACATTCACTGGCTTATGTTTGCTGAAACTACCATGTGCTCCATCATGCATCACATTAAACCCAATGGCAGAAATTACTCCTCCAAGAGCAATACTTTCAATAATTGCCCACACTACTCCAGGGGTATAAAAAACAAGATGAATATACAATGCACAAAAAACAAGTCCGAACAAGGCTCCCTTCACATACAAAAGCGAGTTGCCTGTAGTGGAAATTCCTTTTTGATCAAAATAGTATTGAACACGCTTTTTTAATTCAGCATGAAACGAAACCGACGTGGTTGAAAATTTTGGTAAGCTCATAAATAATGAGCAAAAGTAAATGAGTTCAACGTCTTACGAACATATTTAACCAAATTTATCAATTGTTTTTATTTATAATGGTCGATAAAAAAGGACAGTCCCGGACAAAGCCGAGACTGATGTAAAAACTGTTAAACGATAAGCCGGATTCTGTAAACAGTAAAATACTGCCGACTGTCATTTATCTGTTCCTGCGCTTACGCTCAAGAATCAATCTGCCTACCCTCCATCGCGACTGCTTTTCAGCAATACTTGAACGAGCAGTCCTCAACGATGGTATACATGGCATTTCAGCTCATAAGGTTTACCCGAAACATAAGTCACCTTACATTTCCGGGAGCTCTTGCCTCCCGTTTTCACCCTTACTTCGATAAATCAAAGCGGTTATTTTCTGTGGCACTTTCTGTATCCGCTTACGCGAACCCCGGCTATTCACCGGTATGATGCTCTTTGCTGTCCGGACTTTCCTCCGCATAACATGCGGCGACAGTCTGCTTAACAGTCTTACAAAGATAATCACCTTTTAGTACTGAAAGTAAATTTCCGTCGCACCATATCCGTACAAAGGATGGTAACGGTTTTCATAGCGACTAACTTCTTTTCTGGATTTGAGTAACTGATGAATTTCATTTTTTAAAACACCTTCCCCAACGCCATGTATCACAACCAGACTTGGCTGATAATGAGCGATTGCGATTTCATAATATTTCTCAAATGTGCTTAACTGCAAAGTCAGAATTTGAAGATTAGTCATGCCTCTTTTAGTGTCAACAAGCTTTTCGATATGCAAATCAACTACAGATTGCACTTTGGAAATATTAAAGCCTGAATGCATTCGGCTATTTTTATAGTTAACCGCCGGCTCAATATAGATAAAATCATCCTGTTTAGCATCAGGATATGCTGCCATAATCTGATAGGAAAAGCTTGCTTTTTGCTCCTTTAGCATCCGTTCAATCTGTTCGAACAATTGTTTGGGTTTAATTTTCAATATATGCTCCAAATAAGGCGCTTTCTTTTTGTCGGGATTCAAAAGCGAAATTTCAAACTCAAACCTGGAATGATCATTCATCGCCTCCATTGAAACAGTATGCAGATAAAAATCCTGACCGTTTCTGATTTCATTTTTTATTTGAAATCCATCACCGTCTTTCATCCTTTGGCAATAGGAAAAATTGTATGACTGATCTGTATGATTAAATAAATAAACACGAAAGAAATCCACAATATCCTCCTCAAATACATTTTTATCAAATACCGGAAGAAAAATAAACCACAAACCGGTACCCAAATCGACAGTACGATCAATGATTGTTTCAGGTTTTAATTTTTCAGCATACAATTTATTTCGAACCGGCTGCGATTTCTTCTCTGAAAATCTTTTGAAATAAGGAAATTCCATCTGATCTGCATACACCGGAATCTGAACTCCGTTAATCTCAACAAGAAATGTTTCCTTATCCACCACTTCTATTACTGTCCCCTCCTCTCCTGTATGGGAAATAAGCACCGTATCGCCTGGCTGAAATTTCATTTGCTGATTAAAATGGTCTTAAAGTTACAAACTGAGAATCGCTCTTAATTACGTAAAATTTGAGGATTTCTTAGAATGATAAAACATCAATAAGTAAAGTTAGTTCACTGCAGCAAGCTTGCTTTTTCTGTATCCATAAATAAAATAAAAAAAGAGCCCAAGCAACAACCATCCTAAAAACCATGCCCAGTTGCTTTTGGTCATGCCTGTAAGCAGGTATAAACAAGTCATTAACCCCATAAGCGGAATCAGAGAAAATTGTTTCAAGTAAGCAAATAAGGCCATGATAATCATAACAGACCAGAATATGATAAGGCTTATCTGAGGAGTTGCAAGGTCCATAAAAGAAAGCTTACCGTTTAAATATTCACCATTACCGGAAAAATCGAATACAAATAACTGATTCCAATAGTTGTCATTAGCCAGCGTCACTGTTAATCCCGAGATAATTACAAGCAGCGGGAAAATAAACCGACTATTAATATATGGTAAATGAAATCCTCCTTTTTGCTTTTCTCTTCTTGGTATAAGTAATACCCCTCCGCATACCAGCACAAATGCAAACAAGGTGGCAATACTGGTGAAGTCGAGCACAAAAGTCTTGTCTGTAAAAAGTATCGGCAAACCAACAACAAGTCCGGTAACAATAGTTGCAAAAGACGGTGTCTGGAATTTAGTATGAATGCGCTGAAAAATCGGAGGCATCAATCCGTCTCTGCTCATGCTCATCCAAATACGAGGCTGACCCATTTGAAACACAAGCAATACGCTTGTCATAGCTACAACAGCCGAAACGGCAACCAGCAACTGCATCCATGAAACATTCAGGTTTTCACTTTCAAAAATAAAAGCCAGCGGATCACCAACGCCGTCGAACTTTTTATAATGCACAGCACCGGTTAGTACCAATGTTAAAAGAATATAAACCACTGTACAAATCACCAGTGAATAGATCATTCCTTTGGGTAAATCGCGTTGCGGATTCTTGCTTTCTTCAGCCAATACACTCACAGCGTCAAAGCCGATATATGCAAAAAACACAGCACTCACCGCCCCCATTACACCACTAAATCCATTGGGCATAAAAGTTTTTACTCCTTCATCGTTCACCGGTAACCAGTTGGCGGATAAATCTTTTGAAAATACCAGCCAGCCTCCCACAAGAATGACAAGAAATACGACTACCATTTTTAAAATCACCATCAGGTTGCTCACATTTCTGCTTTCTTTGATGCCACGATAAACCAAATAAGTAATAACCAGGTTAATTACAAAAGCAGGCAAGTCGAGAATGATTCTAAGCCCGCCATAAACCGGCGCATCCTTCCATGCACTTAACAACTCCTGATTGGTAGTTCCATCTTCTATTGCACCTTTCACTTCCATATAACTGGCAGATAACCATGAAGGCACATTAAATCCTATTTTATTCAGAAAAGAAGTGAAATAATCACTCCAGCTAAACGCAACATAAATATTACCAATGGAATACTCCATAATCAAAGCCCATCCAATGATCCATGCGAACAACTCACCGAAACTTGCATAAGCATAGGTATAAGCACTACCAGCAACAGGAATTCTGCTGGCAAATTCAGAGTAACAAAAAGCGGTAAATCCGCATGCAATGGCTGTTATGATAAAAAGAAAAACAACACCCGGACCTCCGCTGAAAACAGCTCCGCCCAGGCTGCTGAAACTGCCTGCTCCAAGGATTGCCGCAATTCCAAAAAAAGTAAGATCACGAACCGACAATACACGCTTGAGACCTGCAGTATCATGGACACCATCACCTTCCTTCACCAAATCACTAATTTCTTTTTTTCTAAACAACTGATTCATCATAACGGGCGTTTGCCGTTCAAAATAGGAAAAAAACAAACAGCAAATTAAAAGTATCCGATAAAACATCGGAACAGTCATCTAATTTTCTGACTGCAATCATTGATGGTCGACCAATAAACTCCTTTTTTTGTGTTGTTTGGTTGTGAGATAATCCATCAATTTAAGATGGGAAAGAAAACTGGCCCGGGTACCCGTAAGTAGCCGGGCTATCTTTTTAATAATCTCTTTGTACAAGAAAAGCTGCCAGCTGCTTCAAAGGCTCTTTACGTTTCGCCTGAACAGCAATTTTTTCAAGATGATCCAACGCCAACTCGAGATAGTTGTTTTTAAGTTCCATCGCCCATGCATCAACACCTGTACGTTTAAAAAGAGAGAGCATCTGTTCTACTTTGTCGGCAGGGTTGTTATTTAATAAATTTTCAAGCAACTGTTTATCATCTCCCGAAACCATTTCCATTGCATGTATCAGCAAGAATGTTTTTTTATTGGCCAGAATATCTCCCCCTACCTGTTTGCCGAATTTTTCAGGATCTCCAAATGCATCGAGATAGTCATCCTGTATCTGAAAGGCAATACCAAGATTTTTGCCAAATTCATATAAGTGACCTGCATTCCCTTCACCTGCTCCTACGATAATAGCTCCGAGTTTCAGCGAAGCTGCCAGTAATACTGAAGTTTTTAGCGTAATCATTTCACGGTATTCATCCAATGTCACCCGGTCTCTTTTTTCAAAATCCATATCGAGCTGCTGCCCTTCCGACACTTCAAGCGCTGTTTTGTTAAACAACTCCATCACAGCAGATAATATTTCCTTGTCTATCTTTCTCAGATACTCCCACGACATAATCATCATAGCGTCACCGGCCAATATAGCTGTATTGGTGCCGTATTTCTGATGAACGGTTTCCATCCCCCTACGCAAAGGCGCCTGATCCATGATGTCATCGTGTATCAAAGAAAAATTATGAAACAACTCCACAGCGCAGGCTACCTGCCATGCATCAGGCTTGATGGCATCAAACAATTCATTGCCAAGTAAACACAGCACCGGCCTTACTCTTTTTCCGCCAATACCAAGGATATATTGTGCAGGATCATAAAGCGTTGATGGATTTTCCGGGAAATGACGAATCGAAAATCTTGTCTCAAACTCCTTTAATAAATCTTCAAAAAAATGCATGTATTGTTGTTGGTTGTTGGTTATTAGTTGTTAGTTTTTGCGGCTTTTCACTTTTAACTTTTCACTTTTATTCTTATTCAACACCAGTTCATAATCGAGCTGTCTTTTATCAAGGTTGGCAGCTATCACCCTGATCATCACTTTATCACCAATTCTAAAACTGCGTCCGCTTCTTTTTCCTACAAGACAATAATCTTCTTCAATATATCTGAAATCATCCAGGTCGACCAAAGAATATAAGCTAACAAGTCCCTCGCATTTATGTTCAATTGTTTCCACCCAAAATCCAAAAGTTGCAACGCCACTGATTACACCGGAAAACTCTTCTCCGAGATAACCAGACATGTACTCCACCTGCTTATACTTATTGGCGCTTCTTTCACTTTCCATTGCAGCCCGCTCACGCTCGCTGCAATGCTTACATTTCTTTTCAAGCTTTTTGTCTCTTACCGGTTTATCATCCAGACATTGCTGCAAAATACGATGAACCAATACATCCGGATATCTTCTGATTGGTGAAGTAAAGTGACAGTAATGAGCGAAGCCCAGTCCATAATGCCCGATATTCTCTGTTGTATACACTGCTTTCGCCATAGTTCTTATGCCAAGTGTTTCCAATACATGCTGTTCGGGTTTTCCATGCACATCCTTCAGCATCTGGTTGAAAGAGGTTGCGATAGCCATCGGAGACGACAGATCAAAACCATGTCCATATTTTTTCGCGAAAGAAATAAACGGAGCAAGACGGGTTTTATCGGGTTGATCGTGTACCCTATACGGAACTGGCACAGGATTGTTATCAACTTCTTTATCTGAAAGAAATTCAGCCACATATTTATTTGCCAGCAGCATAAACTCTTCAATTAGCTGATGTGCTTCTTTGCTCTCTTTTACTACTATTCCGACCGGACGCTGTTCATCATCAAGGACAAAACGAACCTCCTGCGAAGAGAAATTAATCGCTCCTTTTTTAAACCTTTCTTTCCTTAATTTCTGAGCAAGCTCATTCAGCAAGAGCAATTCATTCGAATACAATCCTTCTTTCCCTTCAATAATTTCCTGCACCTCTTCATAGGTAAAGCGATGATTTGAATGAATGAGTGTTCTTCCAATCCATACATCCTTCACTTCTGATTTGGCAGATATGCAAAAAACAGCAGAAAAAGTAAACTTATCTTCTTTAGGCCTGAGTGAACAAAGTTCATTGGAAATTCGTTCGGGTAACATCGGCAAAACACGATCAGGTAAATAAACCGATGTTGCTCTTTCAAAAGCTTCGTCATCCAGCACAGTACCCGGAACAACAAAATGACTTACATCTGCAATATGAACGCCAATTTCATAATCGCCGTTATTCAGCTTTTTAACCGAAAGTGCATCATCGAAATCACGGGCATCTTTCGGATCAATGGTAAATGTAAGCTCTTCACGAAAATCTCTTCTTCTTTTTAATTCATTATTGGAAATCTCTTCGCTGATACGGGCAGCTTCCTCCAGTGCTTCATCTGAAAAAGACAAAGTAAAACCACTCTGCATTAGAATCTGCTTCATCGCAATATCATTAACCTTCTCATAACGCAACACTTCTTTCACCTCTCCTAAAGGCCTGTTCTTTTTTTCATCCCATTGTGTAAGACGAACAATCGCCTGCTCACCATCTTTTGCTCCGTTAAGTGCATCAACAGGTATATATATTTCAGGCATAGGACGTTGCGTGTCCGCTGTAAACCACGCATGATTTTTATTTGCCTGTACCGTTCCAATGAATTCAACCTGCTTTCTCTGAAGTACTTTGAGAATATGTCCTTCCGCTTTACCGGAACCTTTTTGTTTGGTAATCTCCAATTCAACAGTATCGCCGTGAAAAGCCTGACCAAAATGTTGTGGTCTGACCATCACATCTTTTTGTAATTCTTCTACAGTCACATAACCCATTCCGCTACGGGTAATTTCAATTATTCCTTTATACCCTTTCGCTTTACCGGTATGAGGTCTTCCCTGCCTGAGCTTTCTCTTCTTTGCCATATCAATTATTATTTTCCGTTGTAGCGGAATCTTTTTTAAATGCATCAAGCATTTCTCTAATTCGTAATCTCATCAACCTGTCTCCTTCATTTAAAAAACGATGACGCACCGGAAGTACATAAATCGGAAGTGCATTCAGTTCATCTTTAAATTTAAACAATCTGACTGCATCTTTTTCTGTCGTAAGGATTAATTTATTTTTTTCTTTCATTTCCTCAAATCTCTTACGTATCATCCTCAAGTCATCAATCGTAAAAATGTGGTGATCAGGAAAAGAGAGAAACTCGTATCCATTCTCCTGCTGTTGCAGTTTTTGCTTTAGTGGTTTGGGATTAGCGATTCCTGTTACAAGTAAAACACCCGTGTCCGGAAGCAAATCTCTTTTCTTCTGTGGATCAGTCAAACTATACAATGATTCATATTCAAGTGAAGCAAACAAAACATTCTGATGAGGGAACGGATTGATTTCTGCCACAATTTTTTTCATTTGTTGTTCATGTAAATCGGACGGAGATTTTGTTACAACAATCAAATCTGCTCGTTTGTAAGCAGAACGCAAATCGCGCAGATCTCCGGTGGGCAAGGTAAAATCCCTTGTGAATAAATTATTGTAGTCAGTAAGAAGAATGGAGAAAGAAGGTACAATTTCACGATGCTGAAATGCATCATCGAGCAAAACAATGGATGTATCCGGTCGATCCTGCAACAATTGCGGGATGGCTTCAATTCTTCTTTCACACACTGCAACAGGAATATCAGGAAAATGAAGTTTAAACTGCATCGGTTCATCTCCAATTTCAAGCGCTGTTGTTTTTTCATTGGCTAACACATAACCTTTCGTTCTTCTTTTATATCCTCTGCTGACGATTGCCGGCTTGTAATCATCCTTCAGCATCTGAACAAGGTATTCAATCATCGGCGACTTACCCGTTCCACCAACACTCAGATTGCCAACAGAGATAACTGGTAGGTTGAATTGAACCGAAGAAAACCATTTCCTGTCATAGAAAAAATGACGAAGCCTGACCACGCCTGCATAAAGTATAGAAAACGGGAAGAGTAAAAAACGAAAAGATTGAAAAGTAAAATCAGTCAAATTCATACAAACGATTCGGTGTCACACAGTAGTTTAAAGGTATGTCAAATTCCGCATGGTCTTCTATCCTTTCTTCCGGATCGAAGTAAGAAAGTCCGACTTTGATTACATCCGGCCGGCAAGAAGCAAGGAAACGATCATAATATCCCATACCGTAACCAACCCTGTTGCCTTTTGTGTCAAAACAAAGCAAGGGCACAAGTACGAGATCTATTGAAAGAGGATCTGCTTTTTCTGCCTCTATCGGCTCCGGAATACCCCATTGATTCACTTTCAACTCGGTTTCATCATCATAATAAAAATGCAAAAGTCCTCCGCCTTCTACACGAGGCACAACAACCTGAAGGCCAGGATAGCGGAAATTCAAAAAACGGACAATAAGAGATGTATTAATTTCATTTTGCGAAGCAACCGACAGATAAGTATGTACTGTCTGAAGCTGAGGCAGTGGCAGCTCCTGAAATCTGATCAGAATCAGATCATCTTTCACTACCCTGTCTTTTTCACTCAACTCCATTCTTTTCTGCCTGTATAAAGTACGTGCTTCTTTCTTGGTCATGCAACAAGCATTTATTGTATGAAAATAGAAAAAATAGTAGTGCCGTATGATCTCTCTGCTTTGAAATTAGGGTGAGTTTTATAGCTGTTTCTCGGTGTATGTTCAAGAACAAACCATCCGCCTTCATTCAACAGTTGTTTTTCAAAAATGCGAACAGGCAGTTCATCAATGGTGGTGAGAGCATAAGGCGGGCCGGCAAAAATAAAATCGTATTTACTTACACTCTGTTCGATATACTTAAAGACTTCCATCTGAATGAGTTTCAGATTTATTCCAATTTTTTCTGCTGTCTGCCTGATGTAATTTGACATTGCAGGATCTTTCTCAACAATCGTGAGGTCCTCTGCTCCCCTGCTGGCAAGCTCGTAGCTGATGCTTCCTGTGCCTCCGAAAAGATCAAGGGTTTTCAACTGGTCGATATTTAGGTTGTTTTGAATTACATTGAACAGTCCTTCTTTCGCCAAATCAGTGGTAGGACGGGTATGCGGCATCTTTGCCGGCGGCTGAAATACCCTGCCTCCGTATCTGCCACTTATGATACGCATGTGAGAATGCTGTCAATAAATGAAAAAGAATGTTTGTCGAAACCTTCCGCTTCAGGGTATTCAAAAACATGATCACTACCCCACTCAACGTTCGAAAGATATTGCTCAAGAAGCTGCGCAAGTGCTGATTTTCTGTCGACCAGCCCATTTATGCATACCTGGGCCAATGTCGGCTCAATCCCTAACTGATCCATTGCTTTCAGAATCAGGAACAACACATCTTCGCCCGACCGGTACTGATAAGATTGAAGCAACTGCCATTTTTGACGGTGCTGAACAGTGATCATACATGAGGACTGAAGTATATGAACTGTGATTACAGGATGCTCACTTGCAGGCTGTTTCAGAAAATGGTGAAATAAATGAGTGACTCTTGCAGATGTAAAGAGTTTTCCAATTGCATTTAAAACAGAGCTGTTCAGGGAATACAAGACAGCTGTGCCCGATTGCTCATCCCTGTCTGACAACAACTTATCTTCTTTTCCTGAAGGAAACTGAAGATGTGCAAACAGAGAAAGGTCATATTCATTATAAAGAGCAAGCGGAATAATTGACTGACGGCCGGTAACAGCAACCACATCGACCTTTCCATTCCAGTATTGAAGAGAAGCCTTATTTGATAGATATTCCCTCACAACATCCTCCCGGTTTAGCAGATCAGCAGGCAATTCAGCCAAACGCCAGCAAGAAATGACTTTATTAATCGGGTGATAAATAATTGTTGACAGGAGATGTTCGCTTATAAGAATCAGTAAGCTTTCTTCTCCTGGGCCATTTGCCTCTTGCGCAATACCATTGATATAAAATAATTCCCGTACCAAATAAATGATGTTTTGATTTGCAATAATACCAATAATTTCGCCATCCTTCTTTAAACAAGGAAATCAAAAAGTGCATTCCACTTCCCTACAGCTTAAAAGCGGATACAAAGATATTTTACTGCTGACGCTCCCTATCAGCTTTGCACTGATTATTCCTTTTTTAAACGTCACCATTAACAATTATTTCATCGGTCATATAGGAGAAAGTGAATTGGGCACCGCCGGCTTAACCGGGGTTTTCTATCTCATCATTGCCGTTATCGGCAATGGCCTAAATAGTGCGCTGCAATCAATGATGTCGCGTAAAGCCGGCGAAAACAAACCCGAAGAGATAGGCAAAATATTTGGACGTGGCCTTATTACCGCAACCATCTTCAGTATCGTAGCTATTGCACTCACCTATTTGCTTGCACCTCTTCTTTTTCAATATGCTATCCGTAATGCTGAAATCAGAGAAAGGGTTCTTGATTTTATTTACGTTCGGGTATGGGGGCTTCCTTTTCTTTATTTGTTTCAATCAGGAAATGCCTTGTTGGTAGGCACCACCAATAGCCGATACCTTTTTGTTGGAACTGTTTTCCAGGCCGGCAGCAATATCCTGTTTGATTACCTTCTGATTTTTGGGCACTGGGGATTACCAGAGCTCGGTTTTCAGGGAGCCGCATGGGCTTCAGTTCTTTCAGAAATAGTTGGCATGCTGGTAGTATTTAGTCTGATTCTTTTCAAAAAAATACATACTCAGTTTGCTTTGTTCAAGCATATCAATTTTGACCGTGATAAAATCATTCACATACTTAAAACCTCAGCTCCTCTCATTGCACAATATGGCATTAGCCTCATCAGCTGGTTCTTTTTTTACACATTAATAGAACATAAAGGAGAAAGAGCACTTGCAATTTCCAATATCATGAGGAATGTATTTATGTTTTGCGGCATCTTCATCTGGGCATTTGCATCTGCTGCCAATACAATGGTGAGTAATACAATCGGTCAAAAAAAGGAAAAAGACGTTATTCCTTTAATCCACAGGATTATGCGACTATCATTTGCCTTTTCACTGATCGTATGTCTGTTTCTAAATTTGTTTACACGTATTTGTCTTGAATTCTTTGGCATGCCGGAAGGATTTGTCACGGAAGCTGAACCTGTAATGCGTATTGTTACTGCCGGCTTTTTACTCATGAGCATTTCCGTTGTAGCACTGAATGCTGTAACCGGCACAGGCGATACAACCATTAACCTCCTTGCAGAACTGGCGGCAATCATCATCTACTGCATTTACAGCTATTACGTCATTGAAATAAAAAATTACAGTCTGAACATTGCATGGGCATCCGAAATTATTTACTGGATCATCATCCTGGCAATTACATACTCATATATGCGTACAGGAAAATGGGAAAAATTTAATTCCCCCAGGAACGAAGCAACTGATTAGCTTCGAAGCGAATAAGCCCATCTTCTGAAGAAGAGGGTGGCAATGTAAATATTACTTTCAGTAATTGAACAGCGGTCTTCTTTTCTCCTTTTCGTTTTTTTGCTTTTGCCAACTCAAGGTAATTCAGGGTAAAACCCGGTGCTAATACCCGCACTTTTTCGTAGAAATAAATAGATGAGTCCAAAGAAGCATCAGGAAGGCCTCCGTAGAAAAGACGAACTGCTGCCGATTCAATCATATTTAAATCACTTACCTCATAATGCCATTTGCCAAGAACATGAAGGGCTTTGAAATTAGAACGATTTAACCGCAAAGATTTTTCAGCGTAAGCTTTTATTTCTTTAACATATTCAACTTTTTCGCCACCGCTTTTCAGTAATGCAAGTCTGCCATATGCAAGTGAAAGTACCAGATTAGCATCCGAATCGTCATTTTTCACCTTTATTGCTTTTTTGGCATATGCTAGTGCTTCTATATAATACTTCTCCTGAAGCTTTTCTGAATTTTGAAGTTTACCAATTCTGCAGGCAAGCTCGCTGCAACGCACCAGTGCAAACAAATGAAGCGGTTGTAACTTCAGTACTTCCTGATAGGTTTTATAAGCCTGTACTTCATTTATTTTCTTTTCAAAGTCCATCCCTTTCTGAATAAGGGATTCCACTGTTTGCATTCTCGCAGAAACAACACATATCACAAAAAGCGAAGTCAATAATATGATTCTGTAAAACTGAATCATTCTGCAGTAAATGTTTTATTTAATGAAATACCTACTTTCCCCTGAAACTGCTCAATTGGAGGATTAAGCTTCCAGATTTCAACGCTGATAGATTTCACAAAAGGATAAGATAAACAGATAGCAGCAATAACCGATTCAGCTACGGCTTCAAGTAAAGCCCTTGGCTGCTGCATTTCAAGTTTTATTATGTCAAACAAATGAACATAATCAACAGTACGCGAAAGGTCATTGCCAACAGAGCCCTGATCAAAACCGACAGACAAATTCACTTCAAATTCATTGCCTGTAAGTTTTTCTTCAGTATAAACTCCATGAAAAGCAAAAAACTTAATATCACGAAGATGAACAGTCTGCATATTGATCAATTATGGAATTACTTTTTCTCAACCCTGTCCATGATTTTTTCTACCAGTCTGAATGTAGCAGGGCAATATTCAACGTTTTGTTTGTACACATGTACCCACTCTGTAAAATGACGCTTGGTATGATGAGGAAAACCGGCACAATCCGCGGGACGAATTGAATAGATAGAGCATTTATTGGATTTCAGATCAAGGAACTGACAAGGTTGCTTTTTATTCATCCAGTCGCCCGTACTTCTTTCTTTGTATAACCATTTCTCTTTGAATTCATCAGGCGTTTGACCGAAATGTGCAGATATTCTTTTAATATCAGTTGTCGTAAATGTAGGCGTCATCGTTTTGCAGCAATTTGCACATTGCAAGCAATCCGTTTCTTTCCAAACTTCTTTGTCGGCTTCTTTTACAATGGAGTCAAGACCTCTAGGCTTCAGTGTTTCGAGACGCGTTAAAAAATAGCGGAATTTTCGTCTATACTGCTTCATCAATCGCTTCATTACCGGGAGATAAATGGGTTTCATTCGTTGTTTGTTATTAGTTGTTGGTTGTTAGTTATTGATGAAGTCCGCCTGAATCGCAGACTCGGGCGAATGATTGGTTCGTTTTGCGTTTTTCGATGAACGAACACCGATAAACGATCAACGAATATGGAGCGAATTTAAAGGATAATCTATTTATGAAACATAATTATATGATTAAAGTGATTGAACAATGCAATTTGTAAATTGCGAATGATATCTTTAACCTGTTTCATTCACATGTGCGTATATAATGTGGGAGCCATTTAAAAAAGGATTCAAAGCATACCTGCAGCTGGAAAAATCGCTTAGTGACCACTCAGTTGTTGCCTATTTGCACGACATTGATTTGCTCACACAGCATTTCCAATTATCAGGTAAAATGCAGGCACCTGATCAGGTAGAGCTGAATCATTTACAGGACTTCATTCGTCACCTTGCCGAACTTGGAATGAGTCCGGGAAGCCAAGCGAGGATCATTTCCGGTATTCGTCAATTCTATAAATATTGCCTGCTCGAACAAATTTGCCGTACCGACCCTACGACGTTGCTAGAAGCCCCAAAATTAAAAAGAGCGCTTCCTGATGTACTTAGTTATGAAGAAATAGAAAATATACTTTCGCAACTTGATTTAAGTAAACCTGAAGGAGGACGCAACAAGGCGATTCTTGAAACAATGTATAGCTGCGGGTTGCGTGTAAGTGAAGCGGTAAATCTGAAAATCTCTCAGCTATACTTGGATGTTGGCTTCATCAGGGTTACGGGCAAAGGTGATAAAGAAAGACTTGTTCCAATAGGCAGCAGTGCAACAAAATACATCTTGCTTTATAAAGACCAGATCCGCTGTCATATACCAGTAAAACCGGGTAAAGAAGACTTCCTTTTTCTCAACAGGAGAGGTAGCCCATTGACACGCGTGATGATTTTTATCATGATCAAAGACCTTGCGAAGAAAGCAGGTATTGTCAAAAACATATCACCGCATACTTTCAGACATTCTTTTGCAACACACCTGGTAGAAGGTGGCGCCGATTTGAGAGCTGTTCAGGAGATGCTCGGACATGAAAGTATTACCACAACGGAAATTTATACGCACCTCGACAGAGAATTCCTTAGAAAGACACTTGAAAAATTCCACCCCGGCTTTGGGAAATAAGTCTGTTGTCAACATAAATCCGATTTACTTACTTCGCCCTTAACTTTGCAATCTGAATCTTTTATAGAAGCATAAATATTTCTATTTGATTCAGGAAAAAAACACAAATTTTTAAATCAAAAACGATTGACATGAAGTATTTATTAACTCTATTTACCTTCGGTATTTTTTTTCAGAATGGCATAGCCCAGCAACTACGCACACCTCAACCATCTCCTGCTCAAACTGTTAAGCAAGATTTCGGACTGGGAACTATTGAAATAAACTATAGCCGACCCGGAGTGAGAGGCCGCAAGATATTCGGAGAAGTGGTTCCTTACGGTCAAGTATGGCGTACAGGCGCCAACAACGCTACCACCATCAGTTTTTCTGAAGAAGTGATAATAGAAGGTATCAAAATCCCTGCCGGCAAATATGGTTTATTAACCATACCTGAAGCTGCTGAATGGACAGTAATCATTTCGAAACAAACAGACGTAACCTCTCCGGATGATTACAAACAAGATCAGGATGCAGTACGAATCAAAACCAAACCAGTTGCACTTGCTTCTAAAGTTGAAAACTTCACAATAGCAGTTGATCAGCTCAGCAATACCGGATGTACATTAACGATTCAATGGGATCTGACAGGGGTGAATGTTCCTGTTACAACAGAAATTGACAGCAAAGTGATGAAGCAAATTGAAAATATTTTTATTAAAGATAACCGCCCATATTACGGAGCGGCTTATTATTACATGGAAAACGGTAAAGACCTTAACCAGGCATTAATCTGGTTTAACAAAGCCGTTGAAAGCAATCCAAATGCCTACTGGGTACATTATCAAAAAGCTAGATGTTTACAAAAAATGGGAAAGAAGAAAGAAGCGATGGAAGCATCTATGAAATCACTCGAGCTGGCACGCAAGGATAATGATCAGGCTTATATCAACAATAACTTAAAGTTACAGGCAGAATTAAAATAGAACCTGGATCTCATTTTTAAAAAAGCTGCTCTCTCAGGGCAGCTTTTTTATTTAATAATCAAAGTCCGTTTGATAAAATTTTCGCATGGTATATTTTCTTCCCTGCCCTCAAGTATACATTATATCTGCCTCTAGTTAAAACGGCTGCAGGAATTTGTACAAAGTAATGGTGATGATGTAAATGATGTTCCATTACCTTTCTTCCATTCATATCCCATACTGTAAGCATTGCTTCTTCATGCTGCAATGGATTAAAGAACTGAAGATATGATGAAACCGGATTAGGAAAAACACGCAAAGCTTCCGCAGTGAATTCATTTCCTATTAAAGGTGTTGTAGTTAATGAACTATCAATCAGAATATTCTCATCGCCGGCCTGATAGGGTGTATAAATAAAATATACAAGCATCATTTCATCGGTGGTTCCTTCTCCGAGAGAAACACTCACAGGCGGATTAGATGGATTATGCCTATTAGATAAAGTATTATTATAAACAGCCCTTGAACGTAACATAGTTCCGCCCGGTATTAATAAAGGTCTTTGAAAATAATAAGCCCCCTGCCAATGAAAATCCCAATGAGGGATATCTACCATTCTGATTGTATCGTTGGTCCCGCTTTTATTTCCCCATACTTTGATGGATTCGCCAATAAGATGCATATGGGGGGCCACTCCAAGTACAGTCACATTAGCAAACGCAGGCACCTGAAAAGCTGCATCAAAAGAACGAATAGTATTAGCAGGTATCTGTAAAGGGCCATTCAATAATGTTGAAGAATGATTGAGAACCGGCTGAAGTGATACTTCTCTGGCCTGCGTATTGGAATTATAGTAAAGCCTCAACCGAGTACTGTCTTGCTGACCACTACTGCCTGCAGGATAATGTACCTGAATAACCAAATCAGCACCGGGATAAATTCGTTTCCCAAACATAGATGGCAATCTTCTTGTAACTGTACCCGGCACCCAAGCATCCATTAAAAACGCACTTGAAAATCCGGCATCTCCAAAGGAAGAATAACCCGGACCGGGATAATTCTGATCGAGTTGTCTTGCACGTTTAGCTTTTGTTGTATCCTGAAACACAAGCACATGATGCACGATGGAAGCATTGCCGGGAATCACTTCAATAGCGGATACCACTTTCTGAGTTAGCAATTCAGTTGGTAAAACAAAACACATGTATGAGTCTTTCGTAGTAGCCGTACTGGTATAGACAGGCATTTTTAATTCAAGGTCGGTTGTACCAAGATTATTGGCTGGAGCAGAAGGAGGTGCTGTCTCCATACCGGCTCCTTTAGGTGCGCCATTGTTTACCCACCCTACTAGTGTATTGATCTGCTGTGCTGTTAAAACACGTTGTGCGGTTAGTGTAGTATATGAAGGATCCGGAGGCCATGGCGGCATATGTCTTGATTGTATGGCTTCCTTAATGGCATTTCTGAATGGGAATACTTCATCGTAAGACATAAACGACATTGGTCCGATTCCGCCTGGTCTGTGACAATTGGAGCAATTATTATAAATGATTGTGGCCGCATCATTGTTCCATGTTTGTCCGATAATTTCTGTTGAAATGAAGGAGAGTAAGAGAAAACACAAAAACGATATGCGCTGCATAATTGCTAAAGATGGTTTATCTAAATTAAGGAATTCACTAAAGCAAACGGGAAAATTTACAAACATTCATTACAGGCTTATCTTTGTCAAATGTTACAGATCAGTGAAAGAGGGCAACAGATGCCGCCCTCTCCCATCAGAAAGCTTGTGCCTTATGCCGAAGCAGCAAAAAAGAAAGGCATCAAAGTTTATCATTTGAATATCGGACAGCCCGATATTGAAACTCCGCCGGCTATCATGGATGCGGTAAGAAATGCCGACATCAAAGTACTCGAATACAGTCACAGTGCCGGTAATTTGAGTTATCGTCAGAAACTAACACAGTATTATAAGCGTGTTGGAATTGACATTACAGCCGATGAAATACTCATTACAACAGGCGGATCAGAAGCCATCTTGTTTGGCTTTTTCAGCTGCTTGAATCCGGGCGATGAAGTGATTATACCGGAACCATTTTATGCAAATTATAATGGCTTTGCATGCGCGGCAGGGGTGAAAGTGATTCCCATTACTTCTTCCATTGATACTGGTTTTGCATTACCGCCGATCAGTGCATTTGAAAAAGTAATTACACCAAGAACAAAAGGGGTCGTCATCTGCAGTCCCAATAACCCCACCGGATATCTTTATACCAAAGAGGAATTGCTTGCATTAAAAGAAATCTGTTTAAAAAATAACCTCTATCTGTTTTCCGATGAAGCCTACAGAGAATTTTGTTATGATGGAGATTATGTAAGTGCGATGCACCTGGAGGGTATGGAGCAACATGTAGTGCTGATGGATACCGTCAGTAAGAGATACAGTGCCTGCGGAGCCAGACTTGGAGCATTGGTAACGAAGAATAAAGATGTTTACAATACAGCCTTAAAATTTGCCCAGGCAAGGTTAAGTCCGCCCGGCTTAGCTCAGATCATGGGTGAAGCAGCGATTGATTTACCGGGAGATTATTTCAACGGTCCGAAAGCAGAATATTTATCGCGCAGAAATGTGCTCGTTCAGCGGCTAAATGCGATGCAGGGCGTTTACTGCCCTACTCCTGGTGGTGCCTTTTATGCCATTGCGCGTTTACCCATTGACGACAGTGATCATTTTTGCCAGTGGTTGCTGGAAGAATTCTCATTTGAGAACCAGACAGTGATGCTGGCGCCGGCTACAGGATTTTATGGTACACCCGGTTTAGGGAAAAATGAAGTACGACTTGCTTATGTTTTGAATACAGAAGCATTGAACAAGGCGATGGATTGTTTGGAAGCAGCATTGAAAGCTTACCCCGGCAGAACAGAAAATTGATTTTACTGATATGGGTTGAATAGTTAATTTTGCAGCCCGTTATGGCGAGGTAGCTCAGGCGGTTAGAGCGCAGGATTCATAACCCTGAGGCCATGGGTTCAACTCCCATCCTCGCTACTAAAACCCTCTTCGGAGGGTTTTTTAATTTTAACCTAATATGATTTACACCGTTTATGTGCTGTTCTCTGAGAAGCACAGTAAAATTTACATTGGATATACATCCAACCTTATCCAAAGATTTAAAAGCCATCAACAGCTAGGCAAAGACTGGACTGCAAGATATCGTCCGTGGTCAGTCATTTATTGCGAATACTTTACGGATAAATCAGAAGCGCGAAAAAGAGAAATACAGTTGAAGCAATACAGAAGCAGACTGAAGATTCGTACTCAGATTAATCATAAATCTTTTCAAGATCGGAAATACATAACGATATAAAGAGCGTCGGATTCATATCCGTCCGCCCACAAGTGGGCGGACGGACTGCAGTTCAAGTCTGCTCCTCGCTACTAAACCCTCTTCGGAGGGTTTTTTAATTTAACCTATTATGAATTACACCGTATATGTGCTCTTTTCTCAAAAGCATGATAAAATCTATATTGGATATACTTCCAATCTTATTCAAAGATTTAAAAGCCATCAATTTCTAGGCAAAGACTGGACTGCAAAATTTCGTCCGTGGATTGTTATTTACTGTGAATACTTTTCTGAAAAGTCTGACGCGCAAAAAAGAGAAATTCAACTTAAGCAATATCGAAACAGACTAAAAATTCACACTCAGATTAATCATGAATCTTTTCAAGATCTAAATTACATAACGATATAAAGAGCGTCGGATTCATATCCGTCCGCCCACAAGTGGGCGGACGGACTGCAGTTCAAGTCTGCTCCTCGCTACTAAAACCCTCTTCGGAGGGTTTTTAATTTAACCTATTATGAATTACACCGTATATGTGCTCTTTTCTGAAGAGCATCAGAAAATCTATTTAGGATATATATATATATATATATATTGCTTGAAAGATTTAAAAGCCACCTCAACACCTCTCCATCCGAATCAATTCCACTTCTTTCAGCGGCACTTTTAACTGCATATGTAAGCCCAAAGAGGGTATATTCAGTACTGCATAACGATAATGAATATCCACAACCTCGCCTTCCATACCCATCAACACACCGCTGTTTACTCTTGCGATATCATGAACACGAATATCTTTTTCATCTAATGGAGCAGATGCGATGTCTTTGAAGAAAAGACGCACGGTATCTATCTCATGATCCGGAATTCGGGCTGGCTTGCCTTCATGACAAACAAAATTGAAAACGCCATCCGTTGCCAGCACCTGCCAGCGTATAGTATCATGTATCTGCACAAATACATAACTTTTAAAAGCAGGCACTTCCAATATTTTGCGCCGGTCGCTCCACTGCCGAACTACTTTCTGCAGCGGACAATACACAACAATACCATTGTTGGCCAAACAATCAGCAACCTTTCTCTCCATATTGGGACGCGTATACACTGCATACCAACAAGGACTATCATTTTTTGAAATCATGACACAGATAAAATGAAGCCCAATAAATAAATCACTGTTATCACCAGCGTTGTAGTATATCTAAAGACAATGGATAGATGATGGGAAATTGAAGGTTATTTTTTCACCTGCTTCGCTTTATACCCCTTCCTCACACCATAACCCACACCGGCGGCAAGTAACAAACCCAGTCCACCATCCACAGGAACACCGCCACCCGGAGCACCACCGGGATTACCTCCGCCACCTGAAAAAGGATCGCCGGGATCTTGAGCCTGCACAAAATGTACCGAGCAAGTAATGACGAAAACCAATAAAAATCTTTTTATGATGATTCCTGTACGCATTTCTTTTTTATTAAGTATTTAATAATCTGATTACTGAATGGTTAGTTTGTACTTGCCGGCTACACCTTTTTCATTGCTGATTTCAACGATGTAGATTCCTGATGACAGCAGACTACTCAAAACCACTTTACGGTTTGATGAACCGCCTGCATGTTGCAACTGCGTTTGCATCACCTTCGTTCCCACTAAATCATACACCATCATGCTATAGTTTCCTGGCAACATATTGGTGAACGACAACTGCAACTCCGATCCCTTCACTACCGGATTGGGATAGAGCTGTACGCCTTTCATTCCATTGAGATCGACAACCGGCGTAACTGTACTCTGACGGAACACAATGCGGAAACGATCGCCACTGCTGGCAGCATTGTTATCTACCGTAAAGCCGATGTTCTGACTGCCATAAAGATTCAATATAGTTTCTTTGTTCAGATACTTATCCTGCAACACCGCTACCCTGCCCGCACCGGCATCAAAGGACTCTCCGCTGATGGAGAACGCATAGGATTGCTGCTTCAGCTGATGCAAACGCAAGTAGAACGTATCCTTATCCGTTACCGAAGGACGGAACTCTATGGCGAGGTTTTTTATTGGTATTGAACAGGGAGATATTCTCTGCACCTATGCCAAATTTTTGAGCATCCATCGCATCCATACCCGCAGCCGATTGATTGTTGTAGGCCATGGCTACCCCATCATAAATCAAACTACCCAATGGATTGATCAGGTTAACACGCAGAATTTGATTGTTATTGCTTACACGACCAAACACACTTAATGAGCCCGATGTTTTTGCCGACTCTGTTAGGCTGATTTGACCTCTGGTATTACTATTCGAATACACCCAGAAGGCCGCACCTGATGGAATCTGGGTATTGCTACCGCTATAACTACGGTCATAGCTTCCCCCTGATGGAGCCGATACGCCGCTGCTGTATGTTTGATATCCTCCGTAGCCGCTGAACCCACTTAACAATGGATCCCAAAGCCAGAATTTATTTTCTAACTGAGTAAGTGTTGCGCTTGTAAAATCAATGGCTGAGGGATAAGGGTTCGGGATCATGTGATAGCCCGTTGCAAGAATATCACTATTATAATTTCCCTGATATAATGTACCTGTAGCGCTCATTGTAGTGGCAGATGCGCCGCTCGTCATATTTCCCACATCGGTACCTTGCTTATACGAATCAGTTACAAATACAAGATATGGTATCGGTTTGCCGCCACTGAAGAGCAGCTCATTGTTGGTGCCGGAAAGTGTTGCATAGCCACTGGCCCCTACATACTTTCGTATATTCTGAGAAGCACCCGAATTGGTATTCAATGAAAAACCATTTTCTCCGTTAGGGCTCCATAGTAATGCACCCTGACCGGCAATAACAGATCCGTTGTTTTGCCAGCTGTTGAAAATACTGTTACCTGCTGTTGCACTGCTCAAAGGCACCGACAATCCTCTCCACTTAGCAGCAGCCGGTATATAACGCTCTACTGTAACCGAAGTTGCACCCGTTAAGGAACCTGTTATCTCACCAATGGATGCCGTACCCGCAGCAGTGGATTTAAGCGTAACCGAATTACCACCAAAGTTGGCTGTACCGGAAATGGTGAGGGTTTTGCCGGCAGCGATAGTGAGTGTACCAGGACTGGTAATGGTAAATGTTTTGCTTGCGCCTACAGTGAAGTCTACGTCCATCGTAGTGGCATGCAAAATAGTTACATTGTTGCTCGAGCCGGGAAGCTGAGTGGCTTGTACATATCCGCTGCCATTGTTGGATTCCCAATACGTAGCACTGTTGAAACTCGCTGCACCTTTGGTTCTATACTCGACGGTATTCGTCAAGGTTAACACCGATTGCACTTCAGCGTAAGCACCCTGTCCGGTTACGGAAGTTTTATCAGCACGCACCCTGTAATAATAAGTAGTGCCGGCGCTTAACCCTGATACGGCCTGAGAGGTACCAGATACACTCAACCCATTGTAGCCACTAACAAAAGAAGAAAAGCTAGAACTGGGAGATACATCCAATACATAATTTGTAACGGCACCAATGGCCGGCGCAGTCCAATTGGCGGTAAAGCCGGTAGATGTTATACTTGTTGCAGCAGATGATGTTGGCACCACCATGGCATAACTTTCAACCCAGTTACCGGTAGATCCTGATAATGAAAAGTTGCTGAGGGTACCATCATATCCGCTTCTTGTTCTGTCAGTTAAAGTAGTTCGGTTTGTATTTGTACTACCTGCAATACCCTGATTGAAATTGTAATACACTTTTAAATTCGTCTCTGTTCCCACCAATTCGGTATTCATAGTAGCCTGAATTTGAGACTGTGTGCGCGCCACATTCCAAATACGAACTTCATCCAATACCATATGGCAGGAGAAATTCACCCCATCAGCGATAGAAGCATAGGTTCCCAATTGCAATTGTGAATTTGCCGGAATGGCTAAATTGGATACATAGTTAAACGTTTCTACAAAAGTGCCATTGATATAAACAGCCATAGTCCGGCTCGATCCGGTATATACCAGCGCCACATGGGTCCACCTGTTTGGAACGATTGCAGCCGTTGTAGCCGTAATATCATTCCCAAAAGAAACGTGATGATCCTTAATTTTCCCGGTTTCACCATTATACCCAATCACTTCCATTTGATCACCGGCAAGCGCACCATACCACAATATCCAACGATCTCCCGTTTGTCCACCTTTGTAAAGCACATTAAATTCTATGGTATGATCAGCATTACCAGTAAACGGACTAGTACGACTTGGCACATTCATAAAATCATTGCTGCCGTCAAAATACAAACCATTACCGGGAGGTTGCATCCAGGTACTGTTGATCCAGTTGCTGGTAGATCCTGTTAATGCAAAGTTGCTAAGCGTAGCATTGTGCCCATTGCCGGTAACATCGGTTAAGGTAGTAACACCGGAATTAGACCCCGATGCAGTACCCTGATTAAAGTTGTAATAGGCAAGCAAATTGGCTTCATTGCCTACGAGTTCACTGTACATAGAATTCTGAATCTGAGTCTGGGTACGTTCTACATTCCAAACCCGTACTTCATCGATGGCTCCCTGGAAAAATTGCGTAGGACCTGCTTGCTGAGAACAGCCAATGCCAAATTTAACAGCTGCGCTATGTCCCGATAATGAACTGGTGTACTCCACACCGTTCTTATAAAATTTTACCCATCCTGCAGCTTCGTTATAAATAACCGCCACATGCTGCCATTGGTTGAGATCGATAGTGACGGGAAACCATAAACATGTTCCTAATCCAATTCCTATAACATAATTACCCCCATTCATCGCAATGAAACGATCGCAGCCCCCATCTTCTACGCTCATGATCATACGGTAATTCCCATCATTGGTGGTAGGATAAACCCATCCTTCCCAGGTCGTAATACCAACTACACTGTTATCCAGATTAAGGGTGGTTGTAATTGCATTGTCGTTGACCCCGTCAAAATGGAGGGCGTTGTACACTTTGGTTTGAGCCCAACCGTTATTCCCTCCCAGGATCAATAAAGTAAAAAGGAGGGCAAAAAGCTGAGAGGCGGTTTTGCGGGCAGGAAATGTTTGCATAAAAAAAATCGGGTTGATTTTGGAACCAAAGGGCATAAATTCAATTTTTAACGTTAAAAAAGGTATAATCATTCATATTGATTTATTTATAATACAATATGCGATTTAGACCAATTTGGCCGCAAAGTTCTAATAAAGTAAAGGGGCAAAGGGAAAATGGGGGCACAAATCCCTTTCATTTTCGAAAAATGAAAGAAACTTGTACGTAAAAACACCGAATTTTTCTGTTTATTCTAATTTTATGATGAGGCAAGGCTACAATTTGGCTGAGATGGGAGGTGGCTGAAAGCGGTAGGACGAATTATGATTATTTATATATAAAAAAGTTTTGGTAAGGATCGGCAGGCGAAAAAGCTGTCAGTTTTGGTTAGCGGTTAAATAAAGATAAATTCCTCCATGTTACCTGGATGGATCACGTTAAAGGAGCTACCGAGATAAGTAGATAAAAACAATTTTGGGGTTTTGTGTTTGGCACCGGCATTCCATTTAAATTCATAAGCAGACAGCTTACCCCCTTCCTCCTCAAGATAATCGATTTCTGCCTGCTCTTTGGTTCGCCAGTACCATGTATTGGCCCATTTCTGATGGTATTCGAGATATTTTTTTCGTTCCGACATGAGAAAATTTTCCCATAAAGCCCCGATATCTGTCCTATTTTCTACCTGATTGAAATTGGCAATCAAGGCATTTCTAATGCCATTATCGTAAAAATATATTTTCCGGCTTTTTTTAAGTTCAGAACGCAGGTTCCGGCTGAAAGATCCCAGCCTGAAAATGATATAGGTTTGTTCTAAGACAGTAATATATTTTTCAATTGTTTTTGCATCCAATCCCGTCAAAGAACTCAATTCATTATAGGAAACCTGAGATCCAACCTGATAGGCCAATGCCTGTAAAAGTTTCAGTAGCCCTTCCGGCTTTTTAATTGATTCCAACAGCAACACATCTTTATACAAGTAACTTTCGGATAACTGTTTTAATATTTCTTTTTCCGCACCAACATGATTCACTACTTCAGGATAATAGCCAAAAACCAACCGATGAGCCAATAATCGTTTTTCTTCAAGCAATCCATGATAACCCACCATTTCACCAAAAGAAAGCGGATACATTTTATATTCCCACTTGCGACCGGTGAGTGGCTCATTGAGTTGATTCGCCAATTCAAATGCAGAACTACCGGTAGCCACCAACTGAACCTCAGGAATCTCATCCGTAATTAACTTCAGTCGTAGTCCAACCGCACGAATGCGTTGCGCTTCGTCGAGTATGATTGTTTTCTTGTTTCCAAAAAAAACCTTCAACCTCGATGATGAGCTATTTTCAAATAAATCCTGTACATCTTTTTCATCCCCATTCAACCACAAAACATCTTGATTGCCAGCGAAGATCGTTTTTAACAATGTGGTTTTCCCCACCTGACGGGCGCCTAACAATACAATTGCTTTTCCTGTTTTTAGTTTTTGACGGATCATATTTTCAAGCATCCTTTCAATCATATCCTTGAATTTCAGCACAAAATACAACTTTTAGGGATTATATTCCGGAATTATAGCAACTTTTCAGGATTTGATTCCTGATTTATAGCAAATTTTCGGGAAATAGTCTCGGGACTTAAGAACCTCATCCCCAGGAAGGGATGGTACCATCCCTCTTACATAAGCTTCGCATACTCCGTAGGCGTTTTTCCGGCAAACAGCTTGAAGGCCCTGACGAAGGTGCTATAACTTGAAAAACCCGCCATCTTCCCGATCGCTTCCAAGGTGTAATTGTCTGCTTCGTTATGATTAATGAGCTCCAAGGCATATTCTATGCGTAGCTGATTCCGCCAATTTGTAAAAGAGTTATTCAGTATCTGGTTGAAATAGTAGGTCAGGTGATGAGGTGCCAACCCGGAAGCAGCCGTAAGACTGGTTAAAGTAAAATCAACATCCGTAAATCCTTTTTGGGCAATACAATCCTGAAGAGCTGATTCAATGACGGCAATATATTCATCAGAAAATAAAAGAGGCTTTTCTTTTATTAGATTTTTAGAGCCAGATGCTGTTGTTTCAAAATCAGTCTCCACAGGTGCCGGCCGGATCCCGGGATCTGTTGCACCCTCTTCCTTCCGCTCCTCCTCGTTCTCCTTCACCTCAATCGGCAAGCCATACATAATATGCGGAAAAAACATAACTGCCATATTCATAGCCACATATACAATGGAAGCAAAAAGCAAGGCGAAGCCGGCTTTTTGAAGAAAAACAGACTTATCATCATAGAGCCACATATTGGCCATGGCAACCGTAAAATTGATGGCAATGACCGAAATAATAAACGTAAAAATCAATAGCCAGTTGCGAATCAGTTTGAACTGAGGGACTTTATAGATTCTGCTGGTAGATTTTCGTTTGTATTTCCATAGCAAATACCAGAGGGCTATCGCATAAAAATAAACTTGTAATACATTCAGCCCCTGATCCACTTTATGGGGAATAATTACATTGAGATGAAACTGAGCCATATCCCAACCCTCACTCAAAATATTATCAGCCACCATCAGCTTGTGGCTCCAGCTTTTAACCAGATAGGGTATAAATCCAATAAAAAAAGCCAAAAAAGGAACAAAATGCAACAGATCGGTTTTAGAAAGTCGGCTGTTGTCGCGCAATAATCCTCTCACATAAAAAAAGGAGTACGGACCGATGAGGTAAAAAAAGGCATGTGTATGTGTGAAGATCGCGATTATCGTTCTCGAATCGGAGTAAAAAAAGTTAAAGGATTCCAGCAGATATAAAGAGCAGAAAAAAAAGAAACCAGCCAGATAACGATTAATGCTTCTAAACCCTTTGTTATAAATCAAGATCAACAAGGGCAGAAACATACCGAAAAGACAGATATATGGTATCAGATGTTGTAACAAAATGGAATTCAAATATAAACACAAAAAAGCTATAGATACCATTATTCATAGTTAACAACAGATTCAAATCGATTTTATAAGCAATTAAACTTAGGTGGCTGGATTGATTAGCGCATTAATATCCATTATTCTTTCGAAAACTTCAACGTATCAACCATTACCCGGTTAGACAATTGTTCTGTTCTCGCTACTAAACCCTCCTCGGAGGGTTTTTTAATTTAACCTACTATGACATACACCACTTATCTGCTGTATTCTCAAAAGCATGATAAAATCTATATTGGATATACTTCCAATCTTATTCAAAGATTTAAAAGCCATCAATTTCTAGGCAAAGACTAGACCGCGAGATATCGTCAGTGGGGTGTTATTTATTGTGAATACTTTTCAGAAAAGCCAGACGTGCAAAAAAGAGAAAATCAATTAAAGCAACACAGAAAAAGATTGAAAATCCATGAGATCATAATTCAAGAAGATTTTAATAATCAAAGATAAATTTCACAATAAAGCGCATTGGATGACAGTTCAAGTCTGCTCCTGGGTAAGCTTATATGTTAGAAAATTAAAAAATGAATTACAGATAGAAGTCGTACTTTTAAACTCTTAATTAGAAGATTGAGATCTCAATCTAATCGTATCTCCGATACCTTCAGTTTATTTTCACAATTTTTTTATCAAGCGGTATTCATAAACAATTTAAGTTTACCGGATTTATTAAAACAAGCCCATGTGAATGGGGAAAAACAAAAAAATGAAAAAAGGAACAGTAAAGTTCTTTAATACAACCAAAGGTTTTGGTTTTATTAAAGGAGATGATGGACAAGAAGTATTTGTTCATGTAACAGGATTAAAAGAAGAAATTCAGGAAAACGACATTGTATCTTACGAAACA
>JAULVS010000192.1:0-7914 GCA_032110905.1 Chitinophagaceae bacterium | reverse complement strand
TGATAATTTTTACCTCAGCTATCGCAATCTGCCGAAAGTGACCGGTACTGTTGTTTCTGATGTAAATACTTACGATCTCGTTAACAATGAGGTACTGGTATTGACAGAAAGCGCAGCTAAATTATTTATGGAAGAAGAAGCAGCAGTTGCATAATTAAAATTTGAAAAAAAGTCTTTATGAGACAACATGAGATATTAATAAAACCAATCGTTTCTGAGAAAAGCAATCGTCTATCTGAAAAGAAAAATACGTATGCTTTTCGTGTGGGACGCAAGGCCAACAAGCTTGAAATCAAATCTGCTGTTGAGCAATTCTACAACGTAAAAGTAGAAGATGTTCATACAATGGTGGCTCCCCGTAAAAGCAAGAATCGTATGACGAAGTCGGGCTATATACAGGGAAGCAAGCCTGCATACAAAAAAGCCTATGTGACAATAGCAGAAGGTGAAACCATTGATTTCTACGGAACAGTATAAAAATAAAATGAATGGCGGGTCAAACGCCGCAAAGAATTGACAATTAAAAATTATTAAAAATGGCACTGAAAAAATATAAACCGGTTACCGCAGGTACCAGATGGAGAATCGGAAACGCATATGCGGAGATCACGACTGATCAGCCTGAAAAGTCTTTGCTTGAAAAGACAACTTCAACTGGTGGTCGTAATGCGCAGGGACGTCGTTCTATGCGCTATATGGGCGGCGGTAATAAAAAACAATACCGTAAGATTGATTTTAAACGCAACAAAAAAGAAATTCCTGCAACAGTAGCTTCAATAGAGTACGATCCTAACCGTACTGCATTTATCGCATTGTTGAATTATGCAGATGGAGAGAAGCGTTATATTCTAGCACCTCAGGGTTTAACTGTTGGTGCAAAAGTACTTGCAGGCGATGCTGTTGCTCCTGAGTTGGGTAATGCATTACAGATGAAAAATATGCCTCTTGGTACCAACGTGCACAACATCGAGTTGCAACCTGGTCAGGGAGGTAAAATGGTTCGTAGTGCAGGTACAAGTGCACAGTTGACCAACAAGGAAGAGAAATATGCAGTGTTGAAAATGCCAAGTGGTGAGCTGCGTAAGATCCTGATTAATTGTTATGCTACAGTTGGTGTTGTATCCAATAGTGATCATAATCTGGAGCAAGCCGGTAAGGCGGGTGTTAATCGTTGGAAAGGAATCCGTCCTCGTAACCGTGGTGTGGCGATGAATCCTGTAGACCATCCGATGGGAGGTGGTGAAGGACGTGCAAGTGGAGGTCATCCAAGAAGCCGTACTGGTAAATATGCGAAAGGAGAGAAAACACGTTCAAGAACTAAAGGTTCTAACAAACTCATCATTCAGCGTCGCGACGGAAGCAAGCTGGCTAAATAAAATCAGATTTAAAACTTTTCAAACCGATAACAACTCATGGCTCGTTCGATTAAAAAAGGTCCTTACATCGCAACACATCTTGAAAAGAAGGTGTTGAACATAAATGAAGGAAAAGCAAAAAAAGGAGTGATTAAAACATGGAGTCGTCGTTCTACAATTTCACCTGATTTTGTTGGACACACATTTGCGGTGCACAACGGAAATAAATTCATCCCTGTTTATGTAACTGAATTTATGGTTGGGCATAAGTTGGGTGAGTTCGCACCAACAAGAAACTTTAAAGGACACTCAAGCAAGAAAATTGGATAAAGAATTCAGATTCAGCAAATAAGTTGCAAACTGAAAAGATAAATAAGTAAAACATGGAAGCTGTAGCAAAATTGAGAAATTATCCCACTTCACCCAGAAGAATGCGTCTTCTGGCTGACGAAATACGTGGTATTGATGTGGAAAAGGCACTTGCATTACTGGAATTTCATCCCCAGCATTCAGCATTGCCCCTGGCTAAACTTTTAAAAAGTGCCATCAATAATTGGGAACAAAAAAACAGTGGCTTAAGTGCTGCAGATGCATCTCTTATTGTGAAGACCATTTTCGTAGATGGTGCGCGTAGTGTCAAAAGACTTCGTCCTGCGCCACAGGGAAGAGCTTATCGTGTGAGGAAACGCAGCAATCATGTAACCATTATTGTTGATTCATCTAAATAATTGATAAAAAAATATAAACCTTTCTATGGGTCAAAAAGCAAATCCAATTGGTAATCGTCTCGGTATCATCCGCGGATGGGATAGTAACTGGTACGGCAATAAGAAAGAGTATGCAAAGAAGCTGATTGAAGACAACACTATCAGAAACTATCTCAATGCACGTATCAACAAAGGCGGTATTGCCAAAATAGTCATTGAGCGCACTTTAAATAAGCTCATCGTTACCATCCATACTTCAAAGCCAGGTATCATCATTGGTAAAGGCGGTGGGGAAGTGGATCGTATCAAAGAGGAGTTGAAGAAGCTTACTAACAATGAGGATGTGCAGATCAACATCCTTGAAATACGCAGACCTGAACTGGATGCAACAATAGTAGCAGATACCATTGCACGTCAGATCGAGAACCGTATCAACTTCAAACGTGCGATCAAAATGTCTATCGCTTCCGCACTCCGTATGGGCGCTGAAGGAATCAAAGTAAAAGTGAGTGGTCGTTTGGGTGGTGCTGAGATTGCTCGTACTGAAGAAATCAAACAAGGACGTACGCCACTTCATACATTCCGTATGGACATCGATTATGCAAATCTCTTTGCACAAACCGTTTACGGGAAAATAGGTATCAAAGTATGGATCTGTAAAGGTGAAGTATTGAGCAAGCGTGACCTGAACCCCAATTTTACAGGAGGCAAGAGTGAAGTAAGTGATCGCAAAGATCGCCGTGATGAGAGAGGAGGAGGAGACCGTGATCGCAGACCTCCACGTCGCGATGGAGGCGGAAGACGCGGATAATTGTACTATTTAAATTTTCAGCAACAAGAAATTAAGATAAGATGTTACAGCCAAAAAGAACGAAACATAGGAAATCGCAAAAAGGCAGAATCCGTGAAGTTGCCAAACGTGGAACAGGAATTGCATTCGGATCTTTTGCATTGAAAGCACTTGAGCCTGTATGGTTAACTAACCGCCAGATTGAGAGTGCGCGTCAGGCAATGACCAGAGCAATGAAACGTGAAGGAAACGTATGGATCCGTGTATTTCCAGATAAAATAGTAACTCGCAAGCCTGCAGAGGTGCGTATGGGTAAAGGTAAAGGTAACCCCGAAGGTTGGGCTGCTATCATTGAACCCGGTCGTATAATCTTTGAAGCAGATGGTGTTGCAGTAGAAACTGCTCGTCACGCGATGGAACTTGCAGCGCAGAAATTACCGATTAAAACAAAATTCATTGTACGCCGCGACCTGGTGGCATAAACCGGAATAACCGTTAAAAAATTTAGAAATGGCTACAAGAACTGATTTTTTAAAAAGTATCAAGGATTTGTCTGAAGTTGAACTCAATGCGAGAATCAGCGAAGACCAGCAACGTCTCAAAAAGCTTGAGTTTGCCCATGCAATCTCTCCCTTAGAGAATCCTATGACCATTCGCTCATTGAGAAAAGACATTGCTCGTCTAAGAACAGAACTCCGTAAAAAACAAATTGCAATCTGATGACCTTTGCCTGAAGCAGGTCGTTTGAAAATAGAAACAATATGGAAGTAAGAAATTTGCGTAAAACAAAAACTGGTCTGGTTACCAGCAGTAAAATGGATAAAACCATTACGGTAGCTGTAGAGAGGAAGGTGAAACACCCGATCTATGGAAAATTCGTAAAAAAGACCACAAAATTCCACGCGCACGATGAAAAAAATGAATGTGGAGTGGGTGATACCGTGAAAATCATGGAGAGTCGTCCCCTCAGCAAGACAAAGCGCTGGTGCCTGGTAGAGATAGTAGAAAAAGCGAAATAAAGATGGAGCAAGTTGATCAGCAGTTGCTGGTCACATTTTCATCAACGATAAAATAACGAAGCAATGATTCAGCAAGAAAGCAGGTTAAATGTAGCCGATAACAGTGGTGCGAAAGAAGTACTCTGTATTAAAGTGCTAGGAAACAGCGGACAGGATTATGCCAAAATTGGCGATAAGATCGTTGTAACTGTAAAAGATGCCCTTCCCGGAGGCGGTATCAAGAAAGGTACTGTTGCCAAAGCGGTAATTGTACGCACAAAAAACAAACTGCGTCGCAAAGACGGTTCTTACATCCGTTTCGATGACAATGCGGTTGTGATTCTTAATGCTTCTGACGAGCCAAGAGGTACACGTATTTTTGGGCCGGTAGCGAGAGAGTTGCGCGACAAGGGCTATATGAAAATTATTTCACTTGCGCCTGAGGTGTTGTAAGTATTAATTAAAAGTTAGCCGTTGCAATACGGTTCATAACATAAAGAAAAAAAAATGAGTAACAGATTCAAAGCCAAATTCAGCATCAAGAAAGGTGATTCAGTTGTGGTAATTGCCGGTGATGATAAGGATGTAAAAAAGCCTCGCAAAGTGTTAGAGGTTTTTCCTGAAGACAGCCGTGTGCTGGTTGAAGGTGTAAACATCGTTTCACGTCACACAAAACCTTCGGCTCAAAATACCAAAGGCGGTATTGTGAAAAAAGAAGCGCCGATTCACATTTCAAACGTACTCCTTTGGGATGGTAAACAAGGAACTCGTGTGCAAAGAAAACGTGAAGAAGGTAAACTGGTTCGTGTTTCTCAGAAAAGCGGACAAGCGATTAAATAATTTATTGAAAACAGAATTACAAAGCCAAGTATATGAGTGCTACAAATTATAAACCCAGGCTGGTTGACAAATACAAAAATGAAGTAATTCCTTCATTGATGAAACGTTTTGGTTACAAAAGCATTATGCAGGTACCAAAACTGGAAAAGATTTGTATCAACCGCGGTGTGAACGGAGCTGTGAATGATAAGAAATTAATTGACATTGCTGTTGATGAACTTTCTCAAATCACCGGTCAGAGGGCTGTTCCAACCATGTCTAAAAAAGACATCTCAAACTTTAAATTGAGAAAAGGTATGCCAATCGGAGCACGTGTAACACTTCGCGGTGTTAACATGTATGAATTCCTTGATCGTTTAATCACATCCTCTCTTCCACGTGTGCGTGATTTCAAAGGAATCAACGAAAAGGCATTTGACGGCCGCGGCAACTACACGATGGGTGTAACTGAACAAATTATCTTCCCTGAAATCGATATCGACAAAGTGAATAAAATCACCGGGTTCGACATCACCTTTGTAACTTCTGCTTCTACCAATGAAGAAGCTTATGAGCTGTTGAAGGAAATGGGAATGCCTTTCAAAAACGCGAAAAAATCCTAATCAAAGTATTAAAAAAAGTATATGGCTAAAAAATCAGTAACAGCCCGCCAGAAAAAAAGAGAACATTTGGTGGCTCAGTATGCAGAAAAGCGTGCCGCTTTAAAAGAAGCAGGTGATTATGCAGCACTGGACAAAATGCCTAAAAACTCATCACCCGTTCGTCTTAAAAATCGTTGTCAGCTTACAGGTCGTCCTAAAGGTTATATGCGCTACTTCGGTATTTCGCGTGTGATTTTCCGCGATATGGCACTGAACGGAAAAATTCCCGGTGTTAAAAAAGCAAGCTGGTAAAAACATTATGCACGCACAGGTCGTGAATATGATGTGTCGTGTTTGAATCATATTAAATCATTCAACAAAAGAAAAAAATGGTAACAGATCCTATTGCAGATTTCCTCACTCGCGTTCGGAACGCACAGATGGCAGGACACCGTATCGTGGAAATCCCCGCATCTAATCTTAAAAAGCGTATCACTGAAATTTTGTATGATCAGGGATATATTCTCAAATACAAATTTGAAGATGACAGCAAGCAAGGTGTCATTAAAATCGCTTTGAAATACGATTCTCAAACAAAACTTCCCGCGATACAATCACTTGAGCGTGTAAGCCGCCCTGGTCTTCGTCAGTATTCAAAACCTGCCGATTTTCGTCGCGTGAAAAACGGTCTTGGAATTGCAATTCTCAGCACATCAAAGGGTGTGATGACCGACAAGCAGGCGAAAGCAAGTAATGTTGGCGGTGAGGTGCTTTGTTATATTTATTAATCAATCTTAACCGGCGATCATCTAAGTTTTCTATACGGTAACTGAAAACGCCGGATCAAAAAAAGTTAAAAAAAATATTATATGTCACGTATAGGTAAACAACCGGTTTCTATTCCAAAAGGTGTAACAATTACAGTTGGAAAAGATAATGTCATAACAGTGAAAGGCCCAAAGGGTGAATTAAAGCAAGCTATTGATCGTGATATCACTGTTACTATTGAGGAAGAGACAGTAACATTCTCACGTCCTACCGATCAGGGACGTCACCGTTCTCTTCATGGATTGTACCGTTCACTTTTAAGCAATATGGTGAAAGGAGTAACAGATGGTTATGAAAGAAAACTGGAGCTGGTAGGGGTAGGTTACAAAGCTGCCAATCAGGGTAATATACTTGATCTCGCTCTGGGCTATTCTCATAACATCATTTTTGATGTACCAAGTGAATTAAAAGTGGCAACAGCTCAGGAAAAAGGACAGAATCCTACTATCACACTCGAAGGAATTGACAAACAGCTGATCGGACAGGTTGCAGCTAAATTACGTAGCCTGCGTAAACCTGAACCATACAAAGGAAAAGGTGTGAAATATGTTGGCGAGTTTATCCGTCGCAAGGCAGGTAAAGCAGCAGGTAAATAATCTTTAAGAAAGTCAAAAAGGATATAAATTTCATCGACTTCTGGCAGCATCAGAAGCACTAAAAAGATAGAAAATGAAAACAGACAATAAAGTTGTAAGGAGAAGAAAAATACGCTACTCCATTCGCCGCAAGATTGCAGGTACTGCGCAAAAGCCTCGCTTGAGTGTTTTCCGCAGCAATGTAGATATCTATGTACAACTCATAGATGATGTAAACGGCCAAACAATCGCTTCTGCATCATCACGCGACAAAGATATCAAAGCGCAAAAGGGTACTAAAGTTGAATTGAGTAAGTTTGTTGGTACTACAATCGCAGCAAAAGCAATCAGCTTAGGTATCAATGATGTTGTATTCGACAGAGGAGGAAATTTGTTTCATGGTCGTGTAAAAGCAGTAGCTGAAGGCGCACGTGAAGGCGGATTGAAGTTCTGATTTTTAAACAGTTTAATTAAAGCATAATGTCAAAAGCGATTTTAAACAAGGTGAAAGCAGGTGACCTTGAACTCAAGGAAAAAGTTGTAGCCATCAACCGTGTTGTTAAAACAACAAAAGGCGGACGTACTTTTAGTTTCTCTGCTCTTGTAGTGGTTGGAAATGAAAACGGAGTCGTAGGTCACGGACTTGGCAAGGCCAAAGAAGTACAGGAAGCGATCACCAAAGGCATTGAAGATGCCAAGAAAAATCTGATCAAAGTTCCTGTGATGCACGGAACAATACCCCACGATCAGCTGGCAAAAGAAGGTGCAGCGAAAGTATTGATCAAGCCTGCTGCCCATGGTACGGGTGTAATTGCTGGAGGTAGCATGCGTGCCGTATTGGAAAGTGCAGGTGTAACAGACGTACTTGCAAAGTCTCTTGGATCTGCCAACCCGCACAACGTGGTGAAGGCTACTTTCAAAGCCTTGGCTTTATTGCGTGAACCCGTGCGCGTAGCCCGTCAGCGCAACCTTGGATTGAAAAAAGTATTTAACGGATAATTTACTCCCGTTATCAGCAAATAAACAAGTTGATTTTTTAAATAGTCAGTAACGACTTTCTAAACATTCAACTTTAAATATTGTAATAATGAAAAAGATAAAAGTCACCCTGGTTAAAAGTCCGATCGATCGCCCTGAGCGTCAGAAGCTTACTTTAAAAGCTCTCGGATTGAACAAAACCAATTCCGAAAATGAACTGGAGGCTACTCCTCAGATATTGGGTATGATTCGCAAAGTCAAC
>JAULVS010000191.1:7825-8078 GCA_032110905.1 Chitinophagaceae bacterium | reverse complement strand
CATAGCTGTAGGTCATCCCTTTTTCTACAACGTTTTTCGCAACGGTGTAAACATTTTTACGTTTTCCGTAGAAACCTTTGGCTTGCTTCAGAATTCTTTTGCGGCGTGCCTTTGAAGCGACGGCATTAACAGAACGTGGCATATCTTAATA
The DNA here is from genome assembly GCA_032110905.1 of Chitinophagaceae bacterium. Classification (GTDB taxonomy): domain Bacteria; phylum Bacteroidota; class Bacteroidia; order Chitinophagales; family Chitinophagaceae; genus Lacibacter. Next base: position 7,927 of record JAULVS010000191.1, on the reverse strand, counting down.
ATTTTTAAATGAATAAATGAGTGGCGTCGGACAGATTATTTCAAACGAAGTAATCTTTTAACAAAATCAACGTTCGATTTGGCAACCAAACCATCAATGCGC
>JAULVS010000191.1:0-7815 GCA_032110905.1 Chitinophagaceae bacterium | reverse complement strand
TTTTGGATTTTTTGGTTAGAATGTGACGCTTGAAACTCTTCTGGTGAGTAATTTTTCCGGTGCCCGTTACCTTGAATCTTTTTTTGGCACTGGAATTGGTTTTAACCTTAGGCATAGTGAATGCTCTTTTAACTGACACCCTTATGGCGGCACTGCACAGGCAATGCTCTTATGGAGCCGGTTGGGTAATACGCAGGTGTTCTCTGCGGGGCGCAAAGATAATGAAATATTAGAATTGGAAACAAGAAAAAGGGTGGTATTTCAGTTATGAGTTACAGGCTACAAGTTGTGGTTGACATCTAAAAACCTAACCAACAACAACCTACGACTAATAACTAACATCCGACATCAATCTTCCGCAGAATCTTTTTCTTTCTTCTTTTTTACAGATTTTGGGGAAATAATCATCAGCATTCTTTTCCCTTCCAGCTTGGGTAACCCTTCTACCTGACCCAATTCCTGGAGACGCTCTGCAAATTTCAAAAGCACCAACTCCCCTCTTTCCTTGAACTGAATAGCTCTACCCTTAAATTGCACATAGGCCTTCACTTTGTTGCCATCTTTAAGGAAATTCTCGGCGTGCTTGGCTTTGAAATCAAAATCGTGGTCGTCTGTATTTGGCGTAAAACGAATTTCCTTCAATTCGGCCGACTTGCTCTTGGCCTTCATTTCTTTTTCCTTACGCTTCTTTTCGTAGAGAAACTTATTGTAATCTGTTGCCTTGCATACAGGCGGAACGGCCTGGGGAGAAATTTCAACAAGGTCGAGTCCAAGCTGCTGAGCAATCTGTAATGCTTTTTGGGTAGGATAAACACCTACTGTTACATTGTCTCCGACCAACCTTACTTCAGGCACTCTGATAAGGTGATTGATGCGGTGCTCGGGCTCTTTGCGTGGTATAAATCTTCCACGAGGAGGTCTGTTAGGAAATGGCATAGTAAAGAAGCTTTCTCCCTGATAGAAAGCAATGATTCTATTGAGTGGTTATAAAATTTCTTTTCTCAGGTGGAAAAGAAACTGATTATTGTTCTGAACGACGTTCCTTATTTTCAACAGCTGCTGACTCAACAAACTGATCGGCAGGCACCATACCCATATCCCCTTTCCCTTGCCTGCGAACCGATACATTCCCCTCCTGCATTTCTTTCTCTCCCACAACCAGCATATAAGGTACTTTCTGTAACTCAGTATCTCTGATTTTCTTCCCGATCTTTTCGTTACGGTCGTCTATTTCAGCACGAATATCTGCATTTTTCAGCTTCTGCAAGACATTTTGCGCATATTCCTGGTATTTGTCACTGATAGGCAGAACTTTAACCTGCAACGGAGCCAGCCAAAGAGGAAACTTACCGGCATAATGCTCGAGTAAAAATCCAATAAACCGCTCGTGTGTACCCAAGGGTGCTCTGTGAATTATCAAGGGAACATCAGGTGCATTGTCTTGTCCTGTAAATTCCAGTTTAAAGCGCCTGCCCTGAGCAAAGTCGACCTGGTTGGTTGCAAGCGTAAACTCCCTGCCGATCGCACTCCAGATCTGCACATCTATTTTTGGCCCGTAAAAGGCGGCTTCATCAGGTACTTCTATAAAAGGTGTACCCGTGCGAATCAACACATCTCTCACCATCTCCTCCGTTTCTTTCCATAATTCAGGCTCATCAACATATTTCTGACCCAGCTTTGAAGGTTCATGCAAGCTCAGGCGCATCACATATTTATCAATACCGAAGATGCCGAAATACTTTAAATACATCTCGTTCACAGCCTTGAATTCTTCATAAAACTGCTCCTTCGTACAATAGATATGTGCGTCATTCATATGCAAACAACGCACACGCATCAACCCGAATAATTCACCGCTTTGTTCGTAACGATAGCAGGTGCCGTATTCAGCAAGACGGAGCGGAAGATCCTTGTAACTTCTTGGCTCAGCAGCAAATATCTTATGGTGATGCGGGCAGTTCATTGCACGCAAATAGTATTTCTGACCTTCCAGTTCCATCGACGGAAACATACTGTCTTTGTAATATGGAAGATGACCGCTGGTAAGATACATACTCTCTTTTGCAAGATGAGGCGTTACAACCCGCTTATACCCTGCGGCTTGCTCGGTTTCTTTTGCCAGCTTTTCCAACTCTTCAATAATGATTGTCCCATTCGGCAACCACAAAGGAAGCCCAGGCCCTACATCATCATCCATTGTATAGATACCCAACTCCTTACCAAGTTTTCTGTGATCCCTTTTCTTTGCTTCTTCCAGCATCGTCAGGTACTCATCCAGTTCCTTTTGAGAAGGAAATGTAACTCCGTAAACGCGGGTAAGCTGCTTATTTTTCTCATCACCCTTCCAATAAGCTCCGGCAATCGACATCAGCTTAATGGCTTTGATGACACCGGTTGAAGGGATATGCGGTCCTCTGCATAAATCCGTAAATGCTCCCTGTGTATAGAAAGTTATGTTTCCATCTTCAAGGTTACTCAGCAGGTCGAGCTTATATACATCCCCTTTCTCTGTGAAATAAGCAACGGCTTCCTCTTTAGAAATGCCTTTCCGTAAGTAGGTATTATTTTGTTTTGCCAGTTCATTCATCTTTTTCTCCAACACCGACAAATCCTCCTCCGAAATTTTCCTGTCGCCCAGATCCATGTCATAATAAAATCCCTTTTCAACAGCAGGACCAACCCAGAATTTCACACCAGGAAACATAGATTCTACAGCTTCTGCCATAAGGTGTGCGCTGGAATGCCAGAACGTATTTTTTGCATCCTGGTCGTCCCATGTCAATAATTGCAAAGTGCTATCCTGTTCAAGAGGACGCGTTGCATCCCATACTTCTCCATTTACTTTCGCAGCAAGCACTTTTCTTGCCAAACCTTCACTGATCGACTTCGCAATTTCAAGAGAGGTCGCCCCTGCATTATACTCCCGAACGGCACCGTCGGGAAAACTAACTCTGATCATCAATGCTTTTTTTAATTGAGTTGCGAAGTTAATAAATGCCTTTGTCAAAGGCAAAGAAAGAAGTGTATAACCTAAAATTTGACAAGCCTTTATTAACAAGTATTTACCATGTATGCTGAGGAAAAAAAGTATTTTGCAGCTTAAATACCTGACTATGATTAGACAGTTTACTTTTTGCATGCTGCTTTTTCTTCCAACTTGCCTGTTAGCCCAAAACTTCAGCGGTCAATGGAAGGGAAGTTTCGACGAAACAAGAGATCCCAGCAGAACGGAGTATGTACTGGAAATCGAAGTAAAAGGAAACAGTTTTGAAGGAATATCCATCACCTATTTTAATATTAATGGCAAGCGATGCTATACGATGTGTGCCGTAAAAGGAACCATCGACCCCGGCAGCAAAACCCTTACTTCTACTGAAATTTCTAAAATAAAAGCAAATACACCCGACTGGTTTCTCGACTGCTTTCAGACTCATACCCTTACATTTTATAAAAAAGGAGACGAAGAACAACTTGTCGGCACTTGGAAATCCGCCCGAAAAACAGACAATTGCGGCACAGGCAAAACAACCCTTTCAAGAAAAATAATAACAACTTCAGCAAAAAAAGCAACACCCGTACAGCAGCAAAAAAACACAAATCCGAAAACCAATTCCGGCACAACTGCAAAAAAAGATCCTGTGAACACTGCAGATGACAAAGACAAAACATCCGGCAGTATATCTTCAGATAAAGATGAACCCAAAACATCAGCTCATATAAAAGCAGATAACAAAATAATAGCACAACCCAAACTGGAAAAAAGAGAAAATAAAATTTTCGAAACCATCACGCTTGAAGCAGAAACCATTGAAGTTTCTTTATTCGACAATGCAGAAATAGACGGGGATATCATTACATTGCTTTTCAACGGAGAAGTCGTTTTATCCAAACAAACACTGAGCGACAAACCCATCACTGTAAAACTCAAGATGGTTTCCGGAAAAGAAAATATACTCACAATGTATGCAGAAAACCAGGGAAGAATTCCTCCGAACACTGCCATCATGCGAATTAAAAATGAAGAAACCTATCACAAAATTTTACTTAGTGCAGATGACAAAAACAACGGCAGCGTGATTTTAAAATTAAAATAGAGGATTAGCCATTCATTATTTTCCTATATACATCCATTACTGCAGAAACAGTAGCCTCCGGCGTAAATTTTGCTAGGTGTGATTTATACAAAGAAATCTGCTCTTGTACGGTTCTCGAATCAAAAAGAATGGTATTTATTTTCTCTGCAATTTCTTTCGGAGAAGAAGGATCAACATAAAATGCTCCCGGTCCGCCTGCTTCCGGCAAGCATGAACTTTTCGATGTTATCACCGGTATCCCGCTCCACAAAGCTTCAAGAACAGGAATGCCAAAACCCTCGAAATAAGAAGGGTAAATCATTGCAGCAGCATGTTGATATATCGCAGGAAAATCTGCCGCAGTCAGAAAACCCGCATTGGTCTTTGCATTCGGATGATCCGAAAGAAAAACAACACGATCACTAAGCTTTTCACTTTCAATAAATCTTTTAACCTGCTGTAAATACTCACCACCGGCCCCTATTACAACAAGTGGCAAATCGGTATTTTTTCGAATCAATGAATAGGCCTTGCAAACTCCCAGCAAATTTTTCCTTTCTATAACAGACCCAACGTATAAAAAATAAGAAGGGGGCAAATCATATAATTCTCTCACTCGTTTTAATTCCAGTTCACCTACACGCTCCGCAAACGCAGGGTTGCACGACTGATAACAAACATGAATTTTTGCCGGGTCTGCGTCGTACAATTCAATTAGATCGTTTCTGGTTTGTTTGCTGATTGCGATGATTGCATCTGCTTTTTTGCAGGCATAGCTGAATTTTAAACGGTATGATAATCGGTCGAGCAATTTGTACTGATGAGGATAACGTTCAAAAATCAAGTCGTGCATGGTAACCACCGAACGAATGCCGGTTTTATTAATCCCAATAGGTAATTCATGACTGAGTCCATGATAAATATCAAGGTTGGATTTTTTCAAATCTTTCACCACGCCCCTGCTACGCCAATAAGATGACAGAAAACCCGAATAAATACCGGTTGGTAAAACGGTTTGAAAAGACGGGTCCGTAAATGAAAAATGTTTGGAAGGCTTTGGAGAAAAAAGAAGATAATCGTTTTGAGGAAAATATTTCGCAAGAGAATTTATCAGGGTTCGACTATAGTGACCCAAACCTGTCTGATTATGAAAAGCTCTTTTGGCATCAAAACCGATCTGCATAAGACGAAGTTAGTTGTTAGTATTGGTTGTTGATTGCTCACAAATCTAAAAATGAAAAAAGATTAACGAAATACAATAAACGGAAATCGAATAGCGGCGATTAAAATTTTCCTGCTAAATTCGCGCCCTAAATAAGATTATAATGGACTTAAAACAACATATACTGGATGCCTGGAATGATCGTGTCTTGTTACAGCAATCTGTTTATTCGGATGCGGTTCGTGCGGTGATTGAGGAAGTTGACAAAGGAAGGCTACGCACTGCAGAGCCTACCGAAGAAGGATGGATAGTAAATGAATGGGTTAAACAGGCCATTCTGATGTACTTCGGTATTCAGCAGATGCAGACCTGGGAGCTTGCTCCTTTTGAGTTTTACGATAAAATGTTACTGAAAAAAAACTACAAGGAACTTGGCGTAAGGGCGGTGCCGCATGCAGTTGCACGTTATGGCGCATATATTGCTAAAAACGTAGTGTTGATGCCCAGTTATGTCAATATCGGTGCTTATGTGGATGAAGGAACGATGGTCGACACATGGGCAACAGTAGGCAGTTGCGCCCAAATTGGGAAAGGTGTACACCTTAGTGGCGGCGTAGGTATTGGAGGCGTTCTGGAGCCGCTACAGGCTAGTCCGGTTATTATTGAAGACGGATGTTTTATCGGAAGTCGTTGTATTGTGGTGGAAGGTGTGGTTGTAGAAAAGGAAGCCGTACTCGGCGCAAATGTGGTGCTTACCCAATCAACTAAAATCATTGATGTAAGCGGACCGGAGCCTATTGAAATGAAAGGGCGTGTTCCTGAAAGAAGCGTGGTGATACCCGGTACTTACAGCAAGAAATTCCCGGCAGGTGAATACGGAGTTGGATGCGCCTTAATTATCGGTAAAAGAAAACCAAGCACAGACCTGAAAACAAGCCTGAATGAGGCATTACGTGACTTCAATGTGAGTGTGTAACGTTGTTGGTTATTTGTTGTTCGCTTTTGTCTTAATTATTAAATGTTGCAAGTAATAACTATCCTCGCATTACGAACGTCGAACAACTATTAAAAGAGATTGAAGAGGATTTCTCGGCGGAACGAATATAAGCCAACCACAGAAATCCGATAATCAGTCCGTATCTGATGATCAAGTCGGACTGCGCGACAACCCTTTTTCAATTAATTTTGCATTTCTGAATCAGTTGCCGAATTAATGTATTTACAACAAATCCCATGAGCAGAAAAGGAAAAGTGCTGGTTGCCATGAGCGGAGGAATCGACAGTACAGTCGTTGCCCTGATGCTTCACCATGAAGGATACGAAGTGGTGGGTATGACTATGAAAACATGGGATTATGCCTCATCCGGCACGGGCACCAAAGCAAAAAAAGAAACCGGCTGCTGCAACCTCGACAGCTTTAACGATGCACGTGCAGCTGCAGTAGAACACGGATTCCCCCATTATATATTAGATATCCGGGATGAGTTTGGCGATTTTGTGATCAATAATTTTGTAGACGAGTACTTGAATGGACGTACGCCCAACCCTTGTGTTCTCTGCAATACCCATATCAAATGGCGTGCTTTGCTTAAAAGAGCAGATGCCATGAATTGCGATTTTATCGCCACCGGCCATTATGCGAAAATTCGTCAACACACCAATGGCAACTTCATCATCAGCAAAGCCGTGGATGAAACAAAAGACCAGAGTTATGTGCTTTGGGGACTTGAACAGGATTTATTAAGCCGTACACTCCTGCCATTAGGCGGATATCGCAAAACTGAAATAAGAAAAATGGCGCTCGACTTCGGCTATCCCGAGCTGGCAAAAAAAGCAGAGAGTTATGAAATATGTTTTGTGCCCGACAACGATTACCGAGGGTTTCTCAAAAGAAGAATGCCCGGCCTTGAAGAAAAAGTGGCAGGAGGAAATTTCGTTGACAAGCAAGGCAATATCCTTGGAAAGCACAAAGGTTATCCATTCTATACAATTGGACAAAGAAAAGGGCTAGACATCACCTTTGGCAAACCTGTGTATGTAACAGCCATCGATCCGGATACAAATACAGTTGTTCTCGGCGAGGAAACTGACCTGCACCAGCAAACGATGAAAGTAGGAAAACTTAACCTGCAGAAATACAGCAGCATTGAATCCGGAATGGAAACAGTTACCAAAATCAGATACAGAGATGCCGGCACCCCTTCACTTCTATTCCAGCAAAACAGTAACGAATTGGAAGTGCGTTTTCTGGAAGAAGCAAAAGGTGTGGCACCCGGACAAAGTGCTGTTTTTTATGAAGGTGACGATGTAGTTGGCGGCGGCATCATTCAGCGTCTGCCTGTTTTCTCTGTGCAATAAAAAATCAGTTATCTGATAAAAGATTTTACAATTGTGTACGGCTTCTTTAGAATCATTAACTTAGTATTTCAAATACAACGATCCTGTCACAATGATCCGACTGAAAAATTTTTATTTTGTTTTGCTTGCCTGCGCTGTTCTGTTTACCACCAATAGCTGTAAGCGCACGATCGAAGAGTATAGTACGCTCACCATCTCCGAATTATTGCCTTTAAAAATTGG
>JAULVS010000190.1:0-3753 GCA_032110905.1 Chitinophagaceae bacterium | reverse complement strand
ACCTTGTTTACTGCAAGAACGGCTAGCCAGCCACGCAGCATGGCTTTGTCGAAAAACAATCAGTTCCTTTTTGTTACCTGCTATAACGGCAACAAGCTGATGGTGTTTAAAATTCTGGAAGACAGGTTTGAACCTGTTATAGATATGACATGTTCAGGAAATCCAGTTGGGGTGGATGTGTTTGAAAATGACAATACACTGGAAGTATGGGTATGTGCTTATGAAACAGGTACGATTTCAGTATATACGTTTGAGAAAAAGTAAATCTATCAATAACTCGTTTTCTACATAATTATGAAATTATGATTCGAAAAAAATATAATGCCGTAAGTCAAAATATCAAAACAATAGGAAGTGGTGTTTGGAATAAATTGAAGCAGGTTTAGCGTTGGTGAATTGGTTGGTGAATGAGTGTTTTGGTAATCTAAAGTAGGGGTTCTCTTTGATAGGGCTAAATAGTATGAAATTAAAATTCGTATTATGCTGAAAACCGAACGGTTATTTACTAAAGATCTAAATTGATCATTGGAGAATTTATATTTATAGTGCTAGTTTTTTAGTTGGCTGTAATATGTAAACATCCGTTTTTTTCAAATTTGACAAAACACTTTTTGTCATCCTTCATCTCTTTCAAAACTGCTGCGAATAAAGACAATTGTTTCTCTTTGCCTCCAAAGTTATCATACCTGATGTCAATTGTTTTTCCAAGAAGGTGTGGACTGTTGCGAATTGCGTTGGGGTTACCCTTTTCTTCAATTAACCTTTTAACTGACTCTTTTGACCTGGTTCCACTCGAGATGGTAAACGGATGATAACTAATGCCCGAATCCAAACATCTTTGGTGGTACAAGGAAGAGAGTGTCATTAAAAAGTCAGAACATTCACTTATAACATAAGGTTTGGATTCAGGCATGCTCTGCACAGTATAAAATTTATTTGAGCTAACCTTAACTAGACTTCCATTCTGAAACAGAACATCAAGCTGCTCATCAGTAGACTGAGGAACTATTCCTTTGCCGCCGGCATATGCTTTTTGATGAGCAGCTATCCCGTCGGTAAATACAGCAGCACAACCATAACATTTTGTGGAAGCAGCGTAATTTGTTTTTGTATAACGCAACGCAGCATGTAAGTAATAAAGTATCTGATATCTGAAAATAAACGCAAGTAATACAGCAATGCAAAGACCTGCAGCTATCAACCAGATCACCCTTTTCGTGTTGAATTGCTTCTTCGTTTTTCCCATACCTGTTTTATGGTTTATCCTTCAGTTTAAGGTCTGTAAGTTGAGCCCTCACTTTTTTCATAAAATCATCACCAGGGTCTGCTTTGTAGGTGATATAACCGGGATCTGTTTCTTTCCAAAGTGGGGTATTACGGAATCGGGTATATTCCGAGTGTCCGATAAGGTATTCGATCTTGTATTTTTTACATAAATGCCTCACCAGTTTAATGTTTGCACTAACCTGTTCTTTTGTTAATGGATTTTTATCTCCGCCAATATTTTCTACTCCTATTGCACAATAATTAAGCCCGATTGCATGCCTTGCAAAAAGACTGTCATCCATTATCTGATAGATGGTCCCATCTCTGTCTACAAGAAATTGCGCCGAAACATTCAGTTTGCTTTGTTTTCTGTTTTTTTCTCTCGCTGCTTCTATTTCTGTTTGGTTGAAGTAGTTGTAATTGCTCTGCAAGGTTCCTCCGCCGGTATAGTGGAGAACAATCATTTTTGGTTCGATCACCGGATTCTCGCGGATTATACCATGCCTGGTTTTCATATACTCAAGTGACAGTGCCCTTCTTTTTGCATCATAGTTGATATATTTTTTTTTGATTACAATCTGTGTCTCTCTTTTTTCTGATTCATTGGTAAGTGTCTGTATTTTTATAACGGTACTTCCATTTTTGTTTTGCGCAGAACTGATCTGACAAAAAATAATACAGATGAAAGAAAAAAAGACAGATTTATTCATGCTTGTTTTTTTGATAAATATAGTCAGTCATCTTTTTATAAAAGGATAGCTGCTTAAATATTTATTTTTCTTTTAGAATAATAAAAGAATTACCTGTTGCGGAATATGATACGGTTGTATAATAAAATCGGAAGGGAAAAAGTGTCGAAAAAAGAAGTTGCTGGGGGCAGTAGGACTATTATTGATCCGTTAAAATTCTGCCGGCTTTGCGATAAGCTTTTTTATAATAGCTACTGTTCAGGTCGTCTACGGTTACACCTTTGGTGCATGAGGCATGAATAAACTTATTATCTCCAAGATACAAGCCAACATGTGAAAGCCCGGCCCGTGTTGTATGGAAAAAAAGAAGGTCGCCTTGTTTCAGCTCTTCTTTTTCAATTGGTTGACATTGGCTGTATTGACCGCCTACAATTCGGTGAAGATTGATATTGTACACTTCTTTCATTACCTGTTGGGTAAAGCCGGAACAGTCAATCCCTTTTTTTGAATTGCCACCAAAAACGTATCTAGTACCATGCCATTCTGATATTGTTTTAAACAAATCGAGGTCTTTTACAAGTTCAACCTGCACTTTTAGTTTGATGGCGTATTTAAAATGAGCAGCACTTTTGTTCTCGATAAAATCAGCGTCTGAAAAAGTTTTATCTTTTTTAGTGGACTGAAGCGTATCGATTAAAACAGAAGGTTTTGGAGGGAAAAACGATACAATGGGGCCCGGTGATGACGAACTGAAAACAGTCTGCATCGAAAATAGAAATATGATGAAAAATATTTTTTTCATTCAGCCCATCCGTTTTTTGGACTGCAAAAGTAGCTAAAATGGGCGAGGTTTGATGGATTTGACCGTTATTGAGACCTCGAAATAACGGAATTGGCTGATAATCAGTAGTTGGGCTGCGTGTTTTTACTTAAAACGTATATGGGAGGAAATGCCGATTGAAGCGATGCCTTACCCTTTAACATGACCCCAGTTTTCTCCGGTTTTAATGCGGTGAATTTGCATATCGCTCACTTTATACCGGGTTGCAAGTTCTTTGAGAGTTTTGCCTTCTTTCAGGGCTTTTTTTATTTTGATTACTTTTTCGGCATTCAGACTTTTTCCTTGTGTAGGTTTTTTTAGAAGTTTACTTGCTTTAAGGTACTGTGGACTTTCAATGCTATGTACGTATTGCTCTTCTGCGGTTACCCATTTGAGGTTTTCGGAGGAGATATTTTTACGGTTAAAGTCTTTAAATATGATTCGGTTGTGTTTCGATGATTTCTGTTTACAGAAATAAGTGGCAACAAGGGTGTGAAAAAAAACAAATTCATATTTAATTCCCTTGCTTGAATAAACATTGTAGCGCATAATTTTATATCCCTCCTGCAAGCTTCCGTTCAGTAATGTTCCGTCTTTGTGAAGGTCTTCTCTGAAACTAGCCAGTCGACCTTTGTTACTGATTGCATACTTTTTTTTCAGAGAAGATGGAAATTTTGCTTCTTTCCAGCGTTCGCCTTCGAGTTTTTTTATCATACCAAGAAGTTTATTCGTTAAAAAAGAAATTTCAGTTGGTTTTCAGAGCGAAGCCGCTGCTTTAAAGATAATCCTTCCTTTGCATTTATCCAATCTTAGCCCTTCTTTTCATTCTTGTGAATTTGATTTATCTGTAGTCGTTTTTAATTCTTGTGCAAATTTTAATTCAGATAATCTTCTGTTTTATAATTGCATTTTTGAAGTGTTTTGGTTAATTGACAACACTAAGCATTTACACTTATTAATAAAAACACCAAATGGTTT
>JAULVS010000189.1:0-8451 GCA_032110905.1 Chitinophagaceae bacterium | reverse complement strand
ATTGTTCAAGATGCCATGGCTGAGTAAAGAGAGATGGACCCGCATCAAACTTATAACCATCTTTTTCAAGTAAACTTAATTTACCCCCAGGATAAGCATTTCTTTCGAAAACATCTACATCAAAACCCCTTACCGCGAGGCGGATTGCTGCAGCAAGACCGGCGATACCACTGCCAATTACAGCAGCCTTACGTTGTAACATCTGCATATTGGGTTTTTTCGACCCATTGCTTCAGCATAGGAAAAGCAATTGCAAACCAGACTGTATATTGCTCAGGGATTGCTTTGAGATCGTGTTCTATTTCATCCATAGATAGAAACAACACCTCGCTTGCTTCCTGGGGATCGGGATGAATGGGACCATCATAAACACCGGTATATACATGATCGAATTCATACTCGGTGAGTCCATTGTCGAAAGCTGCTTTATAAGTAAAATGAAATGCTTTTTTTAAATCAGTTATAAATCCTAACTCTTCCTGTAATCTTCTTTTTGCTGCAGCATCTGTTGTTTCGCCGGGTGCAGGGTGACTACAACAAGCATTGGTCCATAAACCAGGACTATGGTACTTACTATCTGCTCTCTTTTGCAATAACATCTGGCCATCCTTATTGAAAATAAAGACACTGAAAGCGCGGTGCAGAAGGGCCTGTTGATGAGCGGCCATTTTTTCCATCACTCCCACCTGATCGTCCTGTTCATTTACCAATATGACCTGATATATCTCCATTATTTTATTAATTTACTAAAAAAAATTCAACTGTGTTCTGACTCCTGCCCTTAATAAAATCATCATCTTATGGTAATTGGGAATTCGAACTCGCTCATTCATTATACGTGATGGCTTCATTCGCTTTATTTTACGGAAAAGAGACAAGTAATATTTAAAAGCAACGTACACGCCGAATTTTGCTTTGTTTGGGAGCATAAGTATGCCTTTATATGCTATTTCGAAATCTTTTTGGATATCGGCTTCAATTTCACTTTTTTGCGCATCTGTGAAATTGGCGAAATCAACTCCTGGAAAATAAGTGCGATCCAATAACGCATAGTCGGCTTTCACATCTCTTAAAAAATTTACTTTTTGAAATGCAGCTCCAAGCGCCTGTGCATACGGCTTCAGTCTTTCGTACTCCTCTTTGTCTCCGTCAAGAAAAACAAACAAACACATTAATCCGACCACCTCTGCACTGCCATAAATATATTCAGCATATCCCCCTTCATTATAATTTTTTCTGTCGAGATCCATTTCCATACTTTTAAAGAAAGCCTCGATGAGCGCGGGATCGATATTGTACTTATTGACAGTTAATTGAAAACTATGAAGTATGGGATTCAGGCTAATGCCATCCTGAATGGCTGCGTACGTATCAGCTTTGAATTCTGCAAGTAGTATATCTTTCTTATGTTCATGAAAGGTATCTACAATTTCATCAGCAAAACGCACAAAGCCATAAATATTATAAATGGGCTGGCGCAGATCTGAATGAAGCAAACGGATTGCAGAAGAAAAAGAAGTACTATAACGTTCCGTTGTGCTTTTGCTGCACTGCTGGCTTACTTCATGAAAGATCTGAATCATATGCAGTTAGTTTTTGGCAGTTGAAAAATATTTTTTTACCTCTCCGGCAACAACTTCTCCGCTAATTAAACTCGGAGGAACACCAGGACCTGGTACGGTAAGTTGTCCGGTATAAAAAAGATTGGTTACTTTTTTGCTTCTGCAGGAAGGCTTAAGGATTGAAGTTTGTAATAATGTATTTGCCAATCCGTATGCATTCCCTTTGAAAGCATGGTAGTCTTTCTTGAAATCACTCACCGAATATGATTTCTTGTAAACAATATGTTCACGAATATTCTCTCCGGTTCTCGCTTCAAACCTTTGAAGAATGCTATCAAAATATTTATCTCTGAGTTGTTCAGTATCGCCTTCCAGTCCGGCCGCAACAGGAATGAGGAAAAACATATTTTCACTCCCTTGAGGTGCTCCTGAAGGATCAGTTGCTGTAGTTGCACTCACATAGAACAAAGGATCTGAAGGCCATTCTTTTGTAGTATAGATTTCTTTCCCATGAACAGAGAAATCTGTATCGAAGAAAAGAGAGTGATGCAATACATTTTTTAATTTTTTATTCAATCCAACATAATATAAAAGACAGGAAGGTGCCATCACCCTTTTTTCCCAATAAGATTGAGAATATGTCTGATCAGACTTTTTTAATAAATTCTGTTCTGTATGATGGTAATCTGCCCCGCTGATCACCACATCAGCTTCAAATGTACCGTTATTGGATAACACCTGCTTCACTTTTCCGTTTTCAACAACAATTTCATTTACCTCTGAATTATAAAAAAAACGAACGCCTAATTCCTCCGCAAGAGCAACCATGCCCTCTACAATCTTGTACATCCCACCTTTCGGATACCAGGTTCCAAGTTTGATATCAGCATAGTTCATTAAACTATATAAGGCAGGTATATTTTGAGGAAGTGCGCCCAGAAACAAAACCGGAAACTCCATCAATTCAACCAGGCGGGAGTCTTTAAAAAAGCGACGCACATGGCTGCTGATTGAAGTAAAAACATCCAGACGAAACAAACCTAACAATAAATCTTTGTCAATAAATTCAGTCAGTGATCTGCCAGGTTTAAAAACAAGTTTATTGATGCCAACCTGGTATTTATAGGCGGCCTCACTCATAAAACGATCTAGTTGATTACCGCTTCCCGGCTCAATTTTTTCAAAAAGTGCTTTCAATGAAGTATAGTCAGCTGGGATATCAAGAGCTTCATCACGAAAATAAACTCTGTAGGAAGGATCAAGACGAATTAACTCGTAATAGTCGCTTACTTTTTTACCAAAACGGTTAAAATAGCGTTCGAATATATCAGGCATCCAGTACCAGCTTGGTCCCATATCGAAAGTAAACCCTTCAACTTCAATTTTCCGAGCACGCCCACCCGGCATAGGGTGTTTTTCAAGTACAATCACATCCCAACCATCTCTGGCGAGAAAAGAGGCCGTGGAGATTCCGGCAAATCCGCTTCCTATTACAATGGCTTTTGGCAAGAAATTCGTTTTGTCGTTATTAATTACGTGTGATCTGTTCTTTCAAAAGTTTGCGTGCAAAATGAATCCGACTTTTGATCGTACCAAGCGGCTCATTTAGCATTTCAGCAATTTCGTGGTATTTATATCCTTCAAAATAAAGAAGAAAAGGGTGTTTAAAAATATCAGGTAGGTTGTGAAGCGCTGATTGAATTTCCCTAAGTTTCAATTTCCCTTCCGCATCATTGTGAACCGATGCCTGTTGAAAATTGAGATAATAATCATTCGGTGTAGAATCAAAAATGGTATTTTGTTTCACTCTCCTGCGGTAATTATTGATGAATATATTCCGCATAATGGTATAAAGCCATGCCTTAATGTTTGTACCAACATGATATTTATCACGATTGGCAATCGCCCTATAAAGAGTTTCCTGGAGCAGGTCTTTTGCCGTCTCATTGTCTCTTGTAAGCGTAAAGGCAAATGGCTTTAGGAAGTCTGTATTACTGACCAGCATCTCGTTGAATTCAAGTGTGGACATAATTTTGTGTTTAATTTAATGATATTCAAATTTAAACACAAAAGGTATGTGCTTCCAAATATTTTGTTTAAATTTTACTAAATTTTGTAAAACAAAATATTTGTTCTTAAAAAAAACGCTCCAAAACTGGAGCGCAAGTGGAGATAACCAATTGTTAATGAATATTATGGAAGGGCAGAAATGAACTCATTGACTTCAGCCAGGGATCGGATAAACCTGATATTCGCCTGAGGCGCCTTCTTTTCATAAGTCTGGCTTAAAAGTCCTGAAATAAGAATTGGCACAGAAGAAAACCTGTTTTTGAGGTGGTTCAGGAATTTCTCGAAGTTAAACTCCTTCATCACAGTAGTTAGGTGGGTATAAACGTAGTCGGGTTTCTTGATCTGCACCACAAATTCCAGATCGGAAAGTGGAACATTTGCGCCTAGGTAAATTGTTTGAATACCCCGGCTTTTGAGCATATAATTCAGATATAGAAGCCCAAGCTCATGGTGTTCATTCTCAGGAAGAAATAATAAGATTTTGGTTCGCTGCTGGAAAGGGGTGTTGATATTCTCAATACCAACAATTAATTTCTGACGAATCACATTGGTAATCAGGTGTTCCTGTGCCGGGTTGATGTGGTCTGTAAGCCAGAGAACCCCTATCCTGTCCATAAATGGGAAAATCAGCTGGTTGATTGCCTTTTCAATGCCTTTTGACAGGATAAACTGATCGAGAAGCTTTTCAAAAGTTTCGATGTCAAGATCGATCATGAACTGAATCAGCTCATTTACCAGTCTTTCCTGTTGAGCCTCCGGTCCAGACAGTGAAACCAGTTTATTTCTAACCTCATCATTGGTCATACGGTTGATGTGCGAAATCTTGTAGCCGTACTTATTGAGGAGGGAAATATTCAGAATTGTTTTTAATTCTTCGTTTGAATAATAACGGATGTTTGTCGCAGTACGCTGGGGCTTAAGAAAGTTATAGCGCTGCTCCCAAATACGGATCGTATGGGCTTTGATACCGCTTAAATTTTCTAAATCCTTGATCGTAAACTTATTCATGACATAATAGTTACAACCGTCTTTCGAAAAAGTTGGGAAAAACTCTAAGAATTAATTGTTTGCTTTGTCAAAGATGAGAAAAATACGTTTCTGAACATAAATATAAAGGTCTCAATTTATTGATCTGATGCACTTTAACTTGCCTGATGCATCTCCTTTGCATACAATAGAGAGAGCTCTTCAGCCTGACGTTGAATGGTTAGGTTTGTTGTTACGAATTGACGACCTAGCATTCCTTTTTCAATTCTTATTTTATCTGCCGAAGCAAGAAACTCAATCTGTTTAATCATTTCTGATTTTTCAGATGAAACAAATCCACAATCTGCGGCAGCGAGTAATTCAGGGATCCCTCCTACAGGGGTTGAAACAATTGGTTTACCTGCAGCCATTGCTTCCAGAATTGCCACCGGTGTTCCTTCATTTAATGAGGTCATCAAAAGAATATCGATTCCGGCCATCACACAATCAATATCTTTTCGCCAGGAAGTAAAGGCAATATCAAATTCGCGATCGGCTTGTTTATTCTTTTGCAAAACACGAAGACCCATCATCACTGATAGCGTTTTAAGTTGCTCATACTCATCTCCATCTCCAACAATAAAAAAACAATATCTTTTTTTACTATGCTTTTGTTTGAGCAATTTCTCCGCAATCTCAATAAAAAGGCGATGTTGTTTAATTTTCACCAGTCTTCCAACAATTGCAACAACAACTACATCTTCACTAATATTAAATTCTGATCTGAATTTTTTTCGCAACAAACCTTCCTGATCTTTAAAGACATTTCCATCAATTCCCAGTCGGTTGATCTTAATTTTTGATTGATCAGCAATTTTATAGTCGTCTGTTAATTCTTTTTGCAACTGCTCATTAATGGCAATCAGCAAATGAGATTTTTTTGCAAGCATTCGTTCTATGCGAATGATCATTCTGGAAAAAAAAGGAGAAAAATAAGATTTAAACACATGCCCATGATAAGTGTGTGCAATCAGCGGCACTTTACATTTTGCTGCAGCGAGTCTTCCCAATAAACCTGGTTTTGCCCCATGTGTATGTATAATCTGAGGTTTGAAGTCGCGAATAATCTGTAGCAGCTTTTTATAGGTTCGAAGATCCTGTACAGGTAAAACAGCCCGTTTGATCTCAGGCAATATTATTGTTCGAATTCCTTTGTATTTTTCGAGTAAATGTATTGCCGACTGTTCATCGGGTAAGGGATTACCTGCTACGAGTAATATCTCAAATTGGTGTTGTAAAGCCGAAGCCAATGGCAGTGTATTAGAAGCAGGTCCGCCAATAGAAAGCCGGTTAAGCAAGATGAGCAAGCGTGGTTTCAAAAATCAGAGCTTGTAGTTCAAAAGTTGGCCAGATGCTAAAAGTTCTCTCAACGCCTCGCACCTTGTCAGGTTGTTCAATGCCTCGAGGTGTCGGTCGTGATGCAAGTCGGTACCAACCAGATCAACCAGTCCTTCATCTATGAGATAGAAAGCAGTATCCTGTGCCGGTCTTCCATAATAACCAATTAATGAGAGCAGGTTTATTTGCAGAAAACATCCCTGATCGCGGAAACGGTGATAAACCTCTTTATCACGATGGTAAAAAGAATAGCGCTCCGGATGCGCAAGGATTGGCTGATAGCCGCCGGTTACGAGATCGAACAACACATGATTTAATTCCGGAGGCGGACTGATAAAAGAAATTTCAAGCAATACCCAGTTATCATGTATTGGAAGAAGCTTTTGACCTTTTTGTAATCTTTCCTGAAAGAAATCATCTATAAAATATTCAGCAGCATATCTAAGATCAACATCCAATTGTTCTTCATCTATTTTCTGCTTCAACAATTGGTAAGCGGCTTCAATGGTTTCAGGTGTATTAGGAAAAAGATCGGGGTAAATATGCGGCGTAGTGATGAATTTTCTTAATCCCATCGACATCATTCCTTTAATTAGATTTATCGATGTTTCAACATCCGGTGAGCCATCATCAATGCCAGGTAGCAAATGCGAATGCATATCGGTACCGATTAGACCGAGATCTGCGAGTAGTGCTTTTTGATTATTTTTTTTAAACCAGCCAAACATATCAGAACGGCAAAGATTGAATTTCCTGGTAAACTTTTTGTATTCCATCGCTGAGACGAATAGATGCGTTCCAGCCAAGAGCATTGAGGCGAGAGCTATCCATCAATTTTCGTGGAGTACCATCAGGTTTTGATGCATCAAAAACAAGTTCTCCTTCGAACCCTACAACATCGCGAATAATTTCAGCTAGTTCGAGAATTGACACATCATATCCTACCCCTATGTTGATCCAACCTGATTCATTATGATGTTGCATCAGAAAATGACAGGCATCGGCCAGGTCATCAACATGCATAAATTCTCGTTTAGGGTTTCCACTTCCCCATATTTCAACAGTAGCTGCATTGTTTCTTTTTGCCACTATCATTTTACGCAATAAGGCAGGCAACACGTGTGAATTTTGTAAATCATAATTATCATTCGGCCCATAAAGATTTGTAGGCATTGCAGAAATGAAGTTGCATCCGTATTGTGAACGGAAAGCATCACATAATTTAATGCCGGCAATTTTTGCAATAGCGTAAGGTTCATTTGTCGGTTCAAGTGAGCCTGTTAAGAGTGACTCCTCTTTCATCGGCTGTTCAGCATATTTGGGATAGATACAGGACGAACCCAGGAACAATAGCTTGCTCACATTGTTTTTATATGAAGCATGAATGATGTTGTTTTGAATCATCAGGTTGTCGTATAGAAAATCAGCGCGGTAGGTATTGTTTGCTACAATACCGCCAACTTTTGCAGCAGCCAGAAAAACATATTCGGGTTTATATGATTTAAAGAAAGCGTCTACAGATTCCTGATTCCGAAGATCCAATTCGGAAGAGGTGCGAATTAATAAATGTTCATACCCTTCTTGCTGTAATTTTCTGACTATAGCTGAACCAACCATACCGCGATGGCCGGCGATGTAGATGAGAGACGAGTTGTTCATGATAAATAACTAGAAATGCAAAGTCAAAACTTAAAAGTTAAAACAGAAGCAGATTACTTTTAAGTTTTAACCTTAAAGTTCCTTCTTTTAAAAATTATTCGTACTGATTTTTCACTTGAAAACCACTGTCCTTCAATAATTTCTCTTTGGTAAACAATTCAATATCTGCTCTGACCATTTCTTTTACCAATGCAGGAAGATCATATTTTGGTTTCCAGCCTAGTTTTGTTTTTGCTTTAGTAGGATCTCCGATAAGAAGCTCCACTTCGGTGGGACGATAATAGCGCGGATCAACAGCTACTACTACCGTACCGGGAGCAATCTGATGAACAGATGGGTCGCAGCTTACAACAACGCCAATCTCCTCCTCACCACTTCCTTTAAACTCTACTTCGATGCCTGCTTCAGAGAAAGCCATCCGAACAAACTCTCTTACTTCAGTCGTAACGCCTGTTGCGATCACAAAATCTTCAGCTTTATCTTGCTGCAAAATCAACCACATCGCTTCCACATAATCCTTTGCATGCCCCCAGTCGCGCTGAGCATTTAGATTTCCCAGATATAATTTATCCTGCAATCCCATAGAGATTTTCGCTACGGCACGTGTAATTTTTCTCGTTACAAATGTTTCACCTCTTAAAGGAGATTCATGATTAAATAGAATCCCATTGCAAGCGAACATATTGTATGCTTCACGATAGTTTACTGTAATCCAGTATGCGTACATTTTTGCAACCCCATAAGGTGAACGCGGGTAGAATGGGGTTTTTTCCGATTGAGGAACTTCCTGAACAAG
>JAULVS010000188.1:0-4211 GCA_032110905.1 Chitinophagaceae bacterium | reverse complement strand
TTTGATCCAAACACGATTACGAGGTGATTATCATTGACAATGTTTTTATCAGCGACGAAGTGGCAGAAGAACAATTTGTATGCGACCTAAACAAATGCAAAGGCGGTTGTTGCATAGAAGGTGATGCAGGTGCTTCGCTAGAACCGGATGAAAGAAAGGAGATCGAAAACGCATACCCGGTCATCGAAAATTTATTGCCTGCAGAAAGCATACAAATGGTAAAGGAAAAAGGATTCTTCTGGCAACACGATGAGTTTGGCACAGTAACACCAACACTCGACAATGGTATCTGCGTTTATGCTTTAACAACCGAACCAGGAATCATCAAATGTGCTTTTGAACAGGCTTACAACGATGGCAAGATCAATTGGAAAAAACCATTGTCCTGTCATCTCTTCCCTTTAAAAATCACCAAAAGCGAATCAGCCGACCAGGAATATGTGAACTATGAACCTCGGGAATCACTTTGCAGTCCGGCCTGCGAGTTGGGTGAATCGCTGAAAGTGCCTGTTTACCGCTTTGTAAAAGAAGCATTGGTCCGTAAATACGGCGAAGACTTCTATGAAGTGCTGACACAAATCGCAGATCAGTATTATTCTGAAAAGATCAAATCAAATTCGAAATGAGCAGCGCAGAAAATACATTCATGGAAAAAAGCAGCATCAAAGCTGCCGACCTTAACCACCGCAAAACGATCAATTTCAATATCGGCAAGTATAATGCGAAAGTGCCGGAAGGGAAAGCGCAGTTTACACAACTGCTCACAGCACGCGAACGCGCCAAAAACACCAAGTGGAGAGCGTTGGAAACGCTTGATCAGATGCTGGAAGAGTTTGAACTTCAGTTTACACGCAGAGGAGGGAAAGTGATATGGGCTGAAAACAGCGAACAAGCATGTAAAGAAATTCTCGACATCTGCAGAAAAAACAACTGCAAGATGCTGGTGAAAAGTAAAAGCATGGCAACTGAAGAAATTCACCTAAATGATTTTCTTGAATTAAATAATATTGAAAGTGTAGAAACAGATCTGGGTGAATATATTCAGCAGCTTGATGGCGAAGCGCCTTATCATATTGTTACACCGGCTATGCACAAAAGCAAGGAAGATGTAGCAAGACTGTTTGCTGAAAAACTTGGCACCGATCCGAAAGCCACTCCCGAACAACTGACACTCACCGCAAGAAAATTGCTGCGTGAAAAATATGTACAGGCAGAAGTGGGTGTTACAGGAGCCAACTTCATCATTGCAGATACAGGTGCTGTTGCTATTACAGAGAATGAAGGCAACGGTCGACTGAGTTGCTCTTTCCCGAAAACACATATTGTGATTGTAGGGATTGAAAAAGTAATCCCTTCCCTGAACGACCTCGCTTTGTTCTGGCCCCTGCTTTCTACGTATGGAACCGGACAACAACTCACCGTTTACAACAGCATTATTTCAGGTCCGCGTCAGCCGGGTGAAACTGATGGACCTGAAGAGATGATTGTGATTCTGCTCGACAACGGCCGTACCAAAGTGCTTGAAAACCCAGCCACCAGAGAAAGCCTTTACTGCATCCGCTGCGGCGCCTGTTTAAATGCTTGTCCCGTTTATAAAAATATCGGCGGTCATGCTTATGGTACTACCTACAGCGGGCCCATCGGCAAAGTGATTACTCCTCACTTAAATGATTTAGATGAATACAAGCACCTGAGTTATGCATCTTCATTGTGCGGCAACTGCACGGAAGTTTGTCCGGTGCGAATCAACCTTCACGAACTAATACTTGAAAACAGAAAAGAATCGGTTGAGCAAGGTATGGCTTCATTCGGAGAACGTGTGGCATGGAAAATCTGGAAGCAGGTTTCACTGAACAGAAAACTGATGAATGCAGGTTCGCAAAAAATGAAAGGCTGGGTCATCAATCATTTTGTAAAAGAATGGACAAAAAATCGCGGAGAGCTCAATTTCCCGCAAAAAAGTTTTAACCAGCAATGGAAAGAAAGAAAAAGATCCGGTTAATCAAATGCTGATTTATTCACCGCATATTAGTGCACGACTTCTTTATATAGCAGCCTGGCTTGGTGAACAAACAGGAACAACACCGGTTTGCACAGACGACCAAATGGTTTTCGAAAAAAGCGAAGAGATTAAACTAAACTATTCTGAAAGTAGAATTTCTCAAGAGGAAATATGGATTAAGCCGGCAGGACTTTTAAATCAAGTCGGCATTGAGCCGCAATTTATTTTAGTGAGCGGGATTCATCAATTACCGACTTTTTTCAGAAATGAATCAGATCTTGGCTTTGACTATTTAGCAGCTGCTTTTTACCTGATCAGCAGATATGAAGAATATAAATTTATCAGAGAAGATTTATATGGACGCTACCCACACGATAACTCTATTGCTTTCAGTAATCATTTTTTACAAAGACCGTTAGTAGATGAATGGACATTATTACTTATCACAAAAATAAGAATGGTGTTCCCGGAGATAGCGATCCATCCGACTTCATTCAACTTTACACCCACTTATGATATCGACATCTCATGGAGTTATAAAGGGAAGGGTATTTTAAGAAATCTTGGTGGTGGTTTGCGCCGTCCACGTACTTTGCTTGAAAGAATGTTGATTTTGACGAGACTAAAAAAAGATCCTTTTGATGCCTATACATTTTTAGATGAAAAACACGACGCCCTCCTGTTAAAGCCAGTTTATTTTTTCTTGACTGCACCAAAGCGAAGCAAACTCGACAAAAACATTTCACCTTACAATAAACGGTTACGTAGACTAATAAGAGACTTATCAATAAAATCGGAAATCGCTGTTCATCCTTCAGTCTATAGCCATTCAGACAAAAACTCTTTGTCGACAGAGAAAGAATTATTGGCCTTCATTAGCAATAAGGTCATCACAAAATCAAGGTTTCATTATTTAAAATGTCGTTTGCCGGAAGACTACAGAAGGCTGATTGAAGCCGGAGTCACCGATGATTATACAATGGGATACGGAACGATTAATGGATTCAGGGCTTCTACATCACGCTCTTTTCTATGGTATGATCTGGAAAAAGAAGAAACAACAAGCCTTCGCATACATCCTTTTTGCTGGATGGATGCCAACTCCTGTTATGAACAGCAAATGGATCTGCAGGAAGCTTATGCAGAATTGCTGACGTATATGGATCAAATCAAGCAGGTCAACGGAACAATGATTACCGTTTCGCATAATCACCTGTTGGGAGATGATTCTGTTTTTAAAGGATGGAAGGAAATGTATGGACGATTTTTAGAAGAAGTAACTGACATTAAATAGTATCAGCAGTCTTCAATTTTCTCTTTGCAGCTGCTCAAACAAACGCTGCACATCAGTTGCTTTAAATAGTTGAGTTCCTTCATTCATAGTCGCTGCAGAGCCGCAAGCAACCCCAAACCGAATCACTTCTTCAAGCGGTCTTCCTCTTTCTAGCATGAATGTTATACCCGCCACCATACTGTCGCCTGCACCTACAGTGCTTTTTCTTTCAACAGCAGGCGCTTTGCAATAATGTTGTTCTGTTGCTGTAACAAGCCATGCCCCATCAGCGCCCATTGACACCGCAAGCATTTCAGCATAACCATCACGAATGGCTTGCCGAGCCGCTTCAGGCACCTCTTCTTTTTTAAGGTGATCAGCCTCTAGCATTTTCGACAACTCGCTGATATTGGGTTTTAGTAAATATGCTTTTTTATCTTTTAATGCCTGCAGCGCAGGACCGCTCGTATCAACAATACATTTTGCACCTATGCTGTTGGCCGTCTTCACTATTAGTCCGTAAAAATGAGCAGGTAATCCCGGAGGCAGGCTGCCGCTTGCTACAACATAGCTTGGTGTGAATGTACGGATGAAATCTATCAGCTGTACAATCGAATTTTCTTCCACCTCTCTTCCCGGAAATGTAAAACGAAACTGAAGATTTTTACTTTCTTCTTTCACGATCCAATTTTCTCGTGTTTCTACTGAAGTATCAACTGCATGAAATGGTATTTTTTCTTCACGCAACAACCCACGAAGCATGTTTCCATTATGACCACCTGCGGGCATCAACGCATAAGTTTCGGCATCTAAACGAAGCAACGCCTTGCTTACATTGATGCCTCCTCCTCCAGGCTCGTTGACTACTTCTGTACAACGAAGTTTTGCCTCAGGTTTTAATTCATCTACCCTGGTACTTTTGTCAATACAGGGATT
>JAULVS010000187.1:0-3004 GCA_032110905.1 Chitinophagaceae bacterium | reverse complement strand
TATTTTTCTTCAAACTGCTGCACCCAGTTGACACAAACAGAGAGAAAAATAATATGCCGGCAATAAGCAGGTGACTGCTTTTTTTCAGCGTGTTTAAAAGAAATGTGGAGGACATCAATTTGATTTATTCATTAAAATTAGAAAAATCTGTTTACTTTAAGCTGTTTTTAATTAGTTAACATTTTTTAATGCCTAAAGTTCTTGTTGCGCCGCTCGACTGGGGGCTGGGTCATGCCACCCGGTGTATCCCCCTTATACGTGAGCTGGTTGCACTTGGCTGCGAAGTAACCATTGCAGCATCCGGGCCAACAGAATCCTTGTTACGTAAAGAGTTCCCGCACCTTATATTCCTTTCATTACAGGGATATGAAATCCGTTATGGGAATCGCGGTGTTTTATTTTCTCTGCTCAGGCAACTGCCCAGAATCCTTCAAACAATCAAATATGAACAAAAATGGCTGGATAAGCTGCTGAAAAAAGAACAGTTTGATGCCGTCATCAGCGACAACAGACCCGGTTTGTTTCATACTTCCATTCCTTGTGTTTATATCACACACCAATTACAAATTCTCTCTGGATTAGGCAGTTTGGCTGATCGATTATTATTTAAACTACACAACCATTACTATAAACGATTTGATGAAGTATGGGTGCCCGATTTTGAAACTTCACCCGGATTGGCAGGCAAACTCTCACACCCTGAACTGAATTCCTCAAAGGTGAAATATATTGGTCCGTTGACCAGACTTCAGAAAAAAAACTTAACAATGCCTAAGAGAGATCTGTTGGTTTTGTTATCTGGACCAGAACCACAAAGAAGCATCTTCGAGCAAGAAATCACGAATCAACTACATCATAGCAATGACAAGGTTCTTTTGGTGAGAGGACTGCCCGGAACCAATAAGAAACCAAATCATTTACCCCAAAACATAGAGATACAAAATCATTTATCTGCAGCAGAATTGGAATTGGAGATCGCAGCGTCCTCTCTCATTATTTGCAGAAGCGGGTATACAACGATCATGGATTTGGTCTGTTTAGGGAAGAATGCTGTATTGATTCCCACACCGGGACAAACGGAGCAGGAATACATAGCGAGGCATTTAGAAGAAAGCGGATTTTTCCCGTGCATCAGACAATCTGAATTTAATTTGAAGGAAGCCATTAACAGGAGTCGATATTTCTCTTATAAACGAATAGAAGATCAAGAGTCATTTCAGCAATTTAGACAAACACTCAGTAAATGGCTGAAACAGATAAAAGAAAAGAAGAATTAAGACACTGGCGCTTATTCAGTTTTGCTTATTGACCCACTCCCAACATTTTAGCAATGAATCGGCCGAGCGGTACCGCGAGGCCGAGCAGAATTGGATATATCAGAAACAACCATAGCCAGTCGAGCATTGACAAACGCCCCCACACCGACCCGCCTTTTTCATTCCATTCAGTCAGAAAACTATACCAGGATTGAACCTGTAGTTTTGAAGCAAGCAGATTAGCAAGAATGGCGACCAGGAGAATACAGACCCCGTCGATATAAAGTTTGATCATTTCTGAAATTAAGAAATATTTTTTATCATAGAATGATTGTCAGAAAAGCTACAACTAAACAGTTTGTTTTCATTCGATGAGGTGATTATACCTTTGTACTATGGCAAATGAACTGATGTACACAAAGGATAAGCTTGTTGCAAGATGGTTGTTTTTTGGTGTTTTCATGTTGATTATACAGATTCTGCTTGGTGGTATTACCCGCCTGTCAGGGTCCGGATTATCCATCACAGAATGGGAGGTAGTCACCGGCACACTCCCGCCTTTATCATCACTGACATGGTTACAGGAGTTTGAGAAATACAAACAAACACCACAGTATAAACTGCTCAATACAGACTTTACACTCTCAGATTTTCAGTTTATTTATTTCTGGGAATGGCTCCACAGGTTATGGGCAAGGTTGATGGGACTTGTATTTGCTATCGGTTTCATTTTCTTTCTCATTAAAAAATATTTCAGAAAAGAAATGGTTCGTCCGCTTGTGGTACTATTTTTACTAGGCGGATTGCAGGGTGTGGTTGGCTGGATTATGGTAGCAAGTGGTTTGGAAGGAGATGCAGTATATGTAAAACCAACCCGTTTGGCTTTGCATTTTATTTTAGCGATGGGACTCATCTCCTATACATTTTGGTTTGCTTTATCCATCAGCATTAAGAACGAACAGGTTATTTACAATAAAAAGCTTTTCCAGTTAAATATTGCCATTATTATTGTACTCAGTATACAGCTTCTGTTCGGGGCATTGATGGCAGGTCACAAAGCAGCTACCATCGCACCAACTTGGCCACTGATCCAAAACCAGTGGATACCCGAAGGATGGCTGAAAGAAAGTCCGCTCTTACTCAACTTTATTGAAAACAAACTAACTATTCATTTCATCCACAGAAACATTGCATTTGTATTAACGGTCTTAATCATCTTTTGGCTGATCAAGGCAGGCAGAAGCAAAGCATCAAAGCTTTTGAATGCTACAAGATTTCTCCCTTTGTGGCTGATCTTACTTCAGGCATTATTGGGAATTTTAAGTGTAATCAGTTCATTAAAAATTATTCCGAACCGATGGGGTGTATTTGAATGGGTTGCCCAGTTGCATCAGCTGGGAGGACTATGCCTGCTGTTGTGCATGATTTTTATGCTTTTTCTAACCAAACCTTCTCCGAAAAAGACAAATTAGGTGTAACTTCTTTTGCAAATTGTTTTAGCTTTAGTTAGCAGTTGTCAGTTAGCAGTTAGCAGTTAGCAGTTGTCAGTTAGCAGTTAGCAGTTTAACACATAGTAAACCGATAACGGATAACAGATAACGGATAACAGATAACGGATAACAGATAACAGATAAAGGATAACGCACACCGATAACCGATGAAACGATTGCTCATATCAATTTATTATTCCTTTCCGGTGCAATTATTACTGATGCATCTGAAACGTTATCAATTGTTGTTGATTTTCT
>JAULVS010000186.1:0-20145 GCA_032110905.1 Chitinophagaceae bacterium | reverse complement strand
CGCCGATTGATGTGATCTGGAGTGAAGAACAAATACAGGGAGATAAAAGAAATGTGATTTATGTAGGACCCAATAATAATGTTGACACAGCATGGTATGACTTGTATGATGAGCTGAAGAATCGTGCGGGCAGTGATCAGCCTAAAGATCTCTTGACTGCGAGGTCGGGCGAAGGGTTAAATTATATTCAGTCGAAACAAGTTAAACTGCCGGTAGACAAAGCGCAATTGATTAAAAATGGTGTGGTGAATCCCAACGACGATGTTGTTGATGAATTAAGATTCACACTTGCCAAAGACTATATCTTTAAAAATGATGCTGCCATTCTGAATATCATTGCAGCTTCAAAATGGAACAGACCGATTTATTTCACTCAGCCGCAGCAAATTGGTTTTGATGAATACCTCAGACAAGACGGTCTTGCTTATCGTCTGGTGCCGGTTAAAAATGCAAGAGCAGCCTTGAATACAAACTGGATGCTTGATAAAGTTCTTACTAAGTTTCGTTATGGCGGTGCAACAAATCCGAAGGTGTATTATGATGAAGAAAACCGCAGGCATATGGTGAACATCAGGCATTCTCACACCGTACTTGCATATAAATTGCTTGAGGAAAACAGAAAAGAGGATGCGAAAAAAGTGTTGCGGCACAGCGATAAAAATATGCCTTCTCGTTCACTGCCTTATGGTTTTGCAAGTCGCTATGGCAATGATCATAATGAAAAGAGCTATTATTTTGGTATGGCAGCGATAGAATCCGGTGACAAAGAGTTGGGTATGAAAGTGCTTAAGGAAGTGAAAAAGGATTGTCAGCAACAGATTGCTTACTTTAATTCATTGAGCGAGGAGCAGTATGGCATTGCGCAGCCTTATGAATTTAAATCGGCTCAGGATTTGATTGCAAAAATAGATGAGGCGTTAAAGTAGGAAGGGCGGTTAAAGGTTAACTGTTAACCGTTATCTGTTATTTGTCTCATACACCGATAACCAATAACCGATAACTGTTAACCGTTATTCGTAACTTTGTATTCATAATTGGGGCTGTCCGGTTTTGACAGCATAGGTCTTTGAAAGTGTAAGCATGCCGTGCGTTGAATCATTTGCACGAAAATCCTGTGATTCAAATCTTAAATGGCAATACACAGTATGCCATGGCTGCCTAATCAGTGATTAGTTAGTCATTAGGGCCGCCGAACAGGTTGATCTGTTACCATGTTCCGCCGCCGACTCAAAAACAAAACAGGTTGCTGTCGCCGAAGGCTGTGACGACGGCTTAAGATCTATTCAGCTACGCGCAATATTGGTTTGTTCCGTTCTTGTACTGCGCCGACAATTAATTCGGAAATAAGCATGTAGAAAGCTTTTGAGGGATGTGTTTGGACAGGGGTTCGATTCCCCTCAGCTCCACTTTTTTATACTGTTAATGAGGCACCTCTAGGTCTCTTCGTATGTAATCCCAATTAATATTTTGGCATATAGCCACAGTAATCCTGTAACTGCTTCATTGAAGTAAGCAGTTTTAATCTTGGATGATACAGATTGATCTGTGACGCAACCGGACCGGATACAACAAGTTGCTGAAGCGGGAAGCGCTCTAGTAGTTCTTCAACATATTCATCAATTGTCCGGTAGCTTAAATGTGTAATCAGGTGGAAGTGTAATGTGAATACCGGCCTTTTTTTTACATAGTATTCCAGATCAGAGATTGAGGCGCCTGTGCCAAGATAAGCGATCCTTGTTCCCTTCTTTTTAAGAAAATACTGAATTGTCAGGAGCGGAATTTCATGCAGTTCTCCTACTGGAGTAAAGAGAAGAGTGAGATGGCCATCATCTGAGAGTGAGAGGTTTTGTATGCCCGCAAGTATTTTTCTCTTGATTTGTTCTGTCGCAAAATGCTCTTGAACCGGCCGGGTTTTATCTGACATCCAGTTTTGCCCGATACGCTCTAGCAGGGGATAAAATATTTCAAGTATTGTTCTTTCAAACCCAAGATGTAACAGGGGAGCCTGCATTGCCTGTTGAAAAGCAGACTCATCCAAGTCTGAAATCGCCTGTAAAAAATTATTGAATACAGCTTTTTTTATTTCGTCTTCGTTATTATTGCTCGAACAGATTTCAATCATCTGTTTTCTGCTCATCTGTGCGATTCTGGAAATCTTATAGCCGTTTCTGTTCAGCCAGGCGATTCGAAGTATTTCCTTCAGGTCTTCGTTGTCGTAAAAACGGTGCTTGCTTTCTTTCCTTTTTGGACTTAAAATTTGATAGCGTTGTTCCCATATACGTAAAGTGTGGGCTTTGATGCCCGACAGGTTAACGATATCGCTGATAGTGAAATAATTCATGGAAGCAGTCAAGATAATAAAAGTTCTGAAAAATACAAGTAATCTTCGTTTTGTTACAGCTCTGTTAACAGATTCTCAAACAAGGATTCGTGCTTTATAGCGGAGGATAATCCCTTATTTTTGTTTTTTAATATTTTATCAATGGGTTGGATCATTTTTATTTTAGGTACGATTGGCTTTCATGCTGGGCTTTACGGACTTTTTAAAAAGGCTAATACAGATGCATGGAAAGCATTGGTTCCGGTTTATAATACCTGGGTGATGGTAGAGCTGATGCAAACCAAAAAGCGCTGGTTTTGGATACAGCTTATTCCCATAGTCGGGCAATTTGTGACAATCTCACTGGTGATTGATTTTGTCAAGCATTTTGGAAAATTTAAGCTTTGGGAGCACGCTCTTGTTGTTTTTTTACCTTTTGCTTATTTGCCCTGGATTGGTTTTGCGAAGGATACCAGATACATCGGACCTGAAGGAGTAAGTTTATACAAAAAGTCGAGCGTCAGGGAATGGGTAGATGCGGCAGTGTTTGCCATTGTAGCAGCCACTATCATCAGGACTTTTGTTTTTGAAGCTTATACTATACCAACGCCATCTATGGAAAAGTCTTTGCTTGTAAACGATTTTCTTTTTGTGAGTAAAATGAGTTACGGGCCGCGCGTTCCAAATACTCTGTTGTCTTTTCCTTTTGTTCATCATACCCTGCCTGTAACAGGAGGTAAATCATATCTCGAATGGGTAAAGTGGCCCTATCAAAGATTGTTTGCAAGTGAGGTTAAGCGCAATGATATTGTTGTATTTAATCTTCCGGTAGGGGATACAGTAATTAACGATGAGGTTAATTATGGTTCTCGTGTTACTTATTACGAAGCGATCAGGCAGGCCGGAGGCGATAGGCAAAAAGTTTGGGATGAGTTCGAGCCAATCATCATTACACGTCCGGTAGATAAGAGGGAAAACTTCATCAAGCGTTGTGTGGCCATTGCCGGGGATACGCTTGAAATTCGCAATGGTATTGTGTATATAAACGGAAAGCTGAATGATATACCTGCAGGGTTAGAAAGTAATTATTTACTGGAAACAAAAGGCCAGCCTTTGAATATGGAGGATCTGAAAGAAACGTATGATATCAATGAAGAAGAAGGAGAGGTGCGACATTTAGGGGGTAATCAATATGAGATCTTTCTGACCAAAGACCAGGTAGCCGTTTTCAGTAAGCTATCTTATGTGCAATCATTGATGCCTGTGAATTTTACTTATTCTAATTGTCCTCCCGGCCTGGGAGGAGCAGATATTTTCCCTAACGATACTGCCTATGCGAAATGGACGATCGATAATTATGGGCCTCTGTATATTCCTAAACAAGGAGCAACTATTGCACTCAATCCGGAAACATATCCCCGTTATGAAAGGGTGATCAGGGCTTATGAAGGAAATAATCTTGAGCGAATTAATGGGAAATTCTTCCTGAATGGGAAGGAGACAAACTCATATACGTTTAAACAGAACTATTATTGGTTGATGGGAGATAACCGTCACAATTCACTGGATAGCCGCTATTGGGGTTTTGTTCCGGAAGACCATGTTGTTGGGAAAGCTTCACTGATATTTTTCAGTTATGAAAACGGCCCGAGGTGGAAACGTATATTCAGGTTGATTAAATAAGTTGGCAGTTTTCTGTTGGCGGTTTTCAGTTGTTGGTATCTAAGCCACTTTTAACAACTAACGGATAACAGCTAATGGATAACTTTCTCTATTATTTCTTATATTTGGTATCGGACTTAAAAGGAAGTATCCCCCTGTTCGGGGGATTTTTTATTTAAATAAATTTCATTCAATGGAAGTAAAGGAATACAGTTTCAATTACGAATCATATGAAAGTATAGATGAGTTGAATGAAGAAGATAGATGGCTGCTTGATCAGGCAAGAGAGGCAACCCAATTGTCATATGCTCCCTACTCAAATTTTCTGGTTGGCGCAGTAGCTTTGTTGGATAACGGGGAAATTGTATCCGGAGCAAATCAGGAGAATGCCTCTTTCCCTGCTGGGCTATGCGCAGAAAGAGTGGTGCTTGCTGCCATATCATCATCATACCCTAAGTCGGCCATTATTAAAATGGCAATAAGTTATCATAATAAAGAAGGGGAAAGCAATAAGCCAATTACGCCATGCGGGGTTTGCAGGCAGGCCCTGCAGGAAAGTATTTATAAATCAGGCAAACCATTCAGGCTGATTCTTGCCGGTATGAGTGGAAATGCTATTGTGGTTCCGGAAGCTTCCAACTTATTACCTTTTTCATTCACAGGAAAGGATATGGGGAAGTGAGAAGCTGAAAGTGAATGAACTTAATGAGGGTTTAAACAAGTTTATTTTTTCTTCATCCTGTATTTTTTATTCACCTTAGGGTTGTTGAAATATTTGTCCAACACTTCAGGGTTTTCTTCTAATATTTCTTCGAGAGGAATCTCAATTAACTGAAACTGAATTTGCTTCAGTTCATTTTTTAGTTTATTGGTTTTATATTGAACATCCGGGTCTTCTTCGCTGCTTAAAGCGTATTCAGATAATAAATATTCTAGTCTTTTAATACTGGTTCTCAGCAGTGTGGCTGAATTTTGTTCGTATACCCTGTTGGGAGAAACAGCTTCTTTTACCGGAACAATTGCTACGCCAACACTAGGTAAAATACGTCCAAGTGTTTTCTGATCGGGTGAAGGTAGTGAAGAGAAAATGGTTCCTCCTAATGCAGTTGTTGCAGAAGTCATGTCGAATGTTGTTCTTGTGTTTCTGTTTCGCTTAATTTTTCGGTCAAGACTGCGAAAAGTCATTTTTAATTTCAGGTTATACTTTCTTATTTCTTCTGTTGTTTTATCGTATTCACTTTTTTTCTCTCTGAAATTAATTGCGTTTCTTATGATCACTTGTACTATGGCCGTATCCTGATTTTTGAACTTATCTGTACCGGTAAAACGCAACAACAATACTTTAGATTTGGAAGAGTCGGAGTCTTTGATAAAATCATACGGAATTTTCCAGAAAAAAACATCTTCGCATTTCAGAACAGGAGTGTGGTTTTTAATCAGATAGTTGGATTCAAGTTTAACCGATTCAAAAGGGAAGCTGCCTGTTATACAGTTGATGCCAAAGCTGATGCTGTCTCCTTCTTCAAGGGTAATCGGACTTACAATAGTAGCGTGAATTCGGCTGGGAATAATTTCTGTATTATAGAATATCAATGAAAAAGAAGTATCTGTTTTGTCTTTGGGGTTATTCA
This sequence comes from Chitinophagaceae bacterium, assembly GCA_032110905.1. Classification (GTDB taxonomy): domain Bacteria; phylum Bacteroidota; class Bacteroidia; order Chitinophagales; family Chitinophagaceae; genus Lacibacter. Next base: position 14,532 of record JAULVS010000186.1, on the reverse strand, counting down.
GATTTTGTACGCCTATCTGTATACGGTATTCTGTATCATATTTAAGACGTCCGCTTAAAAAATAAGATTTTGAGGCTTTGAAAAATAGTTCGCCATTGTCTTTATCAATTTTTAAACCAACCGGAGCATTTTTAAGGTACCAGTAATAGCCAATAAGGTCCTTGTTTATTTCCAGTTTGTACCGTAGTGTACTGTCTACATGTAAAGTGAAAAAGGGCTGCAGGTTATTGATTCGTAGCAAAGAGTCTTCGCTTTTCAGTTGCGTCACATTTACCGCTGAGTTGTTTAAAATAGTAATAGATGTGTCGGTCGTTTCCTGTGCATTTGCAATAACACTTGATAGTAATGATGTTAAAAGCAGAATGAAAGGATAGTAAAACCTTGGTTTTATAAATAAAATATATTTATAGCGTCTCTCTAACATAAAAAATGAACGACAATTGTCGACAGATGTTGCGCAAATATATTTTTTCTTTACGGAACGAAAACCTTTAACAAAAAATCAAGTAAAAACCCCGCCTTAAAAAAGGCGGGGGATAACCAAAACCAACAGTTGGTTGTTAATTATTGACTTCCATCATCCCCCCTTAACTATTAAAAAGTTGTCAGATCCGTAGTCTGGAAGTACGAGAGTCCAAAAATTAGGCAAATCATTTATTCCGCTTAATCACATTTCAAGACCATAATCGTTCTAATCATAAAATCCTGAGAATCCTGATTCAGACAATTGGAAGACCGGGAGTGATATGATTTTTAAGTGATAACAAGATGTCTGAAAACGCTAACAACTATTTACCCCCTAAACTCTTGTATTCCGTTTCCAGATGCTGTACCATTTCAATGATGTATTTCACCACTTTGGTGCTTTGTAGGTCAATTTGCTTAGAAGTTTTTCTGTACATCCCGCTGCTACTTAATGTTATACTGGGAAATTCTTTTTGATCGGTGAGAGAAGGTGAAAGGCTTGCCCGGATCGATGTTCGGGCATTGGGAATATATAGCCATCCCACAGGCAGAAAAAAATTAGTACTGATCAAAACGGCAGCCGTAGCAATACCTGCTGTGCTGATCACGGTTGCCCATTTACTTCTTTTCGAACTTATAAATTTCGTCTTCAGAAATTCAATTTTGCAATCTGCTTCTTCAGGCTTATCAACCTCTAAAAGAAAAAATGGATGCTGCTCAGTGTTGTAAACTTGAATATAATGCGCAGTTTTTTGCTCTATGGCTTCTTTGTACTCGAATTGTTGTATGGTGTTGGATGCAAGATGAATTCGAAGTGTGTCACATTTAACTCCTGTCTTTAAAAGAAGACGTGGCTGTCCGCAGGAACTGATCAATAAATATCCGGAAAGGATTAAAAAGCAGCTTATTATTTGTTTCAGCATAGACACAATTTAACGAATGGCTGAAATTAAGGATTCGGTGAGTTGTCTTATAAAATATTTTTGAACAAGCTGTGGATTGGAGTGTTAGTGTTTTGGTGTTTATTCGCACTAACTTGCATAAATGAACGGTTATCTATTTTCCGGTTTTGATCCTTCCAAAGAACAGAAGCCGAAGTTTGACCAACTTCTTGATCTTTTTTTGCAGGTGCTGATGCATACCGGAGGGGATGTGTCAGAAGCAATCGATTGGATGAACCAGCTCGACCGCAAATATCAGCTGACAGACGATAGTTATGGTATGGGTGATTTTATTGATGAACTGAGAGAAAAAGGTTACATCAAAGAGGAAAGCAATACCGGTGCACTACAGCCCGGCTCGCGTTCTGAACAAGCCATCCGCCGTCGTTCTCTGGAAGAGATATTTGGGAAGCTGAAAAAAAACAAAGACGGAAACCATGTTACTTTCCGTAGTGGAAGAGGAGAGGAACATAACCCGGAAACCAGACCATATCAATTTGGTGATTCTTATGAGCAGATCGATTATACGCGCTCCATATTTAACGCGCAGATTCACCATGGCATCGATCAGTTTTTTTTGAAGGAAGATGATCTTGAAATAAGAGAAACTGACTTTAAAACAAACAGCTCAACCGTGTTGATGATCGATATTTCGCATTCGATGATCCTCTATGGAGAAGATCGTATCACGCCGGCTAAAAAAGTAGCGATGGCATTGAGCGAACTGATCACTACGAAATATCCAAAAGATACGATCGATATCGTTGTATTTGGAAATGATGCCTGGCAGATAGCGATCAAAGATCTTCCGTTTCTGGAAGTAGGTCCTTATCATACAAATACAGTAGCCGGTCTTGAATTAGCTATGGAGCTTTTACGGAGGAGAAAATCTTCCAATAAACAAATATTTATGATCACCGATGGTAAGCCAACCTGTCTCAAACAAGGTAATCGATATTACAAAAACAGTTTTGGTTTAGATCGGAAAATTTCAAATCGTTGTCTGACGCTTGCTGCTCAATGTAAAAAACTAAAAATACCTGTTACCACATTTATGATTGCTTCTGATCCTTACCTGCAGCAGTTTGTACAGGAATTTACAGAGATGAACAAGGGTAAGGCTTATTTCGCATCACCGGATCATTTGGGAAGCTTTGTGTTTCGTGATTTTGAAAACGGTAAAAGAAAAAATTTATTTTAAAAAATCAGCATAGTCATTCTGTTGACATGCATTTAATAAACATTATGTCACAAAAAATTAAAACATTCGGTGAGCTTAAGAAGAGTGGATATGTTTCCCGTAGTATCAAAGAAGAAGTACGTCAGAATTTATTGGCGTCACTTTCAAAAGGAGATTCCGTATTTGAAGGAATTATCGGCTATGAAGATTCCGTGATACCTGAAGTTGAACGTGCATTGCTATCGCGCCATAATATTTTGTTTCTAGGATTGCGTGGTCAGGCCAAAACAAGGATGGCTCGTCAAATGACCTCCCTTCTCGATGAATACATTCCTTTTGTTGCCGGCAGTGAAACGAAAGATGATCCTTTTCATCCTGTATCTCATTATGCGAAAGAGTTGCTTGCTGAAATGGGAGATAAAACACCCATTGAATGGCTTCATCGCTCGGAACGTTACGCAGAAAAGCTGGCAACACCTGATGTAAGTGTTGCTGATCTGGTTGGCGACATCGATCCCATTAAAGCAGCAAACCTGAAATTAAGTTTTGCGGATGAACGAGTGATACACTACGGTATGATTCCGCGTAGTAACCGTTGTGTATTTGTCATCAATGAACTTCCCGATTTACAGGCACGCATACAGGTTGCTTTGTTTAATTTACTGGAAGAAGGAGATGTTCAGATTCGTGGTTATCAGATGCGTTTGCCTTTAGATATTTTATTTGTCTTTACCGCTAACCCTGAAGACTATACCAACCGCGGATCAATAGTAACACCGTTGAAAGACCGGATAGAAAGCCAGATTCTCACACATTATCCGCGTGAACTTGAAACGGGTCTTGCCATCACCGCCCAGGAGGCGCGTTTGAAAGAAGAGCAGCTTTCAAAGGTAGATATTGCAGATATGATTCGTACGGTCATTGAACAGGTCGCTTTTGAAGCAAGAGCAAGTGAGTGGGTTGATCAGAAGAGTGGGGTCAGTGCGCGATTAACTATTTCAGCATTGGAAAATGCAGTCAGTACTGCAGAAAGAAGGGCTGTCAAACACGGTGAAGAGAAAACCCAGGTGTGGATCAGTGATCTTGCGGGGATCATTCCCTCACTCACAGGAAAAATTGAACTCGTATATGAAGGGGAACAGGAGGGGCCTTACCAGGTATCTGTGAACCTGATCGACAAAGCTATTCGTTCAAGATTTACTCATTATTTCCCTGCACCTGAGAAAAAAAGACAAAGAAAACAAGCAGGTGAAGCAGCTGTGAGTCCCTATGAAAAAATTATTCGTTGGTTCGACAGCGGTAACAGGATATCCATTCCTGTCAATTTAAAAGACCGTGAAAAAATAAATGTGCTGTATAGTGTAGATGGACTGCATGCATTGGTGAAGTCGAAATATGCTTCTTCTGATGAAATGCAAACAGCTTTGTTAATGGAGTTTGTATTACACGGCCTTGCTGCTTACTCTCTTATCAGTAAAAAAAGTATTGACGGACAAACAAGTTTCAGTGATCTGATGGGGAGTATGCTGAATCTGGGCGGTGATGAACAGGGAGAAGATGAATGATAATTAAGTGGAAAAATTTCAGCGTGGCTTTTCGGTTATAAAATCGATCACCATTTTAGTAACGGTTTCATCTTTATAAATTCTACGATGTCCCAACCCGGTGGTATTGACGAACTTAATGTTTTTATGTCCGTCATCTTTCACCATTTCTGCATCTTCCCATGGTGTAAGATCATCATTCAGATCGTGTATCCATAAAGTATCCGACTGAATTTTATTCATAGCGCGGCGAACTGAGAAGTCTTCTGCTTTGATGCCGCTTTTTTCAAATATATGTGTATGTATGGCCGCCTGCAGCTTTTGGCTGATGCTTAGTTTTTCACTGAAATAGGAAATGGCCGTTTTTGTTTCAGTGGCAGGTGCGATCAGTACTATTTTTAATTCTGTATTATTGGTAAGTCTTTCTGCATATAAAGACAATGCCAGTCCGCCAAATGAATGAGCGATAAATGCATTTATAGGTCCGTATAAGTGAACAACCTGTTCGATCAGGTCGCGGTATTGCAGTACGTTCACAGTTTTGCCTGTACTCTTGCCATGAGCAGGCGCATCAAATGCAAGTACTTCCATGCCTTTGTCTACAAACGGTTGCACATAGTGCATGAACTTACTAAGTGTAGAAGAGAAGCCATGAAGTATCAGTACTTTTTGGCTTCCCGTTGAAGGCCAGCGGTATCCGTTGATCGTATTGTTTTCAAAAATGAAGGATAGTGGTTCAGCGCCCGGTGGAATTTGAGGAGCTTGTCTGGTTTTTACGGAGATAGGTGTGATGAACAATCGAAAAGCCAGTGCCGCAGCTTTTTTGATGCTGATTAGTGCAAGAACCGAGAGTCTTATACTATAATACCGGATAAATATTTTTTCAATCAGCTTCATTCCTTTCTTTCTAAACTTTCTGCGAAGTACATTTGAACTGCAAAGTACGTGTTATGATGCAGAAGAATGACAAATTGAATATTACGATCATTGGTGCCGGTAATGTAGCAACGGTTTTTGCATCCAAATTTCTCCGGGCAGGGCATCATATTGATGCGATCTGGTCAAATAATCCGGAACACGCAGCTATTCTTGCTAATCAGTGTCATGCTCAAATACTGAAATCATTATCCGAATTGCCTTCAACCTCTGATATCGTTTTGATAGCGATTAAAGACGAATCGATTTTGGAAGTAGTTGAAAAGATTTCAAATTGTAATGCGATACTGATACATACTGCCGGCTCTGTTGAAATGCAGGTATTGTCGGCAGCTTCAAAAAAAACCGGAGTGTTCTATCCTTTGCAATCTATTCGTAAGGAAATTCCGGTTTCTGAAAATATACCCTTGCTTATTGACGGAAGCAGTGAAGAAGTGTTGCTGCAAATTAAAAATCTTGCTTTGTCGGTCAGTAATCTGGTAAAAATATCGGGAGATGAAGAACGATTGAAATTACATCTTGCAGCTGTTTTTGTCAGCAACTTCACCAATCATCTTTATCACCTTACCTATGAATGGTGCGAACAGGAACAATTGTCTTATGAGTTGCTTCTTCCTTTGATAAGGGAAGTGGCAAATAGGCAAACGGGGGAAGCTCCTTCTGACTGGCAAACGGGGCCGGCATCGAGAGGTGACCTTCAAACCATTGATAAACATCTCGTCCTTTTAAAGGAGAATCCTTTTATGCAGGCGCTTTATAGAATGATGAGTGAGGATCTTCTTGCAAGGATGCAGAAAAAAGATGAACTTCGTACCCACAACATTCTTTCATGACAGGCACTTTACAATTTAGTTCTATAAAAGTATTTGCATTTGATCTCGATGGTGTCATGACCGACGGTTCTTTGGGTATACAACCTGAAGGAGAATTTATTCGCACCATGGATATCAAGGATGGTTATGCCTTGCAACATGCCGTAAAGAAAGGGTATCGGGTGCTGGTTATATCGGGTAGCTTTTCTGAAGCCTGTCTCGAACGGTTAAATTATCTCGGTATCACTGATGTATGGATGAAGGTGAAAGACAAGCGATCACTGCTGATTTCTTTTTTAAAAAACAATGCGTTGGATCCCGGTGAGGTCATGTTTATGGGAGATGATCTACCTGACCTTGAAGTGATGCAATCCGTAGGATTGCCTGCTTGTCCGGCCGACGCAGTTTCTGAAATAAAATCCGTTTCCCGTTTTATTTCTTCCAAACCTGGAGGAAAAGGATGCGTGAGGGAGATTATCGAAAAAGTGCTGCGTGCACGAAACGACTGGGGCATCGAATCAACGGCTATTTCATCTTTATAAACACCTGCTATGACACTATTGCTTTCATTTTTTAAACTGATACGTTGGCCTAACCTGGTCTTTATAGCACTCACTCAATTTATCTTTTTTTTCTGTATCGCTGTGCCGGTTACTGCCGAATCGCTACATCCAACAAGAGAGCTGATTTTATTGTTTTATGTATTGTGTCTCTCTTCTGTACTCATTGCTGCAGCTGGTTATATTATCAATGATTATTTTGATCTCAACATTGATCTGGTGAATAAACCGGAGCGGATGGTTGTTGACAGATCTATCAGCAGACGCTGGGCCATCTTTTTTCATTTTGTGTTATCGATGTCGGGTATCCTTCTTGGTTTTTATATCGGACTCCAAAATGGTAATTGGCTTATAGGCTTTGCAAATATTGTGGCAGTGGTTGTGCTTTGGTTTTACAGTACATATTATAAAAAGCGATTGTTGTCGGGTAATCTTATGATTTCCGCGCTCACTGCCTGGGTAGTTATGGTAGTTTATATACACGTTGCTTTTCATCCTCCTGGAGACGGATTTCACACACCTGATCTTTCAACTGCGCAAAAATTATTAAGACTGGCGTTTTTATATACTGCTTTCGCATTTATCATTTCCCTGGTTAGAGAAGTGGTAAAAGATGTCGAAGATATTGAAGGCGACAGAAAATATGGTTGTCGCACGGTTCCCATTGTTTGGGGGATTGATTTTGCCAAAATATTTGCACAGACTTGGTTATTCATTCTTATTGCTTTACTTGGTGTGGTTTTGTTTTATATCCTACAATTGAAGTTATGGGTGCCGGCCTTGTATAGTTTTCTCTTTGTATTTATGCCTTCTTTTTATGCATTGTTTAAGTTAAGAAAAGCGGTTAATACTTCAGACTTCTCCAAGCTGAGTAGGCTGATCAAAATGATTATGCTTGCAGGAATATTATCTATGGTCTTGTATAAATATTTTGGATGATGGAAAGAATCATCCTTGCTTCTGCTTCTCCGAGAAGACATCAGTTGTTGACATGGGCTGAAATACCATTCGATGTGTTGGTGCGTGAAACTGAGGAGACCTTTCCGTCAGCTTTGCCCATTGATGAGGTTCCCGTTTATATTGCCCGTAATAAAGCAATAGCTGTTCAACAAGAACTCACGCATACACCGGTTGTTCTGGCGGCCGACACTGTGGTTGTACTGGGAAATGAAATTATCGGAAAGCCCAAAAGCAGGGAGGATGCAATTCATATATTGAAAAAACTATCGGGTTGTACACATCGGGTGATTACAGGTGTGGTAATGCGGAAAGGTGAACTAGAAATAGCTTTCTCAGATACAACAGAAGTGAATTTTCATCCGCTTACAAATGAGCAGATTGAATTTTATGTAGATAATTACAAGCCATATGACAAAGCAGGTGCATATGCCATACAGGAATGGATCGGCGTTGTTGGTATCAAGTCTGTAAATGGAGATTTTTACAATGTGATGGGTTTGCCGGTAAGCAGGGTAGTCAAAATGCTTCCGGAATTTTCCTGATGATTCATGATGTTTTTCGTCTTCATCATTGGTTATTTTCACGTTTGTACAACAGATTTATTTTGTTGTCATAACCTGAATAACACCTATAATGAACGAACAGCTATTGCAGTTTATCTGGCGGCATCGTTATTTTAACCAGTCGTCTTTACAGACTATTTCCGGATCTAATCTTCAGATTATTTATCCCGGTTTACTGAATACCAATCAGGGGCCAGATTTTCTGGATGCGAAAATTTGCATTGATGATGTTTTTCTTGCAGGAAGTGTGGAGCTACACTTGCGGTCTTCCGATTGGGGCAGACATAGGCATGGAAGCGATGTGCGTTACAGTAATGTGGTATTACACGTGGTATGGGAATATGATGGATATGAAATACCATTTATTCAGGTGCTGGAATTGAAGACAAGGGTTGCAGGTTCTATGCTTTCAGTTTATAATCAATTGATGCAAAGTTCATCCGGCTTGCCTTGTGCGACGATGCTTAACAAAGTGAATGAAATGGTGTGGACATCTTGGAAAGAGCGTTTACTCGCGGAAAGAATGGAGCACCGTAGTCGTTTAATTACAGAAAGTCTGGAAAGGAATATGGGAGATGTAGAAGAAGTGTTCTGGCAAACGATGGCACGCAGCTGGGGGATGCCTTTAAATGGAGATTTATTTGAATCGTTGGCTGTTACATTGCCTGTTTCATTACTTGCGCGTTATCGTTATCGCATACACCAGATAGAAGCATTGTTGTTTGGTCAGGCAGGTTTGCTTAACGAAGAGTTTGATGATCCGTATCCTTTGATGTTGCAGAAGGAATATCATTATCTGAAACGAAAACATAATTTAAGACAGGCAGACGGCTCTCCGCTATTTCTACGTATGAGGCCACCCGAGTTTCCTACGGTGCGACTGGCACAGCTGGCTATGATTATTCATCAGAGAGGATTTTTCTTTTCTGCTTTAAAAGAAGTTGAATCAGTGAAAGACTGTATTGGTTTGTTTCAGGTAACGGCCAATGATTTCTGGCATAGGCATTATACCTTCAAACAAGAGTCTGTTTTTATGCCGAAACAAACAGGAAAAGATACGATCAGCCGGGTGTTGATCAATGCCGTGATTCCATTTTTATTCAACCAGGCATTAACAGAAAAGAATGAGGTGCTAAGACAACGAATGATTTCATGGCTTTTTGAATTACCTCCAGAGCGAAACAAGTGGATCAGGGAATGGGAGCGAGCAGGTATTGGATGCAGGCATGCATTTGATACGCAGGCCTTGCTTGAGCTGAGAAAAAACTATTGTTTGTCCAAAAGATGCCTGGAGTGCGCTATTGGGAATACAGTGATCAATGTTTTTTAGAATAGCGGTTTGAATTAGTGAGGTTCATCTAAAAGAAGATGAACTAAAATTCAGTTTATTTTACTTCAGGCAAGCATTAATATTCTTAAAATAGGAGTGTGGTGGGAATAAGACAATTATCTAACCGGGTGGAACAGGATTTAGTTAGTTTGTCGATCTATTTGAATTGGATTATCTATTAAAATCTTTCGGATATACAATCTTGAAGTTTTTATCAATGATCATTCAAAGGCAACCCCATTTTTTGCCAGTCTTTCCAGTTGATGTATTCCGGTGCGACACGTTTTTCAACCATCGTGATACAGTTGTCAACCGGACAAACCAATTTGCAAAGATTACATCCCACACATTCTTCTTCTTTGATGGAATAAGTATTATATGGATGCCCTTTGGTGAGATTGATTGACTGATGTGAAGTGTCTTCGCAAGCAATATAACATAGTCCGCAGTGGATACATTTGTCCTGATTGATGCTGGCAACATGATGATAATTGATGTCAAGATCTTCCCAATGCGTTATTTTTTCTACTGATTTGCCAATAAAGTCATTCACGGTTTTATACCCTTTTTCATCCATCCAGTTATTCAGTCCTTCACACATATCTTCAACAATGCGGAATCCATGTTTCATTGCAGCTGTGCAAACTTGTACAGTCGTTGCACCGAGTAGCATGAATTCAACAGCATCTTTCCAGGTACTGATACCGCCAATACCGGAGATTGGTACTTTCTTCGTGGTTTCATTCTGACTGATAGTAGTTAGCATCTTAAGTGCAATGGGTTTTACTGCAGGACCGCAATAACCACCAAAGACACTTTTGCCTGCTACGTAAGGATTGGGAACCAGCGTATCCAGATCAATACCGGTTACAGATTGAATGGTATTAATCAAACTAAGCGCATTGGTGCCTGCTTCAACACAGGCTTGACCTGTAGGAACGACTGAATGTACATTCGGAGTTAGTTTGGTTATCACCGGAATCGTTGCTTTTTCCATCACCCACTCAACAACCATCTTAGCAATTTCAGGATCCTGACCAACAGCAGCACCCATTCCGCGTTCTGTCATTCCATGAGGGCATCCGAAATTGAGTTCAAATCCCATGGCTCCAGCATCCTCACATTTCTTAATTAGTTCATGCCAGGATTCTTTATTATTATCGGCCATTAAAGAAACGATCATGGCTCTGTCGGGATACATCTTAACTACTTCTGTAATCTCTTTCAGATTGATCTCTAAAGGACGATCACTGATCAGTTCAATATTATTAAAGCCCATCACCCGATGTCCTCCGAAATCAACAGATGAGTATCGCGAGGAAACATTTTTCACCTGACTGCCAAGTGTTTTCCATACCACACCGCCCCAGCCGGCTTCAAAAGCACGAACAACATTGATTTTTTTATCAGTAGGAGGGGCGCTTGCCAACCAAAAAGGATTAGGTGATTTAATGCCAAGAAAATTAACTGAAATATCTGCCATGGTAATTAATTATAAAGTTTAATAAATTGATTAGAGTGTTAAATACCGCATGATGGCAGCAGCTCCATCTTTGCCTGCCTGAACAGCATCAACCACTTCTTTACCTCCGTTCACGCAATCTCCTCCGGCAAACACGCCTTTTATATTTGTCGCTGTTTTTTCTTGTACGTTTATTTTTCCATGCTTATGCTCGATATGTTGTTGAGCAACCAATGATTCAAATGGAATTTGCCCCGCCGCTTTAATGACCATATCTACATTTAGTGTGATGGTTTCCCCTGTTGCTACCGGACTGCGTCGACCGCTTGCGTCTACATCTCCTAGTTGCATAATATCACATACTAATTGAGTCACTTTTCCATCAATTCCCAGTACTTCCTTGGGTGCTGCTAACCAAATGATCTCACATCCATCCAGTTTCGCAATATCCAATTCATGTTGTGTACAAGGCATCTCTTCTTCCGTTCTTCGGTAAAGAATCGTAACATGCTTTGCGCCCAAGCGTTTTGCCTGTGTGGCGGCATCAATCGCCGTCATACCCATTCCGATCACAGCTACGGAATCACCAACAGGAATAGATGAATATCCTTCAGAACGTAATTGATAGATGAAGCTGATTGCATCTACAACTCCTTCAAGATGCTCACCCGGTATATCGAGCTGACGCGCAAGTCCTACACCAAAGGCGAGATAAACCGCATCATAAGATTGTTGTAATTGTTCAATGGTAACTTCTTTTCCTAAAGCATGATTGTGTTTGATCTCAATGCCACCAATACCTGTAATGTAGTTTACTTCATCTTCACAAAATTCAGGCGTTACTTTATAAGCCGCAATACCATAGGTCATCAATCCTCCGCCTTTGCTTTCTTTTTCATAGATGGTTACATCCACTCCTTCGCGTGAAAGTACATGCGCACAACTTAATCCTGCCGGGCCAGCACCTACAATTGCAACTTTTTTCCCGACGGATGGTTTGCGTTCAAACAATTGCCAATTATGTTTCATTGCTGTTTCCGTACTGTAACGTTGAAGTTTCGCAATCGGAATCGGTGCTTCATCCATGAAATTATATACACAGGCGCCCTCGCATAATTTTTCTACAGGACATACTTTACTACAACCTGCTCCCATGATGTTGCTTGTGAATATTGTACGTGCAGAGCCCTTGATGTTTTCTGTTGTGATCTGTCTGATGAATTTGGGTACATCAATACTGGTCGGACAACTTTTCATGCAGGGAGCATCATAGCAAAACAAGCAACGATTTGCTTCCACCATTGCTGCTTCCTTTGTTTCGAAAGGCGGATGTATATCGGAGAAATTCTCATTGTATTCTTCAGCTTTTAAACGATTCTTGGTAATGGCCATTTGAAAATGAATTAAGTTAGTTGGATAGTTTGCTTTTAATTAGAGTTCAGTTAGTTTGCCATATGTTTCCGGTCTTCTGTCGCGAAAGAACTGCCATACACTTCGCACCTGTTCAATCATGTCGAGATCAAAATCGGCGATCAGTAATTCATCTTTGTCTTCGCTGGCCTGAGCAAATATTTGTCCGCGGGGATCAACGAAATAAGAGCTGCCATAAAATTTTCCAAGGTTCCATGGTTTCTCTTCTCCTACGCGATTAATACATCCCATAAAATATCCATTTGCTGCAGCGTGTGCCGGTTGTTCCAGTTTCCATAAATACTGACTGAGTCCGGCTACGGTTGCAGAAGGATTGTAAACTATCTCTGCACCGTTCAATCCTAAGATTCTTGCGCCATCGGGGAAATGGCGATCGTAACAGATGTAAACGCCTACTTTGGCATATTTCGTCTGAAAGACGGGATAACCAAGGTTGCCCGGTTTGAAATAAAATTTCTCCCAGAATCCGCTGGTATGTGGAATATGATTCTTTCGGTATTTGCCGAGATAAGTTCCGTCGGCATCAATGACAGCTGCAGTATTATAGAGTACACCTGCCTGCTCTTTTTCATAAACTGGCACAATCATTACCATCTGATATTTTTTTGCATACTCCTGCATGCGTTCGATCGTTGGGCCAGGCACGGTTTCCGCACTTTCGTACCATGCTTTGTCCTGACCCGGACAGAAATAGGGGGTGTTAAATATTTCCTGAAAGCATAGAATCTGAACGCCTTTCTTTCCGGCTTCTTCAATCAAGGGGATGTGCTTTTGCACCATTGCTTCCTTAATTTCTTCAATGGTTCCTTCGCCTTCTGTTATCGGAAGACTCATTTGAATTAAACCTGATCGGATCATTCTTGGCATGATGTGTAATGATTAATTATTGATAAATGATATTACTTAAATATTTTAAATCTTTCCATCCACTTTACTTCGTTTAATAAACTGACCATATCCTTTTTCAACTTTACATTCGTTGTTTTCAATCGCCACTTTTCCGCGCAGTAAAACCGTTTTTATTTTGCCTGTCAATTCCCATCCTTCATAGGCGCTGTAATCCACATTCATGTGGTGCGTTTTTACGGAGATGGTATGTTTTTCGTTAGGATCGATGAGCATGATATCAGCATCGCTGCCGACAGCGATTGTTCCTTTTTTCGGAAACATCCCGAAAATTTTTGCAGCATTGGTGGAAGAGACTTCCACATATTTATTCAATGAAATTTTTCCTTTATGAACGCCTTCACTGAAAAGCAATTCCATTCTGTTTTCTACTGCGGGATGTCCATTTGGTATTTTTGAAAAATCATCTTTTCCCATGAGTTTTTGTTCCCACATAAAGGGACAGTGATCCGTGGCTACAACTTGTATTAGTCCCTGTTCTATGCCCGACCATAAAGAAGCCTGATCTTTCTTTTCACGAAGGGGAGGGCTCATCACCCATTTGGCACCTTCGAAATCTTTTTCATATAAACTGGCATCTAAAAGCAGATATTGAATACAGGTTTCAACAAAAACTTTTTGATTGCGCAATGTAGCTCTGCGTACTGCGTTGAGAGCTCCTTCGCAGGTAAGATGAACGATATAACCCGGACAACCGGTATAGTTTATCATATCGGCAAAACGTCCGCTTGCTTCCGCTTCCGTTACTTCAGGTTGGGAGAGATAATGATATATAGGATTTAATTTACCTTCAGATTTATGTTTGGCTACCAGGTAATCAATAAAATCTCCGTTGGTGGCATGTACATTGATCATACCACCGTGTTTTTTTACTTCCTGCATTAATCCGACCATTTGTCGGTCGTCAATCATTAATGCACCTTTATAAGCCATGAATGTTTTAAAGGAAGTGATTCCTTCTTCTTCAATGAAATGCCTGATTTCTTTTTTAGTTTCTTCATTAAAATCAGTAACGGCCATATGAAAACTGTAATCACCCACTGCTTGTCCGTCACTTCTGCCTTTCCATTCCTGTAAAGCAGATTGCAGACTGTTTCCTTGTTTCTGCAGGATGAAATCGATGACCATGGTAGTTCCTCCAAAAAGAGCTGCTCTCGTTCCGGTCTCATAATTATCGCTGGAGAATGTTCCCATGAAGGGCATATCGAGATGCACATGCGGATCAATGCCGCCGGGCATGACCAGCATACCGCTTGCATCGATCACCTGATCGGCCGGCATATCGAGTTTTTTACCAATAGCTTTAATTGTTTCTCCTTCTATATAAATATCTCCCTGATATAGATCTGAAGCAGTAACGATTGTTCCCTGTTTTATTAAAACACTCATGCTATTCAATTTTTAGGTGTCTGTATAGTGTTTTGATTTTTCATCAACATACA
>JAULVS010000185.1:0-2017 GCA_032110905.1 Chitinophagaceae bacterium | reverse complement strand
AGCGTCAACAACAAGGATGCACTGATCACAAACCAACAGACGTAATTGAATACCGGAATACTTCCATCGCCTAGCCATTGCCAGAATCTTAACTCAACCGCCACCGGCTCCATCAGCCAGTCGAAAAAGGTTGCCGTCAGTGCCCCATCAATGATAAACGACCAAAAGCCAACATTGTATCTAGGCGCAAAATCCCGTTCCCGTAATTTGTTCCATATTAAGTTCAGAATTTTCTGAACTGCAACCCCTGAACACAAGACAATTACAAACCAGTTCACGCCTATCATTAACGGGACCCCGCCGACTTTTGGACCTAATGCTGTTCCATATTGATAATGTCCGAATAAAAGCTGATAATTAACGCCGATGTATTCTGTAACCATACCTGTTGCAAAAGCAACCAGAAAAAAAAGATAGAACCATTTATTTTTTTTCTCTTGGGTCCAGATCAACAAACCGGCAGACAACAATAAGTTTAATGGTGTGAGTCCAACAAAAAACTGCCGGTCAACAAACATGATTCCCACAAATCCAACTAGATGAAAAAGCAATGCCAGTCTTGCAGCAAAAACCACTTTCTCAGATGTTGATTTTGGTATAAGTAAATTCAAAGCTTATGTATTTCTTTTTCAATTTCATTGACAGCGATCTCAGCACTCTTAAAGCAAAGAGGAATTCCGCCACCCGGATGAACACTGCCACCGCAAAAATACAAACCCTTGTATGATGAATGAAAATTCGGGTGCCTTAAAAAGGCAGCAGAACGATTGTTGCTGCTAGTGCCATACAATGCCCCCAAGTAAGACCCTGTTCTTTTTTCGATTCTTTCAGGGTTAAGATAGTCTTCGGTTTCAATCACTGAAGCGATATCTGTCTGCAACATACGCGACAGCTTTTGAAGCACCTGATCTCTTAGTTTTAACCGATCCGCTTCAGCGTTTATTCCTGTTCCAGCCGGGGCATTAATCAGTAAAAACCAGTTTTCCTTTCCTGATGGAGCGAGTTCATCTTCCATCTTGGATGTAATATTGATATAAATCGTTGGGTCATCATATAACCTGCCTTCTTTAAATAAAAGCTGAAACTCTTTCCTGTAGTCTGTACTAAAGAAGATATTATGTAAATGAAGCTCAGGGAAAGAGCGATTCATCCCCCAGTAAAATATTTGTCCGCTGCAACTGCGCTCCTGTTTTAAGAGTTGCTCTGCTTTTTGGTTGTCTTTAAGGAGATGCTGATAGGTAAAATAAACGTCGGCATTGCTTACCACAATTTCAGATAAATGTAAGCGGTCATTTACAATCACTCCTTTTATTTTCCGGTTTTCTGTTACGATCTGTTGTACCGGCGAATTAAAATGAAATCGCACCCCTTTTTTACAAGCCAGCTGATACAGGGCATTGGTAATGCTGATCATCCCTCCCTTCGGATAGAATGTTCCTTCATTTAATTCAAGATGAGGAATCATACTCATCATGCCGGGAGTCTGGTAAGGATCACTGCCGTTGTAGGTGGCATAACGATTGAATATCTGGACTGCTTCAGGAGAGGTAAATCTGGATTGATTGTATGCATCAAGAGAATCAAATAAATGGGCAGGCCTCACTTTTCCCAAAGCCTTTAATACTTTAGGTTGAAGCCATGTGTTTAAACGATGAAGCGATTGATTGAGAAAAATGGAACCAACAGATTCATAAAGGGAGGCACTCTTTTTAAGATAGTTAGTTAAAGTACCGGGCTTTTCTCCTAAAATATTGACCAGTTCTTCTTCATACCTGGAAGTATCTGTCCAAGCATTGATGATTTTCCCGTTTTCAAAAAAATAGCGACAAGACAGATCTACTTTTTGATAATCAAAATAATCTTCAATAGGTTCTTCTGCCTCAAGAAATAATTGTTCAAGATGCCATGGCTGAGTAAAGAGAGATGGACCCGCATCAAACTTATAACCATCTTTTTCAAGTAAACTTAATTTACCCCCAGGATAAGCATTTCTTTCGAAAACATCTACATCAAAACC
>JAULVS010000184.1:0-13322 GCA_032110905.1 Chitinophagaceae bacterium | reverse complement strand
TGAAAGAAGCATAAAAACCATTAATAATTTTTCTGCTTACGGGGAAGCGCAATATTGGATAGAAAGAGAATTGAAGGTGAAAATTGGATGGGATATGAGCAAACAGATAGCAAAGGATTTTTATTCTTTGGTTAAAAGGCGTTTTTCCTGAATAAAATAAAGAATCTTCTTTGTAGCACCTGCATTTTCAAAAACATATTTCTTGCTTTGTTCACCTGACAGCTTGATTGTCTGTTCTTCTCCAGTAAATTCATTCAACTCATCTGCATTTTTTACTGTGAAACTTCCACCAATTTTTTTCAACTCCACACTCTCCCGAAACTTTTTATAATTGGGACCGGTCACAACTGCTTTCCCGTAAACAGCGGCTTCCAGAATGTTGTGGTGTCCGTTTTTAGAGAAGCCTCCTCCTACATAACAAATGGAGCCCATCTTGTATAGTCTAGAAAGCAGACCTATTTTGTCAACGATGATTACATTGGCTGAATCAGGAATGCTTTCATTGTTTAATTCTGAAAATAAAATACTTACTGGAAAAATAGTTTTAATTTCTTCTATCCTGGATGTATGGATTTCATGCGGCACAATCCATATTCTCCATTGGGGATTTTTTTTATGCCATTCTGCTAAAAGCAATTCGTCTTCTTTCCAGGTGCTTCCTGCTACTAGGCATTGGGAGCTTTCAAATCCTCCCGGAAATGAAAAAGTATTCTGTCCTGTTGCAATTTCAATCACCCGATCAAATCGAGTATCTCCACTGATAACCACCTCCTCCGTTAAGCCAATCTTACTCAACAAATTTGCCGAATCCCTGTCTTGCACAAAAAGAAGCGTGAAACATCTTAGCATCCCTCTGTGAAAATCTCCCCACCAATTAAAGAATGGCTGCGAAGGACGAAAAATACCCGAAACAAGGAGGGCTGGAATATGCTGTTCTTTTAGATTTTTTAGGTAAAAATGCCAGAATTCATATTTGATAAAGATGGCCATTGACGGTTTCAGTATAGAAATAAAGTCTCGTGCCGAAGAGGGGAAATCCAATGGCAGATACATAACAAGGTCTGCTCCCGGATAATTTTTGCGAATCTCATAACCGGAAGGCGAAAAAAAAGTAAGCACAAAAAGATGATCTGGGTATTCTTTCCGGAGTTTTTCCATTGCCGGACGTCCTTGTTCAAATTCACCCAGCGAAGCACAATGCATCCAAATGACATGTTGACTCGGATGCGCTGCCCTGAACAAGGAAAGTTTCTCCCTCCATCTCTTTCTTCCTGCAACCCATTTTTTCGCTTTTGGTGAAAAAGTGGATGCCAGTTTTATGGCCAAAACATACAAAAGCAAAAAAAGGCGGTACATTATAATCATCCTGGCAAATCTACTCCTAAAAAAGGGTTACAAAAAGGCAATACAAAAGAGAGCTCCCAACATTGGCGAGATTTGCCTTTTTGCCGTACATTCGCTCCCGTTTATACATTGATTATGAAGCAGATTCAAATGGTTGACCTGAAACAGCAGTATCTAAACATCAAAGAAGATGTTGATGCGGCTGTTCTTGATGTACTGAACAGTTGTGCTTTTATCAATGGGAAACCGGTGCAGGATTTTGCTTCCGAACTCGCGGCTTACCTGGGTGTGAAGCATGTGATCCCCTGTGCGAACGGTACTGATGCCCTCCAAATTGCGTTGATGGGATTGGATCTTCAGCCGGGTGATGAGGTTATTACTCCTTCTTTTACCTATATCGCCACAACTGAAGTGGTTGCACTCCTTCGGTTAAATCCTGTATTTGTAGAGGTAGACAAGAAGACTTATTGCATGGATCCTGAAGCTTTACGTAAGGCAATAACTCCTCGTACAAAAGCGATCATCCCAGTTCATTTGTATGGACATCCTGCGCCAATGCAGGAGATCTTAGTGATTGCACATGAATACGGCATTCCTGTTATAGAAGATAATGCACAGGCCATCGGAGCTGAATACCGATTCTTGGATGGCACTTTGAAAAAGACTGGTGCGATGGGAAGAATAGGATGCACTTCTTTCTTTCCTTCTAAAAATCTGGGTGGTTACGGAGATGGGGGAGCGATGTTCACCAATGATGATCAGCTTGCTGAGAAGTTGCGTATGATTGCGAATCACGGACAGAAAGTACGTTACTATCACGAAATGGTTGGGTGTAATTCCCGCCTTGATACATTGCAGGCGGCCGTATTGCGCATTAAACTCAGAAAGCTCGATGAATATAATAACGCAAGACGCAAAGCAGCTGATTTTTACGATTCAGCCTTTGCCGGACATTCACATATCACAACTCCTAATCGCGCTGAAGGGTGTAAACATGTATTTCATCAATACACGCTTTTACTGGATGGGTATGAGAATGTTGCAGAAGTTAGAAATGGACTGATGGATTTTCTGGCTTCTCACCAAATACCCTCTATGATTTATTATCCGGTACCTTCACACAAACAAAATATGTTTATTGGAAACGGACAAGAACCTGTGAATCTCCCTTTAACCGACTGGCTCACCGACCGGGTAATATCATTGCCTATGCATACCGAACTGAATGAAGAACAACAGAAGTATATTGCAGACAAGGTGCTGGAATATCTAAGTCAGTATTGAGTAAAAGGGCCGGCTCTCCCGAAAGAGCTTCTTACGATTATGAAAATAGCAGTTGTAGGAACTGGTTATGTTGGTCTCGTAACTGGTACTTGTTTCTCCGAAACAGGCAACCAGGTAACCTGTGTGGACATCGACCAGTCGAAAGTTCAAAAATTATCTAACGGGCAAATCACCATCTATGAGCCCGGACTTGAAAAAATATTTCTTCGCAACCTCAAAGAAGGTCGCCTTCATTTTACAACCAGTCTTGCCGAAGGAATCAAAGATGCTGCGATCATTTTTCTAGCGTTGCCAACACCTCCCGGAGAAGATGGCAGCGCTGATCTGAAATACATTCTTGGTGTGGCGGATGATCTCGGCAAAATCATGACCGATTACAAAGTGATCGTCGATAAAAGCACGGTGCCGGTTGGAACGGCCGATAAAGTACGTGCTGCCATCGCAAAAAATTATAAGGGAGATTTCGCTGTTGTAAGTAACCCTGAATTTTTAAGAGAAGGGGTGGCAGTAGATGATTTCATGAAACCAGATCGCGTGGTGGTGGGTACCTCTGATGAACGTTCTAAAGCAGTGATGACTGAACTTTATGCGCCATTTGTGCGCAGTGGAAATCCGGTTATTTTCATGGACGAGCGCAGTGCAGAGTTGACAAAATATGCGGCAAATTCATTTCTTGCAGTGAAGATCTCATTTATGAATGAGGTTGCACGTTTGTGTGAAAGACTAGGTGCCGATGTGGACATGGTGCGCAAAGGAATTGGTAGTGATGAGCGCATCGGAAAACGTTTTCTGTTCCCGGGTATTGGGTACGGAGGAAGCTGCTTTCCAAAAGATGTACAGGCGCTTGTTAAATCATCTTCTGAAGTGTCGTATGATTTTGAAATCCTGAACGCAGTGATGAAGGTGAACGAAGAACAGAAATTATTCCTCTTGCCCAAAATAAAATCATTCTTCAACGGAGATCTTGCAGGAAAACGTTTTGCGCTTTGGGGACTTGCTTTCAAACCCAATACAGATGATATTCGCGAAGCACCGGCTCTTTATATGATTGATGCATTGACAGAAGCAGGTGCGACAGTTTGTGCCTTCGATCCGGAAGCCATGCCGAATGTTAAACAGATAGTAGGTTCAAAAATTGATTTTGCGGAAAGTCAGTATGATGCGTTGCAGAATGCAGATGCTTTAATTATTGCTACTGAATGGAGTGAATTCAGAACACCTGAATTTGAAAAGATCACATCGTTGTTAAATCAAAAGGTGATCTTCGACGGACGAAATGTATTTGATGCAGAGCAAATGCGCAAACTTGGTTTTCATTATGAAAGCGTGGGTAGAAGCGCAGTAAAACAATAAAAAATTAATCATGGATCGCAAACGTATTCTCATCACCGGTGCTGCCGGATTTCTCGGTTCTCACTTGAGTGATCGCTTCATTAAAGAAGGGTATCACGTCATTGGTATGGATAACCTGATCACTGGTGATCTGATGAATATTGAGCATTTGTTCAAGCTGGAACAATTTGAGTTTTATCACCATGATGTTACCAAGTTCATACATATTCCAGGAAAGCTTGATTACATTCTTCATTTTGCTTCACCTGCAAGTCCGATTGATTACCTGAAGATTCCAATACAAACATTGAAAGTTGGGGCACACGGCACACACAACTGTCTTGGCTTGGCGAAGGCAAAAGGCGCACGTATCCTGGTTGCTTCTACTTCTGAAGTATATGGAGATCCGTTGGTGCATCCGCAGACAGAAGAATACTGGGGAAATGTAAACCCTGTTGGTCCGCGAGGTGTGTATGATGAAGCCAAACGTTTCATGGAGAGTATAACGATGGCGTATAACCGCTTTCATGGGGTACAGACACGTATCATTCGTATCTTCAATACCTATGGTCCGCGCATGCGACTCAATGATGGTCGTGCTTTGCCTGCATTCATCGGTCAGGCGTTGAGAGGTGAAGACCTGACTGTATTTGGAGATGGTAGTCAGACAAGAAGTTTCTGTTATGTTGCCGATCTGGTAGAAGGCATTTATCGTTTGCTGATGAGTGACTATGATCAGCCGGTGAATATTGGAAATCCTTCTGAAATTACTTTGAAGGAATTTGCGGAGGAAGTGATTAGACTAACCGGAACGCAACAAAAAATTGTTTATAAACCATTGCCTGTAGATGATCCGAAGCAACGTCAGCCCGACATCACCAAGGCAAGAGAAATACTGGGATGGGAACCCACCATTTCCCGAAGCGAAGGCCTGAAAATCACTTATGACTATTTTAAAAATCTGCCACCTTCCGAATGGGTCAAACAACCCAAGGAGTTTGTGAGCATGATGTAACTTAAAAGCAAACAAGTGATCTATCAGCAACTCATCAACAAAGAAAAAAAACTGGCACTTATCGGGCTGGGTTATGTAGGCCTTCCGATTGCGCTTGAATTTGCAAAAAAGATATCTGTGATCGGATTCGATATCAACCCGCAGCGTATCGAACTGATGAAGCAAGGCATTGACCCTAGCAATGAACTTTCATCTTCAGATTTTGAAGGATGTGATATCGTGTTCACCGATTCACTGGAAGTGCTTAAAGAAGCATCTTTCTTCATTGTGGCTGTTCCGACTCCGGTTGATGAACACAATATTCCTGATCTGATTCCGGTAACCAAAGCTTCAGAAACAATCGGGAAAGTGATTAAGAAGGGAGATTATGTGGTATATGAATCAACTGTGTATCCCGGTTGTACAGAAGAAGATTGTTTGCCGATCATTGAGAAGCTGAGTGGTTTGAAAATGTGTGTTGACTTTAAACTGGGTTATTCTCCGGAAAGAATCAATCCGGGCGATAAAGAGCATACTCTTGCGAAGATTGTCAAAGTGGTATCAGGTTGTGATACGGAATCGGCAGAAGAAATTGCAAAGACTTATGAAATTGTTGTAAAGGCAGGGGTACATCGCGCTTCGTCTATCAAGGTTGCCGAAGCTGCCAAGATTATTGAGAATACACAACGTGATCTGAACATTGCATTGATGAATGAGTTGTCGATCATTTTCGATAAGATGGACATCAATACATTTGAGGTATTGGAGGCGGCAGGTACAAAATGGAACTTTCTCCGTTTTCAACCCGGTTTGGTAGGAGGACATTGTATAGGTGTAGATCCATACTATCTTACATATAAAGCCAATCAGCTTGGTTATGATTCACGTGTGATTCTTGCAGGGCGTGTCATCAACGATGAAATGCCAGCTTATGTGGCAAAGAAAGTGGTGCAGCACATCATCAAACATGTCGGAAACATCACTGCATCCAATGTGCTGGTGCTAGGAGCTACCTTTAAAGAGAATGTGAGTGATATCCGCAATTCCAAAGTAGCAGATTTGGTAAAAGAGCTGAAAGCATTTTCATTGAATGTAGATGTTGCAGATCCGCATGCTTCATCGGATGAAGTAAAACATGAGTATGGTTTTGAGTTGACCGATACATTGCGCAATGATTATGATGCAGTGATTCTTGCCGTGCCACATCAGCAATACAAAGGGCTGGAGGAAACCTACTTTAATTCGCTTACAAAAGAACACGCATTAATAGCAGACCTGAAAGGGATGTACAGAAATCAAATTCAATCACGTAAATACTGGAGTTTATAATGAGTCAGTTTGAAAAAACAATTTTGATTACCGGCGGTGCCGGTTTTATCGGCAGCCATGTAGTGCGTTTATTCGTAACGAAATATCCGCAGTATAAAATCATCAACGGAGATGCATTGACTTATGCGGGTAATCTTGAAAACCTGAAGGATATTGAAAAATCATCCAACTATATATTTGAGAAAGTAGATATTACCGATGAGGATAGGGTAGACGAACTTTTTAATCAATACAAGTTCGATGCCGTGGTTCATCTGGCAGCTGAGAGTCATGTTGATAGAAGCATCCTAGATCCATTGGCTTTCGTAAAAACCAATGTGCTTGGAACAGCTATCCTGTTAAATGCTTGTCGCAAAAGCTGGAATGGCCAGTATGATGGAAAATTATTCTATCATGTTTCTACGGACGAAGTATATGGAACACTTGGAGAAACAGGATTTTTCACGGAGGAAACCCCTTATGATCCGCATTCTCCCTATTCCGCATCAAAAGCAGCATCCGATCATTTTGTGAGAGCTTACTATGACACTTACGGTATGCCGATTGTTTTGAGTAATTGTAGTAATAATTACGGTTCGCATCATTTTCCGGAAAAATTAATTCCGCTGATGATCAATAATATTTGCAATAACAAACCTTTGCCTGTTTATGGTAAAGGAGAGAATGTGCGTGATTGGCTTTATGTGGAAGATCATGCTCGTGCAATTGATGTAATTTTTCATAAAGGAAAACTCGGCGCGAGTTATAATGTAGGCGGGTTTAATGAGTGGAAGAACATCGATCTGGTTCATCTGCTTTGCGGCATCATGGATAAAAAATTGGGACGTGCGGAAGGGGATAGCGCGAAGCTGATTACATATGTTACGGATCGTATGGGTCATGATCTGCGTTATGCGATTGATGCGACGAAACTGAATAAAGAACTTGGTTGGTCGCCTTCTCTACAGTTTGCTGAAGGGTTGGAGAAAACCGTTGACTGGTATTTGCAGAACGAAGAATGGGTGAAGCATGTAACCAGTGGCGATTACCAACATTATTATGAAGAGCAATACGCCAAACGCTAACTTTACAACAAAGATACTATTCGATTATGCCTTTTATAGAAACAGGATTTCCGGGATTGGTGGTTTTTGAGCCAAAGGTTTTTGGTGATGACCGTGGTTATTTTTTTGAATCATACAATCATCAAGTATTTGTTGATGCGGGACATGCTTATAACTGGGTACAGGACAATCAGTCGAGTTCCGTTTACGGCGTCATTCGCGGTTTGCATTTTCAGAAAGGAGATAAGGCGCAAACAAAATTGGTGCGTTGTTTGAATGGTTCTATATTGGATGTAGTGGTGGATCTACGCCGCCAATCACCAACATTCGGAAAAGTTTTCTCTGTTGAATTAACTTCTGAGAAAAAAAATTCATTGCTTGTTCCTAAGGGATTTGCACATGGTTTTTCCGTGCTAAGTGATCAAGCGGAAGTGTTGTATAAATGTGATGCGTTGTATGACAAAGCAAGTGAAGGCGGACTTTTATACAATGATTCATCTTTGAATATCGACTGGAAAATTAAACCGGGCATGGAGATTGTATCCGATAAGGATAAAGTACATGCTGTTTTTTCTGCATTGTCTGATGATTCTCTTTTCTGATTTATTTATTGCTTAAACTTTTTTACCAATGACACAACCCGTCGTACTTGTAACAGGCAGCAATGGTCAGGTAGGGAAGGAGTTGCAACAACTAGCTTCACAGTACTCTCAGTTTCGTTTTGTGTTTGCATCACGGGAGGATCTGCCGTTGCATCATTTCGGATTGGCAGAGAATTTTTTCATTGGCATTCATCCGCAGTATTGCATCAACTGTGCTGCTTATACGGCCGTAGATAAGGCAGAAAGCGAGCCCGAGTTGGCTGAATTAGTAAATGGCGAGGCAGTAGGGCATCTTGCCGCACTTTGTAAAAAGTACAACACGAAACTAATTCATATTTCAACGGATTATGTGTTTGATGGAAAGCAGGAGGTGCCTTATGAAGAAACGGATCAGACAGGGCCTGTCAGTGTTTACGGCCGAACAAAATTGCTTGGCGAACAACTTTGTCTGAAAGAAGATCCGGATGCCATCATCATTCGTACGGCCTGGGTGTATTCAGAGTTTGGAAATAATTTCGTGAAGACGATGATGCGCCTTATGCGAGATCGAATGGAGTTGAATGTAGTGAATGATCAGATCGGAGCACCTACTTATGCTGCAGATCTCGCAAAAGCGATTCTCGAGATCATTAGCTCTGATAAATGGATTCCTGGCCTTTATCATTACAGTAATGCAGGTAAGATCAGCTGGTATGATTTTGCGGAGAAAATCCGTGAAATGATTAAATCTGGATGCAAAATCAATCCTATCCCTACTTCACAATATCCGACCCCCGCAAAGCGTCCTTCTTTCTCATTATTAAATACCTCGAAGATTAGGGAAACCTATGGAGTAGATGTGCCGAATTGGGAGCAAAGTCTCATAAAATGTATAGAGCGATTGAAAATCAATTAAATATAGGTTGTTTGCTAAGTGATAACACTTGTAAGTTAAAATAATCTGTTTTTTGTGTAAAAACAGATCGAAAATTTCTTGGATATTATTGATACAATTCTTCACTTTGCAGTTCTTTCCGGATGATCGCAAAGATTTTCCTTCGATTTGAAAAGTTTCGGAAAGTGTATTGAATGCAATTTGATCTGAAAGAACAGTTAAGTCCTTATTTAAACAGACAATTGTCCGACACCCTCGCTCAACAATCTGGTCAGGATACTAATGTTTTAGAGAGAGCAATTCATTATGCAGTTGTTTTGACTGCTGTTCAATTAATTGGTAAAATTCAGCAACCGAAGTCCGCAAAAGCATTATATATATTTTCACGTGTGGCTTCTGGAACAAAATTAAATCATGCGCTACCTCATCTGTTCAATGATTCCGAACACTATCGCGGAATTTTGAATATAGGAAGTATATTGTATGGTGATAAATTTAAATCACTTAGTCAATGGCTTTCGAAAGAGACCGGACTAAGTGAAGCTTATGCTTCCGCTACGATTAAAATGGTGACTCCCGTGGTATTAGCGGTTTGTGGCGAGAAAATAAAAACCCGTCGTCTTGCATTGTCCGGTTATATAGACTTTTTGAATCTGCAAAAAGAGAAAGTATTAGTAATGGCCAATGAGATTCCGTTATTCCCTTTCTACCTCTTGAGTCATTCTTCAGAAAAAAAATCAGGTTCTTCCGAAAGAAGAAGATCCTCCTCTTCTTCAAAGAAAAGTTCATCTAAACCCTGGTATCTTTCATGGAAGATGAAATGGTCAATGATGATTGTCTTTACCGGCATTGCATTGCTCTACATCATCATTAAATAATCCTGCATTATTTTACGATCTGATAATTAAATAACGGAGTTCCGAGCACCTGCATTACTCCGAGCCAGTAAGGCACAACGGCTTCCATCAATCTTGACGATTCAATACCTCCCATGTCCAGAATAAATTCCGGTTTCCACATGAAGTTCTCTGCCAGCAAATGCTTGACCTTGTTCTTTGCAACTGTATCATTGCCGCATATACACATTTGATGGTTCCCTTCGTTGACTAGTTCTGCATTCACCATTAATCTTGCTGTCACGGTATTCAGCGCTTTTACAATATAAGCATCTGGCAATAACTGCTGGATCTCTTCTCCTAATGACCATCTGTTCGAGTAGTCAGGGAGCAGGGAAGCGGGCATACCTTTGGAAAAATCGAGTGGGTTAGTGACATCAATGATGATTTTTCCGGCAAACAAAGCAGAATCCATTTCTTTGATGGTTTCCTTGATAAATGCACCATTGATGCATAAGAAAATAATATCTGCAAAACGGGCAGCGTCTTCAAAAGTCCCGGCAAAGGCATTCTCCTTTTGTTCTATCCAGGCGTTTGCTTTTTCGTTGTTAGCCATACGGCTTCCGATCATCACTCGGTGTCCTTTTTCTACCAATGCTGTTCCAATAGTTTGGCCTACAAATCCCGTTCCGAGCACACCTACGTTCATATGTGTTTTTGCTTTATTGCGAAGTTAATGTCGCTTGTTAAAAATCTGCCACAGGTAAACTACAAAAAACGGAGCATCTTGTTCAATTTCCCACAGAGTTAAAAAACAATTAGCTTTACGGTAAGTTTATCTCTTATGTCTGATCTCCGTTCTTCTGCTGAAAAGGTTGCACTAACTGCAGCCGACAAGGAATTTGAAAATAATATCCGACCGGCGGCGATGGAGGAGTTTTCCGGTCAGCAACAGATTATTGAAAATTTAAAAATATTCATACGGGCTGCCAAGCAGCGCGGAGAGGCTTTGGATCATGTACTTTTTCACGGACCTCCCGGTTTGGGAAAAACTACCTTAAGCAGAATTGTTGCCAATGAACTGGGGGTTCAAATAAAAGAAACCTCCGGACCTGTGATTGAGAAGCCGGGAGATCTGGCGGGGTTGCTTACCAACTTAGAGCCAAATGATGTTTTATTCATAGATGAAATTCATCGGTTGAGTACGGTGGTGGAGGAATATTTATATGCGGCGATGGAAGATTTTCGAATAGATATTATGATCGATTCCGGACCTAATGCGAGAAGTATTCAGATTAATCTCAATCCTTTCACATTAATTGGTGCAACAACAAGAAGTGGGTTGCTAACTGCGCCGCTGCTTTCTCGATTTGCCATTAAATCACGTTTGGAATATTATTCTGCTGCCACATTGCAGAAAATTGTTCTTCGTGCGGCCACTATACTTAATGTGCCCATTACGGAGAAGGCAGCACTCGAAATTGCAGGAAGAAGTCGTGCCACTCCAAGAATCGCAAACGGACTATTAAGAAGGGTGCGAGATTTTGCACAGGTGCTTAATGATGGTAACATTGATGAAGGCATTACAAAACATGCACTCAAAGCGCTGAATGTAGATGAATATGGACTGGATGAGATGGATAATAAAATCCTTATCACCATCATAGATAAATTTAAAGGAGGCCCTGTAGGCATCACCACCATTGCAACTGCAGTTGGCGAAGAAGCAGGTACTTTGGAAGAAGTGTATGAACCTTTCTTGATACAGGAAGGATTTTTACAACGCACACCCCGGGGAAGAGAAGTAACTGCGAAAGCGTATGATCACTTGGGCAAAACACCACTCAAAGGTGGATCGCCGGATTTGTTCTCATGAATGTGAGTTAAGTAAATTGGAAGAAGTTACTGGTTACGGGAATTGTTACTACAAACCGATAACTGTTAACTGATAACCGCCTTTCAAGCCCTATTCAAACTCCTCACAATCTTTTTCACAATAGAAGGTCCTTCGTAAACGAAACCTGTCCATACCTGTATAAGATTAGCACCTGCTCTGATTTTTTCAAGCGCATCATCACCAGTAAAAATTCCACCGCTTCCAATTAATGGAATGGTTTCATCTGTTTTTTCCCGAATGCTTCTCAATACTCGATTGCTGATTTCTTTTATTGGCTTACCACTCAAGCCGCCTGCACCAATTTTATCTACACATTCCTGATTTGTTATTAGCCCTTCTCTGGAAATAGTTGTATTCGATACCACCAAGCCATCAAGTTTAATTTCCATCGCTAAATCAGTAATATCATGCAGTTGTCCTTCCGTTAAATCAGGAGCAATTTTTAATAACAACGGCTTCGGCTTGTCGCGGCGACGATTCAACATCTGTAAATAGGTGAGGATCTTATGGAGGCTTTCTTTTTCCTGTAATTCACGCAGGCCGGGTGTATTCGGGCTGCTTACATTCACAACGAAGTAATCAACCAGATGAAAGAGTTTTTCAAAGCATTTTTCATAATCTCTATAGGCTTCTTCATTCGGTGTTTGTTTGTTTTTCCCGATGTTTCCACCAATGATCATTGTTGATTTGGAGTTTGCCTTTCGCCATGCTGTTAATCTACTTACAATCACATCTACCCCATCATTATTGAAACCCATGCGGTTGATCAATGCTTTGTCTTTTGGTAACCGAAATAAACGTGGTTTATCGTTTCCTGCCTGAGGCAAGGGTGTCACTGTTCCAATCTCTACAAATCCAAATCCCATTGTTTCCAATTCCCTCAGGTAACGTGCGTTTTTATCAAAACCAGCTCCGAGTCCTACCGGGTTTTTGAAATGTAAGTCAAACAGAGTAATAGGTGTTGAAGAAAGCGGTGTCAGTTGTTTTTGTATGATTCTTTTGATAAAAGAAATACCACACAAAAAGCGGAAGATATTCATCGAAAAATAATGAACAGCTTCGGCATCATACAGAAACAGAAAAGAACGTACAATTGAATACATAGCAATGCGAAGATAATTTGCTCTTCTGAAAGTAAAATTTGATTTTGGTCATCTTTTCATTAAGAGCCTTTTCACCTAACTTTGGTAAGGGCATTATTTTTCTCATCTATTACATTTTATCTATGCAGGAAGCCTATATCGTAGCCGGTTATCGCACAGCTGTTACAAAAGCCAAAAAAGGAGGATTTCGTTTTACGCGTCCTGATGATCTGGCGGTTACAGTAATAAAAGGACTCCTGGCTTCTGTCCCTCAACTTGAACCGCATTTAGTAGATGATGTAATTGTCGGGAATGCTGTTCCCGAAGCAGAGCAAGGTTTGCAGGTGGGAAGAATCATTGCAGCAAGGGCTTTGGGTATTGAAGTTCCCGGCATGGTGGTCAACCGCTATTGTGCCAGCGGACTGGAAGCCATTGCGATTGCAACAGCGAAAATACGTTCGGGCATGGCCGATGTAATTGTTGCCGGTGGAACAGAAAGTATGTCGTTGGTGCCCACTGCAGGATGGAAAACAGTTCCTGCTTATTCTATTGCCAAAGAAGATCCGGATTATTACCTGAGCATGGGACTTACAGCGGAAGCAGTGGCAAAGGAATATGAAATAAGCAGAGCTGATCAGGATGAATTTGCATATCGGTCGCACATGAAAGCAAAGCAGGCGATTGAAAACGGATATTTTAAATCTG
>JAULVS010000183.1:0-1904 GCA_032110905.1 Chitinophagaceae bacterium | reverse complement strand
AGGGAGCGCCCGAAGCAATTTTCAGACTTTGTGGTTTAAATGAAAAAGAAAAAAACAAACACCAACGGGTGGTTAATGATTTGGCGCAAGCTGGCTTTCGAATGATTGGTGTGAGTGAGGCTCGAAATGACACCGGATCTTTACCAGAGAAGCAGGATCTTTTTTCGTTTAGGTTTTTGGGGTTGATTGGTTTCGAAGATCCAATTCGGCCCGAAGTTCCTGCTGCCATTGAGGAGTGCAACACTGCTGGTATTCGTGTTGTGGTAATTACGGGTGATCATCCGGAAACAGCGCGAAGTATTGCAAAACAAATTGGGTTAAAAAATGCGGGGCATGTATTAACGGGCGATCAGCTTGAGGCGTTGGATAAGGAAGAGTTAAAAAAACAAGTTGGTTTGGTTTCTGTTTTTGCACGAGTTCGTCCGCAGCAAAAATTATTGTTAGTGGAGTTGTTTCAGAAAATGGGTGCGGTTGTTGCAATGACGGGTGATGGGGTTAATGATGCACCGGCTTTGCAGCGGGCAGATATTGGAGTTGCAATGGGGCAGCGGGGAACCGATGTAGCGAGAGAGTCGGCTGACTTGGTTTTATTAGATGACAACTTTACGTCGATTGTTGCTGCAATTCGATCTGGCCGAAGAATTTACGACAACCTTCAAAAAGCAATGTCCTATATCGTGGCCATCCATGTTCCAATTATTGGCCTGGTGATAATGCCCGCATTGTTTACGGGGGTTCCAATTCTTCTTTTTCCAGTTCATATTGTTTTTATGGAACTAATCATTGATCCTGTTTGCTCGATTGCTTTTGAGTCAGAAGCCGAGGAAGAAGGAATAATGAATAGAACACCCAGGAATACGGCGACTGGTTTTTTTGCGTGGAGAAATTTTTGGGGTAGCCTGTTGGGTGGTTTAGGGGCGCTGATGTTTGTGGTTATTATATATATATATGAGGCGCGGGCTTTTGGTTCTGTTGGTGAGGCTAGGGCGCTTGCTTTTTGTTCGCTGATTATTGCAAATCTTTTATTGGTTTTTTCAAGTCTTTCAAAAACCCGGAGGGTTTTGCGTGTGGTGGTGGAAAGGAATCGTGCGGCCTTATTTATTTCAGGCGTTGCTGTTGTTGTTCTTGCCCTGTCTATTTTGGTGAACCCTATAGCTGATTTATTCCGGTTTGAACAACCTGGTTTGTTGCGATATTGGGTGGTGGTGTTTGGGGGTATCTTATTTCTTTTTTATTTAGAAGCAATTAAGAAAATAAAAAGCGGGGCTTGATATTAAACCAAGCCCCGCCCGCAAATACTACAGTGTAGTGTCTTTTACAACGGTTATTCTGTAGCACTCTGTTCGCTTAAGATATCGTCCTGGTCAGGCTCAGCCTTTTTTAACTGGCAACCGGTCAATCAGTTTAGGGTCCTTTAAACCGTTATGTCTGATTTTTTCTGACCGACCTATAACCAAAGCGTCATGACACAAACATAGTACAGTTGGGGTCTGATTTATTATGACCTAAGACAGGGTGAGTATGATTTTTTTATAGTCCTGATAGTTTACTTATTTCTAACATCCTTTCAATTGGTTTTTGAGCTGCCTTGCGGGTGGTTTCGTCCATTATTAATTCTGGTTGCTCTTTTAAAAGACAGGTGTATATTTTTTCGAGCGTGTTTCTTTTCATATGGGGACAATTATTACATGCGCAATTATTATTAGGAGGGGCGGGTATAAAGGTTTTTTGAGGTGAGCTTTTAATCATTTGGTGTAAAATCCCCGACTCAGTTGCTACAATATAACTTTCACTAGAATCTGTTTGGGTAAACTTTAATAATTCTGTTGTAGATCCAACCATATCTGCGATTCTTAAAATTGATTCTTCGCACTCTGGGTGAGCAATTACTTTCGCGGCAGGAA
>JAULVS010000182.1:0-8544 GCA_032110905.1 Chitinophagaceae bacterium | reverse complement strand
AACGCAGCACCGACTTACTTCAAAAAGTTTTTGGCGCAAAGAACTAGTGTACAGAACTTTTGAATTCTTTTCGTCTGTTGTCAACTTCATCAAATTGCCGGTCGTAGTCTAGGGTCCTGGCGCAAGTGTTCTGCCATAGGCAGACCACTTGCGACTTGCTAAATTCTCCCCCGATTGCATCCGCCCGTATATTATTAATAAAGTGTAATACGGACGGATACAATCGGGGCGAATTTGTTATGTCATTAGTGATTCTCATGTGAACATTAGCGACAGAATAACTAAATAAGGTAAATTCCTATTATTTCAGATGATAATTCCTTATTTCATTTAATCTGCCGTAAATATCATTGTTTATATATTTAAAATCATCCCTATGGATAATCAAAGTCCCTGTTTACTTAAACAACTGTATACGCTAAAGTGTCAGAGAAATAAATAGTATACCATTCGCCCACTTCATAAAGTAATGATATTATGAAGAAAGTAGTAATGAATAATACAGACGCCATAGAAAATAAAATATATACTATACGTGGAGTACAGATAATGATCGATCAGGATTTGGCAATATTATATGGCGTAGAAACCAGGCGATTAAACGAGCAGGTAAAAAGGAATAAAGATAGGTTTCCGGATCATTTTATGTTTGTATTAACCGAGGATGAATGGCAGAACTTGATGTCGCAAAATGCGATTTCAAGATCACATGGTGGACGAAGAAATAAACCTGCTGTTTTTACTGAACAAGGTGTAGCAATGCTATCTGCAGTTTTAAATAGTAAAAAGGCGATTGAAGTTAGTATCATCATCATGGATGCTTTCATACAATATCGGAGATTAAAAAAGGTAGCCGGGAATTTAATACAACGAGTCGAAGGGGTAGAAAAGAAGCTTCAGCAAACCGATCAAAAAGTTGAACAAATCTTCACTGCTTTAGAGAAAAAAGAACAGATGCCTCCACAGGGTATTTTCTTTAATGGTCAAATATTTGACGCTTATAAATTAGTAGCAGATATTATTCGTAAGGCAAATCATACAATTGTTTTGATAGATAATTATGTAGATGATAACACTTTGCAGCTTTTTACAAAGAAAAAAACGGGTGTTATAGTAACTATATATACATGTAAAATAACCAGGCAATTGGAACTGGATACTGAGAAATTCAATCAACAATACAGTAAATTGGAAATAAAAAAATTGAATCACAACCACGACAGATTTTTAATCATAGACCAAAAGGAAATGTATCATATTGGTGCTTCTCTGAAGGATTTAGGAACTAAAATCTTTGGATTTTCTAAAATGGATGCACAAACAATTACGCTTTTAAATAAACTAAAAGGCTTGGAGAATAATTGAGTGAAAAAATTTGTCCACTCCGGGGACTCGCGATTCTGTCCTCCCCGGGGTCACGCAAAGCGGACCCCGGGTGCGTTTAAAGTTTATTACAAAGGGTTGGCTGAGCCAAGCCCTGCTTTGACGCAGACCCTGGGGGAGTTTGGCAAGGTCACCCCTTAAAGGAAGTCTGAGCGAAGCGAGGACAATCCTGTCCGGGGTACAATTGCGCTGTTCGTTTTTTGTTTTTCCAACATTTCGTCTGAAACATGATTGGTATGATTAAATGATTTATATGATTGTCATACAACCCGAAACCCCGACTACATCCCGCGCTTTTGTGATCGACAACTTCTTGTATTTTTTTACTATCTTACTTATCAAATTCATCAATATGCAGCCTAAAATTTTTCTGATTGCTGCGGGATTTTTTATCTCGGCAAGTGTTCATGCGCAGAATCTCTTCTTCAAATTCACCGATGGAACGTCGGCAACCTACACCGTTGATGAAGTGCGAAAATTAACCTTCACCGGTAATGAGATGGTGCTTTTAAAAAAGGAGGGTACCACTGTAAGCTGGAATACCAGTACGATTGTTAATTACCGTTTTGATGCAACAACTTCTATTACCGACGCAGAGAGAATTAACAATATCGAAGTAAAAATTTATCCCAATCCTTTTAAAGGAGTGGTACGCATTCGTTATGAACTGCCTGTAGCAGATAAAGTATCGATTGATATTATCGATATGCAGGGAAGAAATATCCGCAATTGGTCGCAAACGCAAAAACCTGCCGGTGCGCACGAGCTGTTGTGGCAGACAAGCGATAATGGCAGTCAGGTAATCCCATCGGGCACTTATATCTGTCGCATTACCACCACCAAAGGTAGCGTGAGTAAGATGATGGTGATGGAATGACCTCCCCTTGAATCCCTCCCGATAAATCCGAATAAACTCTCCTTGAGGGGGCAAAAAATAAATCTTTCAACTCTTTCAAAATGAAACATATTCTCCTTGCTACATTAATGATGCTTAGTGTTGCAACACAAAGCCAAACCACCAAGCGTATTCATCAGAATAATGGTGCGGTTTTGGAAATACCCATTAGTGCCATAGACAGTATTACCTTACAAAGCCAAACCATCATGCGTATTCATCAGAACAATGGTACGGTTTTGGAAATACCCATTAGTAGCATAGACAGTATTACCTTTGCCAACAGCAATCCGGGTAGTTTAGCTACCCTCACCACGCAGGCTGTTGGGAATATCACCAATAGCAGTGCAACGAGTGGTGGCAATATTACAGTCGATGGTGGTACACCCATCACACAAAGAGGTATCTGCTGGGCAACTATCCAAAACCCGACCACCGCAAATAATAACGTAGTCTCCGGTACCGGCACAGGTAGTTTTACCGCCAACCTCACCGGACTGAATGCCAACACAACATACTATGTACGTGCGTATGCGATTAATACGGCCGGTACGGCTTATGGCAATCAGTTGAGTTTTACGACTGCTCAAACAACTGTAAATCCCGGCACGGTAACCGACGCTTCCGGTAATACTTATCCCACCATAACCATTGGCGCACAAGTATGGATGGCTGAGAATCTGCGTACTACGAAGTACAGAGATGGAAGCAACATCCCTGTGGTAACAAACAATACCCAATGGGCGAACAACTGGAATCCCAATACCACCACCTTGCCGATGATGTCCTGGTATAATAACGATCAAACGACTTATACGGCCAATAAATTTGGTGCATTGTACAATTGGTATGCTATCAATCCGGCCACCAATGGCAATAAAAATGTTTGCCCTACGGGCTGGCATATACCTTCAGATGCGGAATGGAATGTGCTTATAGCTAATTTAGACCCAGCATATAACCCTACAGTAAGTGGTGTGCAGAGTACTACCGCCGGAGGCAAGATGAAGAGCACGGGCACGCAGTATTGGTTAAGTCCGAATACCGGTGCTACCAACAGCTCGGTCTTTTCAGGGCTTCCGGGAGGCCAACGCGGCAGCGTTGGGGCATTCAGCGGCATTGGCAACTTCGGTTACTGGTGGAGTTCTACAGGGAGCAGTACTTTCAATGCCTGGTACCGCAGCCTGAGTTACGCTAATGGCAGTGTAAACAGGAACGACAGCGGTAAGCCAGGCGGTTTTTCTGTTCGCTGCGTGAGGGATTAGAATTAAACACACACCAATTCAATCGGGGCGAATTCATTATGTCACTAGTGATCCTCCTACGTCGGAACACTAGCGCCAGAGGTAAGGGTCGGCTAAGCCAGACCCTGCGAAGACGTGAAGGCGCAAAGAATTAGCGGATAGAAATTTTGAATTCTTTTCGTCTTTTATCAAGTTCATCAAACTGACGATCATAGTCTTTGCGGATCGTTCCCAGCAGCCTATCCCAGAAAAGAAAATACAAACCATAATTCCCTTTAAAATATTGATGGTGCTGGTTGTGATTCACAGATGTGTTGATCCATCTGCCAATTTTTGTACGATGAAATCCCGCAGGATACCATTCCCATCCTAAATGACCATACACATTGTACAGCATCATGAATAAGAAAAAGAAAAACAGATGCGCTTTCATTACGGGAATGGTAAATAAATAGACAACCAGTATCCCGATTTCAATTATGGCTTCCAAAGGATGAAAGGCAAATGCGGCAAGAGGAGAAGGATTGGTGCTTTTGTGATGAGTGAGGTGAAATAATTTAAAGAGCCATGGGTGGTGCATCAAACGATGCGTAAAATAAAAATAGGTATCGTGCATCACCAACATCAACGGAAATGCCAACCAGAAATAAACCCGTCCGTGTTGTTCAATGTCACTATACCAGTTTGTATGCTTTTTTATTTCGGGATTACCCAGGATCAACCAGGGAATTAAACTAAAGATGAACATCGTCATCAAGGAATAAACAAACTCTCTTTGGTAATCTTTATTGCCGGGTAACCGTAATTGTATTTTCTTCGAAAACCATTTCTTCTTCTTCCATACATAATAAATCAGGAAAGCAGTGCCGGCTAAGATAAAATAACGCAGACTTACGATGCTGAAAACACTAAACCAGTTACTACTTGGATAAAAAGGGTTCATTACGCAATGATTTATGAAAGTGGGGCTTCCCCGAACAATAACACCTGCCAGGCATCCTGCACCTTTCCTTCTTCGAGCAGCTCTTTTGCATATTTGTGGAGTTCCTTCTCCATTTCATCTTGCTGCAACGAAAAATACTGAACAATGTTTTTCAGCCTTTCATTGATAAATCCCGGATCTGCTGTCGGATATTCGTGTACGTTAGCAAGTTGTGCCAGGTTATTACCGGTTAATATACTACTCTCCCGAATATTTTTCGGGAGTACATCGATGCCAATACCAAGCTTCACATTTGGTTTCTCTACCTGAAACAGGTTATCAGCATTTACCCTGCTATACCAATCGGCTCCAAGCCTTGCTACATGATGAATTTTCAGCTGGTCAATCATGCTTTGGTTTTCATTGAGGATCGCATCATCTACATGCATGCATAGTACTTCACAGATCACCAGGTTTCCGGCACCGCCATCTTCGCCCAATGCCTTTACTTCAATCACTTTGCATTCCAGTTTGATCTTACTTTCTTTCACCATTGGCGGACGCACGATACTTGCTTTCTCTTCTGTTAATCCTGCTTTCACAAACTCATTCACTTCTTTAGGGTACTCGCAACTGCTTAAGCTGATTTGATGCACAAGCGCTTCATCGGCAATATTGATTACAACTTCGGGAACTTCGAATACATTTTCCAGAGTATGTTTCGTGGTGTTGTCGCGCACTCTTCTTGCAGGAGAAAAAACCACAATCGGCGGATTAGATGAGAATAAATTAAAAAAACTAAAAGGACTTAGATTCACTTGCCCGTTTTTATCTATTGTAGAAACAAAAGCGATGGGCCTGGGTGCAACGGCGTGTTGTAGCCATTGTTGTTTTTGGGCAGGAGTGAGGGTTTTTAAATCAATGATCATTTTTAGTTACGAGTTATGGGTTACGAGTTACGCGTGTTTTTTATATTTTTCTCTGACTTTTTGCATTAAACATCCAATTTGTTTTCCTATTTCAAGGGTTTCATTTTTAATGTCGTTTATGTTTTTATTGTCATCCTGAGCGGAAGCGAAGGATCTAGAAGCTGCTAATCTCTGTTATAAAGTCTTTTATCATACTGAAACGACCATTAAAAATTAGGTTATGTTGTATCACTATTCTCGAGATGTTTCGCTGTCGCTCAACATGACGTTTTGTAAATCATCACGCCTTTTCTCCTTTCTCTGCGCCTAAAAATACGAGAGACCGGAAGACCATAAGACAAAAAGTCAAATTGATAGCGGATTTGAGCGGTGAATGCATTTGGGGAAAAGCCTCTGCGAAACCCTCCCTTTTCTCATTTCTCTGCGCCTAAGCCTTTTTCTTTTTCAAAATCGAAAAATCATCCTCTTCTGCCACAATCGTATTTGACAGCACACCCAATCCATCAATCTCCAACTCCACAATATCTCCTGCCTGTAACCATTGCTCGGGATAATTAGGGTCGTTGAGTTTTCCTGTTCCGTTCAATTCCAGAAAACAACCCGTGCCAACCGTACCGCTTCCTATTACATCTCCGGGGTAGAGGTCTACTCCATAAGAAGCGCGTTCAATGATCTCTGCAAATGTCCAGTCCATATCACCTACATTCCCATCACTCACCTGCTTCCCATTCACCCTGCACTGCATTCTCAGATTCCAGCTTTTACCGTTATGATTTTCCTTTGCAGGAATTTCAAATTTTTCCAATTCATCAAGCGTTACCAGCCAAGGACCAATAGTAGTTGCAAAGTCTTTTCCTTTAGCAGGTCCAAGATTCAGCAACATTTCTTCCATTTGCAGTCGTCTTGCGCTAAGATCATTCATAATCATCAGTCCTCCTATGTATTGATCCGCATCTTCTGCTCTGATATTTCTTCCGTGTTTGCAGATTACAATTGCTACTTCAAGCTCAAAATCAAGTTTCTCAAAATGATCAGGCATACAGGAAACTTCACCCGGCCCCTTGATGCTATGGTGATTAGTAAAATAAAAAATGGGATACTGATCGAATTCGGCAATCATCTCTACTTTTCTATTTCTTCTGGCTGCAGCTACATGTTGACGAAAAGCATATCCATCGCGACAGGAAGAAGGAAACGGAACAGGGGCAAGCAGTTGAACCTGATCAACTGAAATTGTCCTGCCCGGCAAAATTCTTCCCTTGTGCACCGCTTCCATGCCGGCTTTGGCAACAGGAAGGTATTCATCCCAGTAGTTTAGAAAAAGATTCATGCTGGAAGGCAGATCCGGATGCAGCTGATCCATATTATATACCATTCCGTTTTCCAACACCGCCAGCTGTTCCTGCCCATCGAGCAGGTATGTTATTAGCTTCATATAACAAACACTTTTTTAATATGCAAAGGTAGAGATTCTGTCTGCAGAGAAGCACGCAATTATATTACATTTGCTTCACTATGATTCAATCGCTCAACGACTTTAAAAAACCATTCTTTATTGGTGTGGCGGGACAAGGCATGAGCGCCATCGCCCAGTACCTGCATGGCATTGGTAAAGAAGTGCGCGGAAGTGACCGTTATTTTATTCCGGGGAAGCCCAATGCCACCAGAGATTATCTCGAGAAAGAAGGCATCCGTTGTTTTTTACAAAACGGAGAAGGAATGGATGAAGGAACTGATCTTGTGGTGATATCCACTGCTGTTGAAGATACTGTACACGAACTAGTGCTTGCCAGACAAAGAGGCATTCCTGTAATTCTACGCGCGGAACTGCTGGCGTTGATTGCTAAGAGTAAAAGAACCATCGCTGTTGGTGGCACAAGTGGTAAATCGACTACGAGTTCTATGATTTTTGATATTCTGGAAGAAGCCGGACTGGCACCGGGTATCATTAGTGGTGCAGGGTTAACCAGGTTGATTGCCGAAGGCAGGCTCGGAAACGCAAAAGTGGGTAAAGGAGACTGGCTCATCATTGAGGCGGATGAAAGTGACGGATCCATTGTGTTATATGAACCTGAAATAGGCTTACTGCTTAATATTGACAAAGACCACAAAGACATTGATGAATTGATGGATGTTTTTCATCAGTTTCAATCACACACGAAAGGAACGTTTATTGTGAATCGTTCTCATTCGCTTGCCGCCGGATTGTCGGTAAATGTTGCGAATGATTTTTCTTCAGAGGCTTCCTCTCCTGCCGGCTTCAATGCAACCGATTTCAGACAGGAAGGTCTGAATATGACTTTTCAGATTAACGGTGTCCCCTTTATGC
The DNA here is from genome assembly GCA_032110905.1 of Chitinophagaceae bacterium. Lineage (GTDB taxonomy): Bacteria > Bacteroidota > Bacteroidia > Chitinophagales > Chitinophagaceae > Lacibacter. The sequence goes on along the minus strand of JAULVS010000182.1, from coordinate 842 downwards.
TAAATGCTTTGGGTCGGCATAATATGGAAAATGCGCTTGCTGCTGCTGCCGTTTCCGCGCAATGCGGTGTTTCACTTGAAACAGCCTCAAAAGCACTATCGAAATATGAGGGTATTTATCGGCGGAACCAGGTGTTTGGCTGTAAAAACGGAGTATGGATGATTGACGACTATGCGCATAATCCTGTAAAATGTGCTGCCGCAATCAGATCCTGTCAGCCGCTTGCTACTAAAGTTGTTTCCTGGTTTCAACCTCACGGTTACGGACCTACGAAGTTTTTACGCAAGGATTTTGTGGATGAAATTGCTGCTGCGCTTCGCCCGCAGGATGAAATCTGGATGAGTGAAATATTTTATGCAGGCGGCACGGCTGTGAAAGATATTTCTGCCGCCGATTTGATACAGGATCTTCAGGAGAAAGGATGTAAAGCCTTCTTTATTGAAAACAGAAATGATTTTATGGCAAATGTGAAGCCTCATCTCACTGATGGATCAGTGTTGTTGTTGATGGGAGCGCGTGATCCGAGTCTGGAGTCATTTGCAAAGCAGGTTTGGGAGGCGTTGTGACCTAATTTTTCTTTTTAGTCTCCGCAGGGTCTGTTGAAGCCGACCCTGCGTAATCTTCCCGGGGTCCGCTTTGCGAGACCCCGGGGTGGACATTATAACCCAATTTTTTCTTTCTTAATTATCGCCTTATGCTACCTCACCCTTTCTGTATCTTTAATCTATAATCTGAAAAATCCATTTGTAAATGCGCGCCATATTTCTCCTTTTATTTGTTTTGTTTTTTATAAATACTTTTTCACAGGATCGTGATCTGAAAGCCAGAGCCTGGGCCGACAG
>JAULVS010000181.1:0-2192 GCA_032110905.1 Chitinophagaceae bacterium | reverse complement strand
CTTACGACAGCCATATTCCTCTTATTTGGTATGGCCGGGGAATACCAAAAGGCAGGTCTAATGCGGTTGTTTATATGACTGATATCGCACCAACCCTTGCGGCACTGCTTCGTATTCAAATGCCAAATGGTTGTATTGGCAGTCCGATACTACCCGTTTTGTCTGAAAAGTAACAATCTGGATACTGCTTTGATGGGTTTAATGCTGTGGCATTAATCTTGCAAAAGTGTTTAATATATGTTCAGTCTGGCTTTGAATTAATCCAACTGACAAAATGACTAAATTATGATGAAGCAAAAAGAGCAGTCTTTTTTTATGAGTTCGCAGGAGGAGGATGTTGATTTTTTACCGATCATTCCATTGAATGAGACAGATCAGGAAGATGACAAACTTGTCATTGGCGATGATATTCCCATTTTACCTCTTAGAAATACAGTTTTATTCCCCGGGGTAGTGCTGCCAATTACAGTAGGTCGTGATAAAAGTATCCAGGCGGTGAATGAGGCATATAAATCAGATAAGCTTGTAGGGGTTGTTGCACAGAAAGACAGCAATGTGGAAGATCCGGGAGTGAAGGATCTGGAAAGTGTAGGAACTGTGGCACGTGTGGTGAAATTGATTAAAATGCCGGATGGAGGAACAACGGTTATTATACAAGGCAAGAAACGGTTTCAATTAAAGGAGATCACTTCTGAAGATCCGTTTTTTCGTGCGAAAGTTGAGTTGATGGAAGAAGAGCCCATACCGGAAACGGATCATTTCCGTGCTTTGGCGGGGTCGATCAAAGACTTGGCTACACAAATCATCCAGCTTTCTCCGAATTTACCAAGTGAGGCTGCCATCATCCTTAAAAACATTGAAAACCCTGGCTTTCTTATACACTTTGTCAGTAATAACCTCAACTCGGACATCAGTGAAAAACAAAAGCTGCTGGAGATGCAGAACATCACGCAGCGCGCTGAATTGCTGATGAATTTATTACAACGCGAACTTCAGTATGCAGAACTGAAAAATAAAGTCACCAGTAAAACAAGAACTGAACTCGATAAACAACAACGTGAATATTTCCTGCAACAGCAATTGAAAAGTATACGTGAGGAACTTGGTGGCGATGCCAATGATCTTGAGATACAGGAGATGAAGAAAAAAGCCGAATCCAAAAAATGGTCGGTGGAAGCGGCGCAAATATTCAAAAAGGGAATTGAGAAGTTGGAAAGAATGCACCCTTCAACACCTGATTATTCTGTTGTTTACAACCACCTCGACTTGCTGCTGGATCTTCCTTGGGGAGAATACACAGATGATCAGTATGATTTAAAGAAAGCTAAAAAAGTACTCGATCATGATCATTATGGGATTGATAAAGTAAAAGAAAGAATTCTTGAATATCTGGCTGTACTCAAACTGAAAGGTGACATGAAAAGTCCGATCCTTTGCTTGTTTGGTCCTCCCGGTATTGGTAAAACATCATTGGGAAAAAGCATCGCATCCGCTTTGGGGAGAAAATATGTTCGGATCAGTTTGGGAGGGTTACATGATGAAAGTGAAATCAGGGGACATCGTAAAACATATATTGGGGCAATGCCCGGACGTGTTTTGCAATCACTCCGTAAAGTGCATTCATCTAACCCCGTGATGATCCTCGATGAAATTGATAAAGTCGGAACTGATTTTAGAGGCGACCCCTCAAGTGCTTTGCTTGAGTTGCTGGATCCCGAACAGAATCATTCCTTCTACGATAATTATTTAGAGTTGGAATATGATCTTTCCAAGGTGTTGTTCATTGCAACAGCCAACAACCTGGCAACTATACAGCCGGCCTTGCGCGACAGGATGGAAATTATTGACTTGTCCGGATATGCAGTGGAAGAAAAAGTAGAGATTGCAAAAAGGCATCTTGTCCCGAAGCAACAGGAAGCACATGGGTTAAAACAAAATCCATTCAAGATCAGTGAAAATGTCTTGCAAAAAATTGTTGAAGATTATACACGCGAAAGTGGCGTGCGTGAACTGGATCGCATGCTTGCTTCTGTGATGCGATCCCAGGCGAAAGAAGTAGCGCTTCATGGAAAGCTAAAGCCCACTGTAACCGCGAAGGATATTGAAAAAATTCTGGGCAAACCACGTTACAGCAACGAAGTTTATAAAACGGTCAACCAGCCTGGGGTTGCTGTAGGGTTGGCATGGACGTC
>JAULVS010000180.1:0-2008 GCA_032110905.1 Chitinophagaceae bacterium | reverse complement strand
CAAAACGACTGGCAGAATATGTTTTAAGAGAACAGAAAGAGTGGACAAAAGAACGGATTGACTCTGCGATGAATGGAATGAAAGAATTGCAGGTAATACTAAACAAGACCTATCCGGTATTGATTGCGTATTTTACGGCATGGGTAGATGAAGATGGAAGATTGAATTTCAGAAAAGACATTTATAATAAAGACCACCGTCTGGCAGAAATGATTTATGAGCAATAAAGAAACCAATTTGTCGCCTGTTATTTCAGGCACTATGAAATGGGGTTTGTGGGGAAAGCAATTTTCCTCAAAAGAATATGAAGCATTAATTCATCTATTCACAGAACAAGGTATATCTACTTTTGATCATGCAGATATATATGGTGATTACACCACGGAAGAAGAATTTGGAGCAGTTTTAAAAAACGCGCCTTCTCTTCGAAATAAAATACAGCTCATCACAAAATGTGGCATTCAAAAAATATCTACGCAAAGGCCACAGCATCAAATCAAATCATACAATACATCTTCCAAATATATCATTGCATCGGTAGAGCAATCGCTAAAAAATTTCGGAACAGATTATATTGACTGGCTGTTGCTGCATCGGCCCGACTATCTGATGAATGCGGAAGAAGTTGCAGCAGCATTTACGGAATTGAAAGAGGGAGGGAAAGTATTGCATTTCGGTGTTTCAAATTTTCTCCCCTCGCAGATGGCATTGCTTCATCGTTACTTCCCTATTGAGGCCAATCAGGTTCGGTGTTCGATTTTTCACCGTCATGCTTTTGAAGACGGGACACTTGATTATTGTCAGCAGGAAAAAATCATTCCGATGGCGTGGTCACCGCTCAATGGCGGGAAAATTTCAGAGGGAGATGATCATGAAGCTGCACGAAGGGTGTATGCTGTTACTTCAATTCTTGCAGAATCATATAAAGTTAGCAGGGATATTATATTACTGAAATGGTTGCAGATGCATCCAACTAAAATAAAACCAGTAATTGGTACTACCAATAAGGAGCGAATTGAGTCATTGGTTCAATTAAATGATTTTACGTTAACCGGAGAAGAGTGGTATATGATCTGGCGAGCGGGAACAGGTAAGGAGGTGGCATGAAACTGTTAGCGGTTAGCTGTTAACGGTTATCAGTTTTTTGATGCCTAAATAACGATGACCGTCATCCTGAGCGTCAGCGAAGGATCTCGAAGATCCTCATCTGCACTTGCAACATTGATAAATCAATATATTTTATAAAAAAAGCTAACACGTTGATTACCTCCCTCGAGATGTTTCGCTGTCGCTCAACATCACTTTATTGCATTATGATTTTATCTTTCGGACTCCCAACAACTAGTCCTTTTGTTTCATTCACTGTTGGTCTTATGAACTTTCCAACTATTCCGACACAAAGGAATGCCAGTAACGAGTGGTTGTTGTACCTGTAACCAGCAACCATTTAATACCGAAACAAAAACTTATCTTTCAAAACAGTGAATTCAAATTTTTCTCCGGAGATAAGTTCTCCATCCAACTGGCCATATATTTTTCGACTAGACATTACCGCTATATTTTCTAATGTCTGATGATTAACAAAAGGGAGATGGAGATGATTTCCCTTCTTTATTTTTGGAAGATGCAATAGGCGTTGAATGACCGAAAGAGGTTTACAAGTAACTAAATCAAGCAAACCATCATTAACAGTTGACTTGGGAGAAACATAAAAACCACCTCCGGTCCTCGATGAATTATTTACCATAAAAAGAAGCAAATTCTTTTTATCCTTTGAAGCACCATCATCAATTAAGAAAGATGTCTCTTTAAAAAAGAAGACCTGTCTTATAACAGCCATCAAGTAACCAACACCGCCACCTATTTTTCTGATTTGCTTCATTGATTTCAACACTTCCCCATCAAAACCCAGACCAACACCGTTAATAAAGAGTAGGTTGTTGCAAGTGCCTGCATCTACTTTTCTAACTGGTGCATTCAGAACGTGAATTGCCTGCTGAACAGGATC
>JAULVS010000179.1:0-1837 GCA_032110905.1 Chitinophagaceae bacterium | reverse complement strand
TTCCGAGCAGAGCGGTTTCGAAGCATCATAGTAAGTGCGATGTTGCAGAGCCGGCAATATTTTCTTCCTCAATTACTCGAGCCGATAAAACCTGATCAGCTAAAAATAGACAGTGCGTCTTGCTGCCTGATTGCCCATTGCGGAGAAGGGGAGAAACAACTTCTTTCGAGTGTCGTGCTGCCAGAGTCGGGATTGATCTACATATTGATTGGGCCTGAAGGTGATTTTACTGAGGAAGAAACACAAATACTAATCGGAAAAGGTTTTCAGCCTGTTTCTCTGGGTAATACAAGGTTGAGAACTGAAACTGCAGGGGTAGTCTCTGCGGCTTTGTTAGCACTGTCGCGTTAGAATTTTACAGTAAAAATTAGTTCACAATTTTATTTGCACAGCTGCTGCTTGCAAAAGCTTCTGGTTTTGCTTTGAATGCAAAACCCATTCCAAGAATATAACCTGTTGCTTCTCTAAGTGCTTCGTTGCTTTTGAAATGTGGATTGGTATTAATATCTGCATGCACTTCCATATCGATATGATAGGTCGTAAACAAATCACATAGTTCATAGGCAATTTCAATGCTCTTGGCTACTTCCATAAGCATACGTTCTCTAATTGAATATTGGATTTTAGTTTTTTCATTATGGATGAACATAAAACCGCCACTCCCTTCTCTTAAAAAGACAATAACAGTTGCGAACTCGGTTTCTTTTCCTTTCACCTGACTGTCGGTACCAATGCATACTTTAAGACGGTTACCTTTCTCTGTCTCTTTGAGAATGGCTTTAAGAACCTCTTCTTTTATGGGAAGATCAATTGATTCACCATTGAAACGTCTCCATAACATATGGCTGCTTTTCTGAAAATTACCGAATTTTTTTCCGGGTTGAGTTCAGATCAGGCACATCTTATGCACAATGAGGGTAGAAATAACATTTTATTAGTACTGACCGGTTCTCAGCATCACCAGGGTGCAGGCTTCTAGCACTTCAACACCTGCATCAGTTGCGAGTTGTTCAAAAGTTTCATTTTCGGTACCTGGATTGAAAATAATGCGTTTGGGGTGAAGTTGTAGAAGCTGTTCGTAGAAAGTTTTCTGACGCTCTGGATTCAGGTACAGACTAATGGTATGTACTCTTTCTTGTGGTGGTACTTCTATTTCAATTGAAACATCTTCAACTTGTCCTTTTTTGGCACCTACGGCAATCACTTCATATCCGTGTTTGCGTAATTCCCGGATGGCCATATTGCTGTAGCGCTCTCTGTTTTCCGAAGCGCCGATGACAAGAGTCTTCATAATAAAAAGATATGCAGATGTCTGCTTCGAAAAATTAGGCGAGCATGGTTACCGGACTCTCCATATATTTTTTGAAAGTTTGAAGGAAGGCTGCACCTACTGCTCCGTCTACACTGCGGTGGTCGCAACTCAGTGTCACCTTCATCACGTTCGTGGTTCCAAAACTTCCATCCGCTTTTTTAATCACCACTTCTTTGATGCGTCCGACAGCGAGAATACAGCTGTCAGGCGGATTAATGATGGCTGTAAATTCATCGATGTCCATCATGCCCAGGTTCGAAATCGTAAATGTATTTCCGCTGAACTCGGAAGGTTGAATTTTTTTGTTGCGTGCCTTGTCGTACAAGTCTTTTGCGTCTGCTGCAATCTGACTCAAACTTTTTTGATCAGCAAAGCGGATCACTGGTACAATCAAACCATCGGGCAAGGCAATGGCGCTGCCGATGTGAATATGCTGATAAGTGCGGATATAATCATTCATCCAGCTGCTGTTCACTGCAGGGTGTTTGCGCAAAGCCATTGCAGCGGCTTTGATGGTCATATCCT
>JAULVS010000178.1:0-3528 GCA_032110905.1 Chitinophagaceae bacterium | reverse complement strand
TGAACTTTACCAGAGATGAACGCATTGAAACTTATATAGGTGCGTCATCTGGTAGTGCTCCCTTGATACTTGATTCTGTGTCCGTGATCAAAAACATCAAAGGCAAAATTGAATACCCGCTTTCTTATGGTTTCGGTTTTTTACTTGACCATGAAGGGAAAGGCAGGTTAAATCTTGCTGCGGATTATTCTTTTACGCAATGGAGTGCTTACAGGTACGACCAGACAGCTGATTTTTTACAAGATGCATGGACGGTAAAATTAGGTGCGCAGTATTTGCCCGATAGCAAAGGAAGTACGAAAATGAAAAATAGTCTATTGTACCGTGCCGGTTTCCTTTATGGCAGAGAGCCCTATACTGTAGATGGCAATATGTACAATTATACAGTAACACTTGGAGTTGGCATTCCCATCAGAAAATATTCATACGCAGAATACAACAGGAGCAATGTGGTGAATGCATCTCTCGAGTTTGGTCAAAGAAGCAATAGGAAAAGTCTTCTTCGCGAAAATTATATTCGACTTGCGTTGAGCTTCTCACTTTCTGATATCTGGTTTATTAAGCGGAAATATGATTAATGCCTTTTATCTATTTTCCCGATTATTTTTTTATCTTTTTTCAGCATTATCACTATGCTGTCTCTTTATTTCTTGTGAAAACGACCTTAGTTCTATCAGGGAAATGCAGAAAAGTAGGCTGAGTATTGATGAAGCTACAGACATCGTGAGCTATCTGAGTCAGGCCGGCAAAGTGCGTGCAAAACTTACGGCTCCTCAACTGCTTCGTTATTACGACTCAGTACCGCGTGTCGAGTTTGAAAAATCACTTCATGTTGATTTTTATGATGATAGTTTGAAGATGGAAAGTTACCTCGATGCAAAAAAAGGATTCTACTATGAACAGCAAGGAAAAGTAACACTCACCGACAGCGTTGTTGTTATTCGGATTGCCGGTGATACACTTCGCACCAAAGAATTATATTGGGATCAGTTGCAGCATAAACTTTTTACCCGTTCAGATGTTGAAATCAGACAAAAAACTAAAACCATCTTCGGAAAAGGTTTTGAGAGTGATGAACAGCTGCGCAACTTCAAAATAGACAGCGTAAGAGGTGTTTTGATGGTTGGTCAGTCGAAGTTTGTCGGTAATTAAGTTCGAATATTAAAATTAAATCGAATGTTATACAGGTATATGGGTCGCACAGGCCTGCAGTTAAGTGCACTTTCATTTGGCAGCTGGATCAGTTTTCACAAGCAAATTGACGACAGTATTGCGGATGAACTGATGGGCATTGCCTATGACAAGGGGGTTAATTTTTTTGACAATGCAGAAGTGTACGCTCTCGGAAAGAGTGAAGAGATGATGGGTCGTGTATTGTCGAAGAAAAGCTGGGACAGAACCAGCTATGTCGTCAGCAGCAAAGTGTATTTTGGTTGGAGAGGAAAAGAAAACAAACCCAATCAAACCGGGTTGAGTCGCAAACATATTACGGAAGCTTGTCACGAAGCTTTAAAACGTTTACAGGTAGATTACCTCGATTTGTATTATTGTCACCGTCCCGACAAGCAAACGCCCATCGAAGAGGTCGTTTTGACGATGAACGCGCTGATTCAGCAAGGAAAAATTTTATACTGGGGTACCAGCGAATGGAGTGGGGTAGAAATTATGGAAGCACATCGCATTGCGGCATCTTATCGTTTGATTGGCCCTTCCGTAGAGCAGCCTGAATACAATTTGTTTAACCGCCATAAGCTGGAGAATGAATACCTGGGGGTTTTTAAAACGGTCGGACTTGGCACCACCATCTGGAGCCCGCTTGCAAGTGGGTTGCTGACAGGAAAGTACAACAATGGTATTCCCGAAGGAAGTCGCCTTTCCATCCCCGGGTTTGAATGGCTGAAAGAAAAGACCGTAATTGATGAGAAGATTTCAAAAGTTCAGTCGTTTCAGCTATTGGCAGATGAACTAGGAACCGGGATGGCCCCATTGGCTATTGCCTGGTGCTTGCGCAATCCAAATGTCACAACAGCAATACTTGGTGCAACACGTAAAGAGCAACTTGAAGAGAATTTCAAGGCTTTGGATGTTTTGCCTTTGCTTACCAATGAACTGATGGATCGGATTGACGATATTTTTGGAACAAAACCACGTCTGCCGGATTTTTAACCTAAACACATTTATTTCCTTTCTCACCCATTTCGTAAATTTGCGCCTCAATTGAATACTATGGCAGAAACTGCAACTGTTCCACAGCCACTGACGATGAAGGATTTTCAGACCGACCAGGAAGTAAGATGGTGTCCGGGATGTGGTGATTACTCTATTCTTGCACAGGTGCAGAAGATCATGCCAACCATTGGGGTGCCCCGTGAAAATATTGCTATCATCAGTGGTATCGGTTGTAGCAGCCGCTTCCCATACTATATGAATACTTATGGTATGCATTCAATCCATGGAAGAGCTACAGCTGTTGCCAGTGGATTGAAAGCAGCACGGCCTGATTTGAGTGTATGGATTGTTACAGGAGATGGTGATGCGTTGAGTATCGGAGGTAACCATACGATGCATTTGCTTCGCAGGAATTTCAATGTCAATATTCTTCTCTTTAATAACCAGATTTACGGATTAACAAAAGGGCAGTATTCGCCAACTTCAGAGGAACATAAAGTAACAAAGAGTACACCCTTTGGCAGCATAGATCATCCCTTTAATCCACTCGCACTTGCCATGGGAGCAGATGCTACGTTCATCGCGAGAAGCATGGACCGTGATCCAAAACATTTGCAGGAAATGTTGCTGCGCGCCAATGCACACAAAGGGTCTTCATTTCTTGAAATCTATCAGAATTGCAACATCTTCAATGATGGTGCGTTTGAAGTTTTCACAGAGAAAGGATCAAAGGCGGAAGAAGCTTTATTCCTTACTCAGGGTCAGCCGCTTGTTTTTGGTGCACAGCAAAACAAAGGCATCAAGCTCGATGGGTTCCGTCCTATTGTAGTAAGCCTGGATGAAGGACATAGCAAAGATGATTTGTGGGTGCATGATGAAAAAGACTTTTATAAATCACAAATACTTGTGAGGATGTTTGATGATCCGCATAAAGACGGACATCTTCCTCGTCCGTTCGGTGTATTCTATCAAACGGATCGTCCGTGTTATGAAGAGATGATGCAACTGCAAATCGAAGAAGTGATGACCTCACGCGGCAAAGGAAATCTCGATAAATTACTACGCGGAAATGAAGTGTGGGAGATACATGGATGAGGTTTAGAGGAGTCCGTAAGTCGGTAAGTCCGTAAGTCGGTTAGACCGAGAGTCCGCCATTACTTAAATTTCTGACTAAAATTACTGATGCAAGAATGAGGCGTTGCCTGGAGTGTAGCTTCTTGCATAATGTTCCCGCAAGAACCCGCACATTTCTGATGCAAGAATGAGGCATTGCCTGAAGTGCAGCTTCTTGCATCTTCATGTTTTCTTGCATCTTCTCCCGCAAGAACCCACGCTCGAAACCAGCCCCTCATTCTTGCG
>JAULVS010000177.1:0-10755 GCA_032110905.1 Chitinophagaceae bacterium | reverse complement strand
CAGTTCAGATTATAGGACGAGCCTGGAGTTCCTGTTAACGGAACACCCTGCGCATAATAAACCCCCTGATCATTACCCACATAAATAATATCGCGATTGGTAGGATCAAAGATGACTGTATTGTGAGGAATATCCGGTAGCCCTGCTCCAATATTTGTCCAGTTTTTTCCACTGTCCAGACTTAAATACACATGTGAGGATCCAAATCCTGAAAGTGTGACTGCTAATCGCCGATCATTGGTAGGATCTACTGCTATATCTGAATAATATCTGTCGGGGAGATTGCCGGTGATATCAATTTTTTGAGTGAAGGCTGTATTATTCGTAACCGTACGCCATAATTTGCTACGGATTGTAGTTCCCGAAGTGCTGGGTGTCGTTGAACAATACATTAAACTGGAGTTTTGATGAGACACAGCCATTGTAAGAATGGGAGCATAAAGACCACTCATATATGCACTTGTACCGCCAATAACTGTTACCGTTCCTAGTGCGTCGGTAGATTTTCTCAGTAAAGCAGTACCTCCGTAAACAACACTTGGGTTAGAGGGGGCAACCACAAAAGGTGAATTAAAGCAGGCTGTAATCGGTCCATTGTAATCTCCAAATCCGGTAAGCGGAGTGTTAGCAAAAGTCACCGCCTTATCAGTTGACTTTTTTACGTTTAGGTTGTAAGAGGCAATGTAACAAGTATTATGACTGGAAGGGCTGATAGCAGCATGGAATCCATCCCCTAAATTAGGTACCCTGCGACAGCCGGGTGTTCCCGCATAAACCAATCCTTCATTATCCTGCAAACCCATCAGCATAAAGTTGGGATCGGTAGAAGATACTGCAGCGTTGGCATAGATCTGTGCTGTTTGTAATCCGCCGTTAAGTGTTTGGAAAGTCGCGCACTTATCATTACTTCTGAAAACACCTCCGTCTGTCAGAATGAATACGGTATTTCTGTTATGTGGGGAAGGTAATATTCTGTGAATATCGGCATGTACATATCCGTTACTTACTCCTTCTTGCAAAGTACCCACAGTGGTATTATTCACATTCCATGAACTCCAGGAAGAACGAATGCCAAAGGTTACGGCAGATGTCGTTCCGTTTGTTGCGCGATAAAGGTCGAGCTCACCCCAATAAATGGTATCAGCAGATGTTCTGGCAACTGCAATATCATGGGCATACCATCCTTGCTGACCAATCATATTGGATGCAGCCGGTCCTGACCAGTTAGTCCCTTCATCAGTACTGCGATAAAATCCTTCCACATCTTTGGTTGCGGTGGGACTATGTCCAACACTGGCATAAACATTATTGGGAGCGGCCGGCGTAACGGCCAGTTTAATCTTTCCTGTAATAGTAGCCGGTAAGCCGGTAGTTAAACGGGTAAATGTAGGCGAAGCTGCATTGGCGGTTGTTGTTTTATAAATTCCGGTTCCGGCAGTTCCAAAATTGCCAAAGGCTGCGTAGAGTACTGTTGAACTGCCAGGTTTATATTCCAGATCCATGGCTAGACGGGGTGTTCCTGTGATGCTGATCAGAGACCAATTGGCGCCAGCATCTATTGTACGGAATATTCCTCGTGTAGTAGCTGCATAAATGATATTAACATTGTTCGGATCCATGATCATATCCATCACAGCTTCCGCATTTGAATAAGAAAAATCAAGTGTTTTTGTCCAGGTATTTCCGCCATCTGTACTTTTCAAGATGCCTATTCCATAGGTGCCTCTGAAAGAACGGTCATGTCCGGATCCTGTAACACCGCTGCCAAGGGTAGGCGATTGAGGGTCTTTGTAAAGTTCACCGGTGCCGATGTATAATGTATTTCCATCGGGTCCAACGATAATTGAGCTCACACCTAATACAGGAAAGCCGGTTTGAACATATTGCCAGTTGATTCCATTGGCATTACCGAAACCTCCATTGGTTGTCTTCCATAATCCACCCGCAGCAGAGCCCACCCACATGATATTCGGATCAGTAGGATGAAAACCTAACGACAATACTCTTCCTGCAAAATTCTTGGGAGCCAGATCTGTCCAGGGTGCAGTATTACTTGTACTCAACCTCATTCCCATCCCCATTCTTGCCGCATAAGACATTTTTCCACTCATCTCCAGCGCTTTGGAAAATGAGGCTGCACGTAAATTTTTATAGGGATAGGTACGCATATCACCCCAAAGGTCCATTGCTCTTAAAGCGCCGGGCAATTCGCCTTCTTCTTCTTTATCGCGTGATTCAATTTCTTTTTCGTCGGGGTTAGAATTAAGTAAAAAGTAAGTGGAAAATGTAATTACTGAAACAGCAGCAGCTAGAATTATTTTTTTCATATGTGAATAGTTGCAGTTTTTAATGGTCATATGTTATGCCCTTTTATTCTCATCGCTGTTGGTATCGGCCAACCATTATGGGCATTTCATATGTGAAATATAGTTTTAATTGTCATATGTTATGCCTTTGATATTCATCATGGTTTGTGTCTGCCCGACTTTATGGCTATTTGATATTAAAATGTAATCGGATTACCAGCTAAAAAAGTTAACAAACTTACATTTTACTTAGGTAAAAACATACGAATGATAGCAATTTCTGGCAAGAATAAGTAGTTCCTGTATTGGGATAAACTAAGAGCTAAAATTCAGAAAATCGGACAATTTATATAATCAATTGATTAACAATGCGTTATGGCAAAATCTGTTTTATTATAATAATTCTAATATTTTAATGCAGGTGAGGAGGTTATGCATTTTTCTTTCTTTTGGAGAATTTCTTTGATAGGGTTTAATTGATTCATCATAGAAGTCAATTCCTCCAACAATGTTAAGCCCTGCGTTTCTGAAACTTTCACTAATTCATACGCATCCACAGAATAAATCAATAACATTCATTTTATATTATTTATTTTATCTGATTAAGGCCTAAAAAAAAGCAGTTATGATCCTATGTTCATAACTGCTTTTTTTTCAGTGGACCCTGTAGGGCATGATCCTACGACCCCCTGATTATGAGTCAGGTGCTCTAACCAACTGAGCTAAGGGTCCAATCGGTTGTTAGTTAGCGGTTGGCTAGTCGCTGTTCCGTCTTTTTAACTCCGAAAAGAGCACAAAGATAGAAAATTCGTTCTTTTGTTATTCATTAATTCAAACAATGCCACATCTACGCAATATCATATTCGATCTAGGAGGGGTGCTATTAAATATTGATTACGGCGCAACTGAAAAAGCCTTTCAGCAACTGGGAGTAGCAGATTTTAATAGCTGGTTCAGCCAGTATCATTCAAATGAATTGTTCAGCGGACTTGAAACGGGAATACAGGAAGAAGAAAATTTCGTAAAGCAAATTCAGATCCTGCTTCCGCAGCCCGCCTCCGCAACTGCCATCCTCGATGCCTGGAATGCCATGCTCCTCGATTTCCGTGCGTCCTCTATCGCCTTTCTGCCGAAACTGGCCAAAACACATCGATTATTTTTGCTGAGTAACACAAATGAAATACACCTTCGCGCGTTTCAGGCAACATATAATGGTGTTTTTGAGGGAAGGAAACTGGACGATTTATTCGAAGCTGCTTATTATTCTCACCGGATCGGTCTGCGTAAACCCAATCCAGATTCTTTTCTGTATGTATTGAATCAACATAGTATTCAACCACAGGAAACATTGTTTATTGATGACAGTTTTCCCAATATTGAAGCAGCGCAAAAAATCGGCATACAAACAATACACCTGCTTCCGGGATTACAAATCGAAAATCTAATATATATATAACTAAGCGTTTAAGATTTTAAGTCATTGGATTCATAATTCTAACTGCAGATAAGCCTCCTCCGGTGATAAAACCGGTATCTCAGAATATTTGTAGTCTTTCGTATTACGCGTTACAATCATTTCTATATTATCCTCAGAGCTTGCACAGATGATCTGAATAGCATCTTCAAAATCTTTGTGCCTGGAACGAAGTCCCTTTTTTAAAACAGCGACATCAACAGCGATGACAGTTAAAAAATCCAATAAATTATACAGCACTTCCCTTAGCGCTTTTTCATCTATGTATTTCTTTAACAAGTAATGAGTTGTAGCAATAGAATGAGATGAACTGAATAATTGAACTTTTTTTTCTTCTGCTCTTTTAAATAAGGCAATCGCATATTTACTGAATGGCTTGCGATCCGCTATCAAATCAATGATAATATTCGTATCTATAAAGATTTTTTTCAAAGGTGCTTTTTTTCAAAGTATTCAGATAATTCTTTCTTCTCGTCAAAGTTTTCGGGAAGGGATATAACACCTGTAATTTTTCTGAGTTTGGGTGAAAGGCTCCCTTCATCACTTACTTGTGTTATCGTTTCCAGATAATTTTCAATAAGCTCAGATAAACTTCTGCCGGTCTTTTTCGCAAAATACTTAGCTCTTTCAATGACAGATTTTTCAATGGTTAAGGTTAACTTGACTGTCATAATACGTGTGTTTTTTTCAAAGATACGTATTTTGAAAATCCTTATGCGACTTTCTGGTCCCTTTAAATTTCGTGTATCTGCATCAAAAGAAAGCTTCTTCATAGTTTTTGCGCCTAAAACTAGCTGCTTAAAAATTGAATTATCCCTGTTTTATTTCAGGAAAACTCCGGGTTCCCCCAAAAACATTTGCTTTTTCCTCCCTGTAGTCGTACATTTGCCATCGAATTGAACAGGTGAAGGGAACGGAATCGTTCCCTTCTTTATTTCAGTAATATGAACACGGAACAGAAAACGGAGCAGATTAACACACTTCTGGAATCTGTCCTGGCAGAAATGCCCGGCGCATTTCTGGTTGATGTCCACCTGAAGCCGGGAAATAACATTCAAATCCTGCTCGATGCAGACCAGGGGCTCCCACTCAGCCAGTGCATAGCCTGTAACAGGGCGCTATATAAGCTTATTGAAGAGGCTGAAATATTCCCGCCGGGTGAATTTGAACTGGAAGTGTCGTCTCCCGGACTGGATGAGCCGCTGAGAATTACAAGGCAGTACATCAAAAATATCGGCAGGCCGGTGGAAGTGTTGCTTACGGATGGCAGAAAATTTTCCGGCAAATTATTGTCGGCAGATGAAAGGCAAATTGAAATAGAAGAAACAAAAGGGAAGGGGAAAAAACAAGAAATTCTTAATCATACATTTTTAACCGATCAAATCAAATACACGAAAATTCAAATTGTATTTTAAAAAGGCCCCCAAAATGAGGCCGGTTTTTAAACATCAGAATTATGGCAAGTATCAACTTAATTGAAAGTTTCCAGGAGTTTAAGGACGCAGAAAACATCGACCGTCCTACTATGATGAAAGTGCTGGAAGACGTATTTAAAACATTGCTTCGTAAAAAATACGGCAGCGATGAAAACTTCGATGTCATTGTTAACACCGAAAAAGGGGATCTGGAGATCATGCGCCGTCGCACCATCGTGGAAGATGGCCAGGTTGAAGATCCACTTGCACAGATCGCTTATAGTGAAGCGACTCGGATAGAGCCTGACTACGAAGTTGGGGAAGAACTTTACGAAGATGTGGACATCCACGATTTCGGTCGCCGTGCTATCCTCGCAGCCAAGCAAACACTTGCAAGTCGAATAGGCGATCTCAAGAAGAATGTGCTCGTAAAAAAGTACGAAGATCGTATTGGCGAAATCATCAGTGCAGAGGTTTACCAGGTCTGGAAAAAAGAAGTATTGCTGCTTGATGAAGAAGGAAATGAATTGATTCTCCCAAAGAGTGAGCAGATTCCGCAGGATTATTTCAAAAAAGGCGAAAACATTCGTGCGGTGATAAAAAAAGTAGAATTAAAAAACAACGCACCGGTTATTATTCTTTCCCGTACAAGTCCTTCTTTCCTTGCTAAGCTGATGGAAATTGAAGTGCCTGAAATTTTTGATGGCCTGATCGTCATCAAGAAGATTGTACGCGAGCCGGGTGAGCGTGCAAAAGTGGCTGTTGAAAGTTACGACGACCGTATCGATCCGGTGGGTGCCTGCGTGGGTATGAAAGGAAGCCGCATCCATGGCATCGTACGTGAATTGAAAAACGAAAACATCGACGTAATCAACTTCACCAATAACCTGAACCTGTTGATCCAGCGTTCACTTACCCCTGCAAAGATCACAAGTATGAACATTGACCAGGATAATAAACAGGTTGATGTTTACTTAAAACCAGATCAGGTGTCACTTGCAATTGGTAAGCGTGGTGTCAATATCAAACTGGCAAGTGAGCTGGTTGGTTATGAAATTGATGTTTATCGCGATACAGAGGGAGAAGAAGATCAATTTGATATCGATCTCGATGAATTTGCAGATGAAATTGAAGGATGGGTAATCGATACCTTCAAACGTATCGGTTGTGACACAGCACGCAGCGTACTCGAGCTGTCTCTTGCAGAGCTGGAGCGTCGTACAGATCTTGAAAAAGAAACCATCGAAGAGGTGCGCCGTGTTCTACAGGAAGAATTTGAAAATGAATAATAGTCTATTTATTTGATAAACAAAGGAATCGTATTAATTTAACACAACTGAATGTCAGAAAGTAACACACCCCGTTTGATGGCCGCCGCCAAGGAATTCAATATCGGCAAGGACACGCTGATTGAATTTCTTGTTGGCAAAGGGTTTAACAGGGACGAAATCAAACCTACCGCTAAACTATCGGAGGATATGTATCGTTCCCTGCAGGCAGAATTTTCTTCCGATAAAGCCGCAAAAATTAAAAGTGACCAAATAGAAATTCCGAAAGGTGGAATGGCTGAAGCAAGAAAAAAGAAGGAAGAAGAGGAAATCAGCTTCCGTAAGGAAACAGCAAAGAAAGCGACAACCAAAGAAGTGGCCAAGCCTGAAGAAACTCCGGCTGTTGAAGCAGAAGAAGAGAAACCGGTAGTGGTACCACCGGCACCGGCACCGGTAGTTGTACCACCGGTACCGGTACCGGAAGTCGTGAAAGTGGAAGCGCCTGAAATCGAAGGCCCCAAAATTGTTACCAAAATTGATCTGGACCAGATTTCCGGCAAGGCAAAAGGTAAAGCAAAGCAAAAAGAGGAAGAGCCGGTTGAAGAAAAAAAACCAGAACCTGTAGTTGTAGCCCCCCCCGTTCAGCAAAAACCGGCAGAACCGGAACAGGCAATTATTCAAAACATCAAGATTGATGTTCTGGAAGGTCCCAAAATTTTAGGTAAAATTGAATTGCCTGCACAAACAGGTGGCTCTGCCGATGATAGGGAAAAACGCAAACGCAAACGTATTCCTATTGATAAAAAAGGCAGCCAGCCGGCGATTGAAGATAAACAAGCAAGACATGGATTTGGTGGTGGCGGTGGTGATCGCAGAGGTCCTCAGGGAGGAGGTGGTCGTCGCGATCAACGTGGTGGCGGACCAGGCAGGAAAGAAGACAAAGTCATCGACGAAAAAGCAATTCAGGAAAAGCTCCGTGAAACACAGGCCAAACTTAGCGGCGGTGGCGGGAAAGGAAAAAGCATCAAATCGAAATTACGTAAACTCAAACGTGAAGAGCTTGCAGGACTGGAAGCAGAAGGACAGGGAAGCAATGTGTTGCAGGTTACTGAATTCATCAGCGCAAGCGAGCTTGCTAGTTTGATGGATGTATCTCCTACAGAAGTTGTAGCAAAATGTTTTGGTTTAGGCTTGATGGTTTCAATCAACCAGCGTCTTGATGCTGAGGTGATTGAACTTGTTGCGGGTGAATTTGGATTCACAGTTGAGTTCATTGATATGGAGAAGCAACTTGAAATGGAGGAAGAAGAGGAAGAGGATGCACCGGAAGACCTTACATCACGCGCTCCGATTGTTACCATCATGGGGCACGTTGACCATGGTAAAACTTCATTGCTTGACTACATTCGTCAGGCTAATGTAGTGAGCGGAGAGGCCGGCGGTATTACCCAACATATCGGCGCCTACGAGGTAGCAACAGCCACGGGTAAAAAGATAACATTCCTCGATACACCCGGTCACGAAGCATTTACGGCTATGCGTGCCCGTGGTGCCAAGGTTACCGATGTTGCTGTGATTGTAGTAGCTGCAGATGATGCAGTGATGCCACAAACCAAAGAAGCAATCAGCCATGCACAGGCAGCGGGTGTACCAATGATTTTTGCTGTCAATAAAATTGATAAAGACGGGGCCAACCCCCAGAAAATTTACGAGCAGCTTTCACAAATGAATATCCTTGTGGAAGAGTGGGGTGGTAAATTCCAGAGTCAGGAAATATCGGCGAAGAAAGGATTGAATGTAGATAAGCTTCTTGAAAAGATATTGCTCGAAGCGGAATTACTTGAATTAAAAGCAAATCCTGAGCGCGAAGGAACCGGTTCCATTATTGAAGCTTCTCTTGATAAAGGACGCGGATATGTGGCAACGGTACTTGTACAAAACGGAACACTGGAGCAAGGTGATCTGGTTGTTTCCGGACAATACTACGGTCGTGTAAAAGCGATGTTTAACGAACGCAACCAGCGTGCTGATAAAGCAGGGCCATCCACACCAGTTCAAATCCTCGGTTTGAATGGTGCTCCTCAGGCGGGTGAGAAATTCAAAGTGTATGTAGAAGAGAGTGAGGCGAAAGAAATCGCAGGTCGCCGTGCACAAATTTTACGTGAGCAGGGTATCAGAACCAAAAAACACATCACGCTTGATGAAATCGGTCGCCGTCTCGCACTCGGTAATTTTAAAGAACTTAAACTCATCATCAAAGGTGATGTGGACGGATCAGTGGAAGCGTTGACCGACTCATTACAGAAACTTTCTACAGAAGAAATTGCGGTTACAGTCGTTCACCGTGCAGTAGGTGCTATTTCTGAAGCAGACGTTACACTTGCCAGTGCATCGGATGCGATCCTGATTGGTTTCAATGTTCGTCCCTCTCAGCAGGCTGCACGTCTCGCAGAGAATGAAGGCGTTGAAATTAAGAACTATTCCATCATCTATAATGCGATTGAGGAAGTGAAGAGTGCGATGGAAGGAATGCTTGAGCCGAAGATTACAGAGAAAGAGGTAGCAACCGTGGAGATCAGAGAAGTATATAAATTTGACAAAGCAACAGTTGCGGGTTGTTACGTGCTGGAAGGTAAAATGAAACGTGATGCAAAGATTCGTTTGTTCCGCGATGGTGTGCTCGTTTATCCTCGTCAGGAGGGCGCATTCGCTGAACTTGGAAGTTTGAAGCGTTTCAAAGATGATGTCAAGGAAGTTTTGTCTAATATGGAGTGTGGTTTAACACTCAAGAACTTCAGTGATATCAGTGTAGGAGACACAATCGTGGCATTTGAACAAGAGGAAGTGAAGCGAACACTGTAATAATAAAATCTAATCTACAAAGCCGGTCTGCTTTTCGCCGGCCGGCTTTTTAATGTAAAAAACATGCGTCATACTTTTTTCGTTTGTTTGTCTCTCCTTATTTGCAGTATTTCTTTTGCTCAACCAAAAAGAGTTGTTGCAGATAAAATTATCGGAGTAGTAGGCGACAGAATTATTTTAAAGTCTGATGTCGACAACCAGATTGCCGATGCAAAAAGACAGGATGTTGAACTCCCGCCAGATGCACACTGCTTTCTGATACAGCAGCTGATCATCAACAAGATGCTTGCCCTTCAGGCGGAGAAAGATTCTTTGCCTGTTAGTGACGGTGAAGTGGAAGCGGATATCGATAACAGAATCAGATATTTTATTCAACAATACGGTTCTCGTGAAGCCATTGAGCAGATCACAGGTAAAACAATATATCAATTCAGAGAAGAGATGCGCGAACCGATAAAAGAAGGAAAGCTTGCCGGTAATATGCGTAATAAAATCATTGAGAATGTGAAGATCACACCTGCCGAAGTGAAATCTTTTTTTGAGCGCATTCCAAAAGATAGTCTCAGTTACTACGAAACGGAACTTGAATTAGGTGAAATTGTTGTGTATCCCAAAGCGGGTCGTGAGATGGAAGAGTATGCACAGGATGAATTAAAGGAATACAAGGAAATGGTTGAAAACGGAGGAAAGCGTTTTGAAACACTTGCTTCTTTATACACCGATGATCCCGGAAGTAAGCAAACCGGCGGCTTGTATATACTGAACAGAAACGACAATTCCTGGGACCCTACTTTTTTCAATACAGCTATGAGTTTGAAAGAAGGACAGGTGTCCCGTGTAATCAAATCTAAATTCGGTTATCATATCATACAGTGTGTGTCGAAAGTAGGAGATGAAACAACGGTACGTCATATCCTAAAAGTGCCTCGAATAAACGAAGAAGATATGCAGCAGGCAATCGATAAGCTTGATACTGTGAGAGCCAAACTGATTACCGGTGCGATGAGTTTCGGAGAAGCGGTCAATAAATATTCTGACGAAGAACAATCGAAGTTTACGGGCGGAAGAAAATCAGGAGCAGACGGATCCCCTATTATCTCTATCGATCAGATGGGGAAAGATGAAGTGGTGATCATTGATAAAATGAAACCGGGTGAATATTCGACTCCGTTTGCTTTTACGGATGAACGAGGAAAGAAAGGGGTGCGTTTATTATATCTGATCAGCCGTACAGAGCCGCACCGTGAAAACCTAAAAGATGATTACAGTAAAATTGCAAGCAGAGCTCTGGAAGAAAAAAAAGAAAAGCACCTGGAGCAATGGTTTCGCAAACATGTGAAAGATTTCTATCTGCAGGTAGATCAGGAATACATGACCTGTGAAATGTTGAAAGTGTTTTTTAATTAACAGCAAGAAGATTGATAATACAT
>JAULVS010000176.1:0-2012 GCA_032110905.1 Chitinophagaceae bacterium | reverse complement strand
ATACTCATGTTAGCTGTTTGACAGCAGCAATTTACTACATATTTCTTCTGTATTGTCCGCCCACCTCATATAATGAATTCGTAATTTGTCCGAGGGAACAATATTTCACTGTTTCCATGAGTTGTGCAAATATATTTCCATTGGAAACTGCCACTTCTTTCAGTTTCTTTAACTCCTCTGAAGTGCGAATTTCGTTGCGTTTCCAGAAAGCCTGAAGATTGTCTATTTGCTGTTCTTTTTCTTCTGTAGTACTACGAATTACTTCGCCGGGTATAGTGGTTGGACTTCCATTTTTATTCAGAAAAGTATTCACCCCAACAATCGGTAATTCGCCGGTATGTTTTTGATGCTCGTAGTATAAACTCTCTTCTTGAATTTTATTTCGCTGATACATTCTTTCCATCGATCCCAGTACGCCGCCGCGTTCGGTGATGCGGTTGAATTCATTCATCACCGCATCTTCTACGAGATCTGTTAATTCTTCAATCAGGAAAGAACCCTGATTCGGGTTTTCATTTTTGGCTGTACCAAGCTCTCGGTTAATGATTAACTGAATAGCCATTGCTCTGCGCACACTTTCTTCTGTGGGCGTAGTGATGGCTTCATCGTATGCATTTGTGTGTAGTGAATTACAGTTATCATAGATTGCATATAAGGCCTGTAAGGAGGTGCGGATATCGTTGAAGTCGATCTCCTGCGCATGCAGACTTCTGCCGGATGTTTGGATATGATACTTTAACATCTGGCTACGTTTATTGGCTTTGTATTTATATTTCATCGCCTTCGCCCATATCTTTCTTGCTACGCGACCGATCACACTGTATTCGGGATCCATTCCATTGCTGAAGAAGAAAGAAAGATTAGGCGCGAAGTCGTCAATATTCATACCGCGACTTAAATAATACTCTACATAGGTAAATCCGTTGGCAAGCGTGAATGCTAATTGTGTAATAGGATTTGCGCCCGCTTCTGCAATATGATAACCACTGATACTTACACTGTAAAAGTTTCGAACATTCTGCTCAATGAAATACTGCTGCACATCACCCATCAACTTCAGTGCAAATTCTGTAGAGAAGATACAAGTGTTCTGTGCCTGATCTTCTTTTAAGATGTCTGCCTGCACTGTTCCTCGCACTTGTTGCAATGCCCTTGTTTTACATTCCTGATAAGCTTCTGCCGGTAAAACTTCATCGCCGCTCAAACCCAATAATTTTAAACCTAAACCATTGTTACCTTCGGGCAGACTATTGGGGAAGGAGGTGTTGTTGTATTTGGGTTTTGCACCTTTCCCGTATTTTTTTTCGAAAGCTGCTTCTGCCAGCGACCATTTCCCTTCTTTATCTAACCACTTTTCACATTGCTGATCGATAGCGGCATTCATGAAGAAAGCCAGCAACATCGGAGCCGGGCCGTTGATGGTCATACTGACCGATGTTTTCGGATCACAAAGGTCAAAGCCACTGTATAATTTTTTTGCATCATCTACATTGGCAATACTCACGCCGCTATTTCCTACTTTGCCATAAATATCCGGACGATGTGCCGGATCTTCACCATATAATGTTACGCTGTCAAAAGCGGTAGATAAACGATGAGCTGGTTGACCTAAAGAAACATAGTGAAAGCGTTTGTTGGTGCGTTCGGGTCCACCCTCACCTGCGAACATACGGGTTGGATCTTCGCCCTCTCTTTTTAAAGGGAATACACCGGCTGTGAAAGGAAAACTACCCGGTACATTTTCCTGCGCTTGCCATTTCAGTAAATCACCCCAGTCTTTGTATTTGGGTAAAACAACTTTAGGGATACGCGTACCGCTTAAGCTTGTACTATACATCGGCTGCTTGATGATTTTATCTCTTACTTTATATTCATAGAAATCCTGATCATAAGCTTTTAATTTATCCGGCCAGTGTGCAATTAATTTTTTTGCAACAGGAGTTTGTTGTTCGGTTAGTGCGGTAATTTGCTGATCGATGACTTGCAGCAATTCATTTGCTTCGGATTTTTTT
>JAULVS010000175.1:0-3153 GCA_032110905.1 Chitinophagaceae bacterium | reverse complement strand
GATTTGACCCCGAGAATGTGATGTTGATTGAATTGTTCAGATCCGAACGCATCATCACTGCTGTTTATCTAGATAACGACAAGTATCAGTTCAATGTTAAGCGCTTTAAAATTGAAACCAGTTCACTTAAAAATAAATTCTTCTTTATAAAAGAAGGGGAAGGTAATTACGTGGAAGCGGTGACTACTGATGAGGAACCTGTGTTAGCAATGCGAAGCGGAAGAGGAACGCAGGTTCGTAGTGCAAAAATGAAACTGGCGAAAGTGGCTGAAGTCATGGGCTGGAAAGCCGTAGGTGCGAAACTGGCAGATTACAGTAAAAGCATTGAAATGGAATGGGTGAAAGAAACACCCGGACCACAGGCAGAACTATTTGAATAAACGTAAAGACGAATTATATACGAATTAATTATTTGTGACAGTTGAAGCAATCATAAAAGCGTGGAAGAAAAAAGATTACCAGCCGGTTTACTGGCTGGAAGGAGAGGAGTCGTATTATGTTGACCAACTTGTTGATTTTGCAGAAAACAATATTATTCCTGAAGAAGAGACAGCTTTCAATCAAGTTGTTTTTTATGGCAGAGATGCAGGCTGGTCGAATGTGGTCAATGCATGTATGCGTTATCCAATGTTTGGTGAAAAGCAATTAGTGCTAGTCAAAGAGGCTCAGCACATGAAGGATATTGAAAAGCTGGATAACTATATACGAAATCCTTTGTCATCTACTGTATTGATTATAGCATACAAAGAAAAAAAAGTAGATGGCAGAAGCAAATTCGGGAAATATGTAAAAGATCATACTACCTTTTACTCCGGGGCAAAAATCAAAGATTATGAATTACCCGGATGGATACAAGGTTTTCTCGATCAAAAAGGGTTACAGCCAACGCAGAAGGCAGTGATGTTATTGGCCGATCATATCGGCAATGATTTAAGCCGTCTCACCAATGAAGTAGAAAAACTTTGTATTAACCTGGGTAAAAGAACGAGTCTGACTGAAGAAGATGTTGAGACCTATGTAGGTATTAGTAAAGATTACAATGTTTTTGAACTGCAGAATGCAGTAGGCCGTAAGCAGCTCGACAAAGCCATGCGCATCGTGCAGTATTTTGAACAGAATCCGAAAGCCGCGCCAATTCAGCTGGTTCTTCCTTCGCTATATGGATTCTTTTCTAAAGTGTATATGCTTTTTTCTGTTAATGGGGATGATAAAACTATTGCCGCCGCAACAGGCATTCATTTTTTTGTCTTAAAGGAATACAAGCAGGCCGCAAATGTTTACGGATACAAAGGTGTTGAGTCTGCTTTAATGCTTCTTCATCAGTACAACCTCAAAAGCATCGGTATCAACAGTACATCAACATCTGATGCATCGCTCCTGAAAGAATTATTGTGTAAGATGATGATGTGAGCGGTTAACAGTTATCAGTTATCAGTTATCAGTATTTGTTTTTAGTTTACAGCCAACAGCTAACTGATAACAGTTTTAAATATCTTTGAAAAAATAGCTTTTCATGTCATTAATGAAATCCATTTCCGGCATTCGCGGAACGATTGGCGGACAAACAGGTGATAACCTTACTCCCTTAGACATTGTTCGTTTTACTTCGGCTTATGCCCATGTGATCAAACAAAGAGGGAAGGGGAAAAAAATCATAGTAGGCAGAGATGGTCGCATGAGTGGTGAAATGGTGCGCGGACTTGTTATTAATACCTTGTCGGGTATGGGAATGGATGTGGTGGATCTTGGACTAAGCACAACGCCTACGGTAGAAATGGCAGTCGTTTTTGAAGAGGCTGCTGGCGGCATCATCCTCACTGCTTCTCACAATCCGCGTCAGTGGAATGCCCTCAAACTCCTCAATGAAAAAGGAGAGTTTATCAGCGCTGAAGACGGAAAAAAAGTACTTGCCCTCGCCGAATCAGAAGCATTCAATTATGCTGAGGTGGATGAACTTGGTAAAGTCATCGAGAAGAGCGATCTGTTAGATGCACATATTGCAGCTATTCTGCAACATCCCCTTGTTAACAAGGAGCGCATCGCATCAAAAAACTTTAAAGTGGTGCTTGATGCCATTAATAGTTCGGGCGCAATTGCGGTTCCTGCATTGCTTAAAGCTTTGGGAGTAGAAGATGTTACAGTTTTGAATGCAGATATGCATGGAGATTTTGCACACAATCCAGAACCGCTTCCTGAACATCTGAAAGAATTATGTAATGAAGTAGTTGCGCAAAAAGCTGATCTGGGTATTGCAGTAGATCCGGATGTTGACCGCCTTTGTTTTGTTAGCGAAGACGGTACTTTATTCGGAGAGGAATATACACTTGTTGCAGTGGCCGATTATATACTGACACACAAAAAAGGAAATACTGTTTCGAATCTTTCATCCACCCGAGCATTAAAAGACATCACAGAAAAACATGGTGGAAAATATGTTGCAAGTGCAGTTGGTGAAGTGAATGTAGTGGAGAAGATGAAAGAAATATTTGCAGTTATAGGAGGAGAGGGCAATGGTGGAGTCATTGATCCTTCACTCCATTACGGAAGAGACGCATTAATTGGTATTGCATTATTTCTCAGCCACCTGGCTGAAAAAGAAATGACCGTTTCTCAGTTAAGAAAGACTTATCCGAACTATGCAATGAGCAAGAATAAAATTGATTTACCTGTCGGATTGGATGTGCAGGCTTTGCTATCAAAAGTAGAGCAGTCGTACAGCAGCTTGCCGACAAATATAGCAGACGGTCTAAAGGTAGACTTTGAAGAAGGATGGGTGCATTTAAGGGCGAGCAATACAGAGCCTATTATTCGTATCTATTCGGAGGCTTCAACATCTGAAGAAGCTGAACAATTAGCGGGAGAAGTCATTGCACTTATTAAAACTTACTTGTAACTTTATGTACAAGTATAAATGAAAAGGATTTACTTCGATAACGCAGCAACTACACCAATGGATCCAAGGGTGACGGAAGCAATGCTGCCTTATTTGCAGAACTTCTATGGCAATCCATCCTCCATTTATTCATACGGCAGGGAAACGCGACTGGCAATTGAACAAGCAAGAAAAACTACTGCAAAATTGTTAGGTGCTCATCCCGCAGAGATTTTTTTTACAAGTGGCGGAACAGAAAGTTCCAATACTGTGATTCTTGG
>JAULVS010000174.1:0-5087 GCA_032110905.1 Chitinophagaceae bacterium | reverse complement strand
AGCCGCTGAAAATAAGGACGCAGGACCACACCGCATTTAGTACCAGCGCATTTGAAGGAGTCTGAAAACGAGGATGCACTTTCCCAATTGATGCAAGCAAAGGGCTTTCTTTGCCCATAGCAAAAGTGACACGGGCTGTTGCCAGCACATTGGCATTGGCTGTACCCAACGTTGATGCAACAACCATCATGACTATCAGAGCGGCGCCGGCTGTTCCCCACACCGCTGCTGCCGAATCTGCCGCAATGAAAGCTGATCCCGACATTTTTTCCGGTGAAAGAGAAAGCACATAACTTAGGTTGAGTAATACATACACAACTATACAAATACTTAATCCTGCTGCAAGACTACGGGGAATCGTTCTTTGCGGTTCGCGGATCTCTCCTGCTATGAATGTAATATTGTTCCATCCGTCGTAAGCCCAGAAGGCCCCCGACATCGCCGCCATAAAAGCGGGAAAAAGCATCCACCCTGAAGGCGCATTCGATAATGATTCGGAGAAATGACTAAGCTGCCCTTTCCCTGAAAAAAAAATGCCTGTGATGAGGCCAAAGATGGCAAGCAGTTTAATCACAGTCAGCCATCGCTGAATGCCTCCGCCCCATTGCACGCTTCTGCGATTAATGAGTGTAAATAAAACAATCAGAAAGATGGTAAGCAATTTTACCGGCAGCTCTTTTAAAGGATAAATCGTTCCGATCATCGGCAAATGAAAACGCCATTTCATTTCAGTTGCAGCATCCAGAGAAGGAAGATGCAGAAAATAATTGGCATAACTGCTGCATACCCACGCAATAGATGCATTGCCCGCTGTATTAAAAACAGCAAAAGCAGACCATCCATATAAAAACGCAAAACCATTCCCGTACATCCTTTGAAAAAAAACATACTGCCCTCCCGTTTCCGGGAACATAGCTGCAGCTTCCGCGTTGGTGAGTGCCCCACAAAGGGTAATGAGACCGGCAAGCACCCAGACCAATATTAACAGCGATGGTGACCCCAGCTGAGAAAGCATAACTGCCGGCTTCATAAAAATTCCCGAACCGATCACGCCACCAATGACAAGCGCCATAACAGTCGCAGGTGTAAGCGTGCGGGAGAGTTGCTGCATAAAAGGAAAGATACAAACCCTTTGTCTCCCATCCGAACGTGACGGAAAGAAAAAGAAAAATCATTTTTTTATTTTGCTAAATATTTTAGCTTTGTCTTACTTACAAACTTTCCCGCACGAAGGATCTCTTTTATATCACCTCCTGCACACGCATGGATTAAAATGAATTTTATGGACGGGAATGAATTTTTCGGAGCGGCCTATAAAGGCAGCAAACAGTTTACACAACAGGAAGTGAAAACCGCCAATGCCACCGGCTTCGGAGCAGCAGCTGACGATTATGCAGAACGTGGTATTGATCTAAATGAGCGACTGATTGGTAACAAAGCCGCTACGTTTTTTTTCCGAATGAAAGGCGATGCGATGAAAGAAGCAGGCATTCGCGACGGAGACATCATCATCGTTGACAAGTCAGTCAAACTCAGCAACGGCCGCGTGATTGTAGCTGTGCTGAATGGAGAATTACTTGTGAGACGATTTCACAAAAACTTCACCTCTTCATTTCTGGTAGCAGATAACCCGCGATACCCCTCCATCAACCTCGCCGAATTCACCGAATTCCGCATATGGGGAGTGGTGACGTATGCGATTAGTTCATTTTAACGATTAGCGGTTGACGGTTAGCAGTTATCTGTTTACAGTTAACGGAACCGACAACCGATAACAGACAACCGATAACCCCTCATGTACGCCATTGTAGATTGCAATAGTTTTTACTGCTCCTGCGAGCGGCTCTTTGTGCCGTCCTTGTATAATCGTCCTGTTGCTGTGCTCAGCAATAATGATGGCTGTATCATTTCAAGAACAGATGAAGCCAAAGCGCTTGGGCTCGGTATGGGAGCTCCTTATTTTCAATATCGTGAACTAATTGAACAAAATGGCATCACCATTTTCAGCAGCAACTATCATCTTTATGGCGATATCAGCCGGCGTGTGATGGATACGCTTCGCTCCGTTGCCGGTAACAATATGGTAGAAGTGTATTCTGTTGATGAAGCTTTCATCAACCTGAAAGAAGTACCCGACCAAAAACTTTCCTCTTTTATTCAGGAGCTGAAAGAACGAACTGAACAATGGACAGGCATACAGGTGTCGGTAGGTGCTGGACCAACAAAAGTGTTGAGTAAAGTTGCCAACCGTCTCGCAAAAAAAAACAAAGCAGCAACCGATTGCATTGTTATACTGAATACAGAAGAAGAAACACAAGATGCTTTACAACGGACTCCTGTTGGCGATATATGGGGTATTGGCAGAAAATATGCCTATACGCTGAAAGAGTTTTTTGCCATCGAAAATGCCTGGCAGCTACGACAGATGAATGAAGAATGGGCTCGTAAAAACCTGGGTGGTGTAGTAGGCGTAAGACTTCTCAAAGAACTCAAAGGTTTTTCCTGTATAGAGATGAAAGATCCGCTGGAAAATAAAAAAATGATTGCCACCACCCGTATGTTCGGAAAGCCGGTTTATGAACTATCCCAGCTGAATGAAGCCGTTGCCACTTATGCGTCGAGAGCTGCCGAAAAATTAAGAAGACAATATTGTGCAACGAAACACATTGATGTGTTTATCATGAGCCGTCCCAACACACAAAAACCCGGCGACTATTACACAGAATCACGACACCTGCATTGCCTGCTACCTGTAGCAACCAGCGACACACAGCAAATAATTCATTACGCAAAACAACTCATACAACAACTCTACCGACCCGGACTAAAGTACATCAAAGCGGGCATTATCCTGAGTGATCTTGTACCCGACAATTCAATCCAGGGTAATTTATTTAGTCCGTTTACAGAAACAAGACAAAAAATACTGATGACCGCGCTCGATAACATCAACTTCAGCATGCGTGATGACGCGGTGCGATATGCATCAACAGGTGTAAAACGTAACTGGAAAATGCGGCAGGAAAAAAGAAGCAAACGTTATACCACACGATGGGAAGAATTATTTGAAGTGAGGTAAGATGTACTGTAACTTTAATTGTTACAACAGGAGAATA
The DNA here is from genome assembly GCA_032110905.1 of Chitinophagaceae bacterium. GTDB lineage: Bacteria > Bacteroidota > Bacteroidia > Chitinophagales > Chitinophagaceae > Lacibacter. Next base: position 1,971 of record JAULVS010000174.1, on the reverse strand, counting down.
TGTGTTATGATATGAGTTTTTTTGGCCCGGTGCAGCAGATACAGGGAGTGATTCAGATAGATGAATGGCCGGAGGATGATTTTTTTCCAACCTATCACCAGGTAGCACAGAGCTGGCATCCTTTTCCGGTGGTTTTCAAAGAAGATGGAAAAAACAAACTTGCCTATTTTGAATGGGGACTAATTGCTTCGTATATGAATACACCGGAAAAAATTGCGGAATACAGAAGCAGCATGGCCAATGCACGGAGTGAAAAAATTATTGGTGATGCGCGGAGTGTATGGCATCGCATCAGGCAACAAAGATGTCTCGTCTGTACAACAGGATTTTTTGAACACCGCGATATCGGAGCAAAAAAGAAATTACCTTATTTCATCAAAGTAAAAGAGAAAACAGTTTTTTTACTTGCCGGGCTATACAATTATGCAACTGATACAGAAACAGGAGAAATGACCGGCACCTTTTCCATCATCACCAGAAAAGGAAACGAACTTATGGAAAAGATTCACAACAGTGGTCTAAACGGAGGAAGGATGCCGCTGATGCTTACAGAAGAGCAGGCAAACAATTGGATAAGTACGGAGTTATCAGATGAAGGAATTGAAAACATCCTTGCTTATGAATTTCCGGAAACAAACCTTGAGGTCTGGCCTGTCAACACAATAAGAAAAAGAAAAGAGGACAATAATAAAGTGATTGAGTCGATTGATGCAAGTGTTGTGCCGGGGTTAGGATGAAAATATTTCTATGATTTAATTGGTTTGGGTGATCTGCCCGCGTCAGAACATTTACTAGCGGATGTTTTAATTTTATTCAATAAAGGAAGATCTTCTTAACTTCAATATTAATAACGCTAAATATTATGAGAGCTCTATTATTTCTTTTTATTTTTTTTCCATTTATAGGATTTGCTCAAAGAGATGATGATTCGAAAATTATTATAACCCTGCCCGATAGTATTGATTTATATAAAAAGGTTAAAATTGCCATGGTCAACACAGATTTTATTGTAAAAGACAATTATAATTTAGATACTTTAACAACATACTCTCGTGAATTCACAGATATGCCTGGACATTGCATAGCAATTGCTATTTTAAAAAATAATACTGTAACACTATTTGGATTTTATAGTCTTAAAAGAATAGACTGGTTTGGGTTTACAAGATCATCAAATAATTTTCAGAAGATAATTTATTTTAGAGGAAGTAAAAGTTGGAAATTACTTATGCAAATAGCAAAAGAAATTGGGAGTGAAATAACATTTTCAAAATAATCACCATAAAGATTATCTGTACTAGTTAATACTTTAACTGGCGCAAGTGTTCCGCAGGATCACTTGTGCCGATTAAGTGCACCCCGATTGCATCGGGGGTCATATTAGATCAACATAAATTAATCCTTTTTCTTTCGTGTAGTAATCAATAGCGCTGCTATACTTATAATGCCAAGGTTCCCACACCAAACCGGATCTAACAGGATTTTCATGCAAATAATCTAACTTTTGATTCATCATAAAATCGCTACTCAGCTCTACGGGATGATAATCATTTTTCCAAAACTGATATTGCTTATTTCTACAATTGCCTGTTCCAATATATTTAAACATATTCATCATCCATTCTTTTCTGCTTTCAGATTCGTTTTCTTCAATCGCAGAAACAATCTTCTTACTGGTGAATTTTTTGATGTCACGAACAATCCACTCCAATTTATGTTCTTGGGTACTGACAATCAGATGAACATGATTGGTCATTATAACCCATGCACGTAAGCAAAGACCTTTGTTCTGAACACAATATGTCAAAGATTTAATAAAGATATCTTTATACAGGTCTCTCGTAAATACATCTATCCAACCAACAACAGTAAATGTAATAAAATGTGGGCTTGCATCATCGTAAACTTTATACTTTGAAGACATAATCACAATGATAAATCCATTGGGTTTAAACTAGCAGGGATTATTGA
>JAULVS010000173.1:1376-1955 GCA_032110905.1 Chitinophagaceae bacterium | reverse complement strand
TTTTGTTCATTGCTGTCGGCACCGGAAGCAAACAAATGCGCCATCAACAATTTGGGTATATTTCCATGTGATGATGCTAAATCAACGAGATTGGAAAAATGCCGTATTATGCCTTCTTTTCTTTTTTTTTGTTTTTCACTTTGTGATTCACCCGCTTCCGACAGTCTGATATCAGCTTCTCTTAAGTAGGGTACAGCACAGACTACCGCTTCCGGTTTGTTCGATTTCCCGATGAGAGGAATTATCTGATCTGCCGGATTTTTTTCTGCACGACCGACGACATGAATATCCATTACTTTCAAAAATTTTCTGGTCATATTCAGAATGGCAGGTGAGTCGTGGTTGCCTCCGGTTAATATAACCCGGCATCCGGTTCTATGTAATTTCATTAAAACATCATAGTACAGCTGAAGGGCTTCCTGCGAGGGGTTTGCATGGTCAAAAATGTCTCCGGATACCAGCAGCACATCGATCTCTCTTTCCCGGATAGTATCAATCAGAAAATCAAAAAAATACTGATGGTCTTCGGAGAGGTCTTTTTTATGAAGCCTTACTCCGAGGTGCCAGTCGGCCGTATGA
>JAULVS010000173.1:0-1366 GCA_032110905.1 Chitinophagaceae bacterium | reverse complement strand
AGCATAAAGGATTCTGTTGGATATAACGAAATACAGACTGTGATTTGCTTTTTCACAGATCAGTTTCTGCAATTTATTCAATATGTAGCTGATCGCAGAAAGACTTTTAAATCAACATCATTATTTTTAAAAAAAATCTGAATTCCGGGTTACCGACTTATCACCCTATTTCCTTATCTGAAAACAAATATTATATTTGATTGCAGATAATCAATATTAAAAACATTCAATATCAACAATAGAAGGTGTTTATTTTAAAGCATACGATATTAATGTCGGTAGGAGAACTGATCCAGAAAGCATTTGCAGCATTATGGCCGATGTTTTACGGTCTTTCGGTCGCCTTGATGATTTGGGCGGCTTACAAGTCGTTTATCTGGATGTTTTTATGGTTTTTGAAAAATAAGTTAAGAAGCAGAAGCCTTGATGATTTCAAAAGAGTATTAGGAAACAACTATCAAGCCAAAAGTCTTGGCGAAGGCGACAAGCGTTATAAATGGAATAAATGGTTTTTTGCAGTAAAAGCAAATTTTGACAATGAGGGAAACCTGGTTTGCAGTTTTATTGAACCCGTTCATTTCTGGTCTCTGCAATCGGTTTTATCTTTTGTATAAAAAAGTTCCTGAAGATGAAAAAAATATCAGTGGCGGTCATTGGCGCATCCGGATTGGTGGGCAACGAGCTGCTTTCCTTACTTATTAGGGATGAACGTTTCGGGCAAATTCATTTATTAAACAGAAGACATCTTGGTAAAGTACATCCAAAACTGATAGAACATACTATTGATTTTTCTGATCCTTCCGCGATGCGAAATGCTTTGACTGAATGCAATGTCATTTTTTGTACTATCGGAACAACCTTAAAAAAAGTAAAAGGCGACAAAAACATTTACAGGCAAATAGATTTTGAGATTCCTTTAAAAGCAGCACTCATAGGAAAAGAGCTAGGTGTTGAACAGTTTCTGCTCGTGACTGCATATTCGGCTAATAGCAAAAGTCGCAATTTTTATTTAAGGTTGAAAGGTGAGGTGGAGGAGGCAATACAATCACTACATCTTCCCTCTTTTTCTGTTTTTCACCCTTCGGTTTTACTGGGTAAAAGAAAAGAATTTCGTCCTGCGGAATTACTCGCCATCAAACTTCTTCCATTTCTTGAGTGGATGTTTCCTTTTAATTATCGCTCAATAAGGGCATCTGTCGTTGCCAAGGCAATGGCATCAGCTGCCATTGAAAACAAAAAAGGATTTCATGTTTACAGTCGGAAAGAAATGTATATGTTAACCACCAATAGAATTAAATAAAAAAGGGTGTTTACTTTTTCAGCAAGCACCCTTTAAACCACAAACACAGATATCTATTGTTTCATC
>JAULVS010000172.1:0-11045 GCA_032110905.1 Chitinophagaceae bacterium | reverse complement strand
CCTTTTATAAGTGGTTTAAGCGCTTCAGCCGTGGGCATAAAACGATCTTCCGGCCTGGCTTCCACAACTATATGCTGTGCTTCTGTAAAATGAACATAGTGGTTATTGTTCCAGGAAGGAACAGCATATACAACTTTATCACCTTTGTCAACGATTGCTCTGAAGATTGCATAGATCAATGGGCGTCCGCCTGATGCAATTTGAATTTCATTAGTACCATATTTCATTCCGAGGTTTGATTCGATAAAGCGGGATAATTCCTGCCTTAGCTCCAGTACTCCCTCAGCGGGGGGGTAGGTAGTAAATCCGTTTTTATACGCATCGTGAATAGCCTCTTCGAGTTCAGTGGGAAGAGGGAATATTTTACTGTCAAAATCTCCTATCGTGAAATTATAGATCGTTTCTCCCAGTCGGATTCTTTCCTTTATCTGGTTTCCAAGTTTCACAATTTCAGACCCGATCAGCGTTTCTGCCAAATGAGATAGTTGCATATGTTCGTGTTTATCATTTCATAATCCGTGATGAAGCCGGATTGCTACCCTCCTGCTTATCAGAAACTGAATAGTCAGGGGATTAATTATATTCAAATTTGTGGCAAAAGTAAAGCAAACGTTCCTTTCAATTCGGTTATATGAAGAAAACCTAATTAGCTGTATCTTGCAAATCATTTTAAGCTATCTTCCATTAAAAACAACATATAATTTTTATGAAGTTCGTCGTTTCATCCTCCGTCTTACTTAAAAATCTGCAACAGATAAATGGGGTTATCAATAGCAATACAGTTTTGCCGATCCTGGAAGACTTTCTTTTTGAAGTAAGTAAAGAGAAGCTGACTGTGGTAGCTACAGACCTGGAAACCGTCATGAAAATCCATCTTGACATTGAAGCAAAAGACAACTTCCGTGTTTGCATTCCCGCTAAAATCCTGATGGAAACACTGAAGAACTTGCCTGATCAGCCGCTGACATTCAACATTGATAAGAATTATGCCATTGAAATTACCAGCGATAACGGAAAGTACAAGGTAATGGGTGAAAATCCGGAGAATTTCCCGAAAGAACCGGTTAGCGATGAAACCACTTCATTTACCACTACCTCAAATGCACTTGTTACGGCCATTAATAAAACTTTGTTTGCAGTAAGCAATGATGATTTGCGTCCTGCAATGACCGGCGTTTATTTCGAGTTAGATAAAAAGGGGGCAACATTTGTTGCAACTGATGCGCATCGTCTCGTTCGTTTTAAACTCACCTCTACCAGTTGCCCGAAAAACGATAGTTTCATTGTTCCGAAGAAGCCGCTCAATCTGCTCAAGGGTGCGTTGCCTGCAAATGACGATTCGCTTACGATCTCTTATAACAACAATCATCTATTTGTAAGCCACGGCACAACTGAACTTGTCTGCCGTTTGATTGATGCAAGATTTCCTGATTACAAAGTGGTGATTCCTGCTGAAAATCCTTATACCATGCTGGTGAACCGCAATGATTTTCAAGGCGCACTTCGCCGGGTGAGTGTTTTTAGTAACAAAAGCACCAATCAGGTTGTACTCAGTATTAGTGGGAATGAATTAAGGCTTGCCGCGCAGGATGTTGATTTCAGTTTTGAAGGAAATGAAAGAATGAAATGTTCATATGAAGGAGAAGATATCCAGATAGCCTTTAATGCGCGTTTTCTGGTTGAAATGCTTAGTGCCATTGAAACAGAGGATGTTCGCCTTGAGTTAAGCACACCAACGAAGGCTGGTTTAATTAAGCCCTCTGAGCAGGCTGAGGGAGAAGATCTCTTAATGCTTGCGATGCCTTTGATGCTGAACCAGTAAAAATTCGTTCATCAATGTTATAAGCATAAAAAAACCCGCTGAGTCAGCGGGTTTTTTGTTTGGCTTCAAATTTTTTGTTTTTGCTTTGTTTTGTTTTCAAAAGGTCGGAAGCCATTGGTTTTCGGTTCATAGGGCCGGTTTCAAAACGGGCCATTGGATTTTGTTGGTTTTTGGTAGGATTTGGATACGATGTCATTGAATGACAACACAAGATTACAGCCGTATTTTGCTTAAAGCAAACTTTAAGACGACCATGAATGAAAAATAAGCGATGACATAAAATCAGACCAGGGTAAACCCTTAAAATGTGAGTCGGCATTTCTCAGAAAGAATCAAAAAACTTGATTTAAATTTGAAAAAGCAGGTTTTCTCTCTGTCCGATCTTCATTTTTAAATTATGATAAAGACATTTGTCGAATACTGGGATAATATCAGCACATTGCAACGCCTGCTAACTGTACTCATTCCTCTTTTGTTTTTCTGGTTGATTGAATTTATTATACCCCTTTTTGTGTTTGACAAAGGTTATCGGAAGATGCGCCACACGGGGAACAACCTTGTTTTTTTAGGAACCTCATTCATTGTCAATCTTATTCTTGGAGCGATTACTGTTGCAATCAGTTTAACGGTAACAGAACATCAGTTCGGACTGATGAACTGGTTGAATTTCCCTCTCTGGGCCAGGCTATTGTTCACTTTGTTTATTATGGATCTTTTTGCGCAGTACATTCCACATTATCTGATGCATAAGGTAAAAGCGCTCTGGCGCTTGCATGTGGTTCACCACAGCGACACTTATGTGGATGTTAGCACAGGCACACGTCATCATCCCGGCGAATGGCTGATCAGAGAAAGTTTTACCATTTTGGGTGTTGTGATGATGGGTGTGAGCCCCGGACTTTATTTTTTTCACCGAAGCTTTCAGGCTTTTTTCACCTACTTCAACCATGCCAATATTCGCTTACCAAAGAATGTTGACCGATTAATAGGGTTGATTTTTGTATCGCCGGATATGCATAAGTTTCATCATCATTATAAGCGCCCGTGGACAGACAAAAACTTCGCAAATAGTTTTTCAGTATGGGATCGTTTATTTAACACGCTTGTTTATGATGATACAGATAAAATTAAATATGGTGTAGATGCGCTGGATGAAAAGAAAAGCGACGATCTGCTATTTCAGTTTAAAATTCCATTTGATCCCAAAATACAAGTAACGATTCTGGATAAGGAAACTACTTAGAAATTTATGCCCGTTACCACAAACAAAAAACCCGCTGAGTCAGCGGGTTTTTTGTTTGGCTTCAAATTTTTTGTTTTTGCTTTGTTTTGTTTTCAAAAGGTCGGAAGCCGTTGGTTTTCGTTTCATAGGGCCGGTTTCAAAACGGGCCATTGGATTTTGTTGGTTTTTGGTAGGATTTGGATACGATGTCATTAAATGACAACACAAGGTTACGCCTGTTTTTGGCCGTAGGCAACTTTTTGAATCACAATGAATGAAAATTAAGCAAAGACATAGGATGCACTTAGGGAAAACCCTTAAATGCACTCCCTTTTCTAATAAAAACGGATATCAATTGAGGATATTTTTAAATCTTGAATAACATTAATCAATTACCTGTAATTATAATGGGAAGCATATTATAAGAAAATTGCCTTTACCAATTCTAACTAATGATAGTAAACGAAGTTTTTTATTTTATACATACCGTTTATTCTACATAATTTATACTTTTGCTCCGCAAACAATCAGCGCATAGAAATATGCGCACTTTCTAATTTGACCAATGTTCCTAATGTATCTGATTACTATTATCTGTCGACGCGTTGTCTGACAGGACAAGTCACTCACCAAGGCCCCTGTCAGTGAACTTCCTTCCGCTATGTTGCCTTTTGGATTGGTGATCCGAATTCAGATCAGTTTCCGTAAACAATGATTGAACAAAATTTAATTGTACGTATCGCCGGCGTAAACGACATCCATTATACGCCCTTTATTACTTCCGAAATGGAGGAAAGCGCAAAGGCAAGAGGAACAGGAATCGCTAAGAGAAGCCCGGAATATATCGCCGATAAAATGAAAGAAGGCAAGGCAGTCATTGCTCTTACCTCTAAAGGAGCCTGGGTCGGCTTTTGCTACATAGAAAGCTGGAGCCATGGTGCATTTGTGGCCAACAGCGGTCTCATCGTGAAACCCGAATACCGGAAAAGCGGTGTTGCCAAAGCCATCAAGAAAAAAATATTTGAAAGAAGTCGCGAATTATATCCTTCGGCAAAAATATTCGGACTTACTACCGGTCTTGCTGTCATGAAAATAAACAGTGAACTTGGTTACGAACCGGTAACATACAACGAGCTCACCCAGGATGAAGAGTTTTGGAATGGTTGTAAAAGCTGTGTCAACTACGATATTCTCATGAGCAAGGATCGTAAAAATTGTATGTGTACGGCCATGCTTTACGATCCGTCCGACCATTACGAGCCGGAAGAAACACAACAGTTTTTTGAAGAAAAGAAAAAGGGCCTCGAACGATTGCTGCGCTTTAAACAATGGAAATTCATTCGCCTGCTTACCAAAAACAAATCAACAATGAAAGAGCAGGATGAAAAAAAACGTTATCAATCTATTTCCTGAACAGCAATTAAACTGGTTTATGCAGCAAACAACATCAGAAAAGAAAAAAATTGTATTGGGTTTCAGCGGCGGGCTTGATACTACTTACTGTGCCAAATACCTAAGCGACGAGTTGGGTTACGAAGTACATAGTATCATCGTTAATACAGGAGGTTTTGATACAACTGAACTAAAGCATATTGAATCACATGCTTATCGTTTGGGTGTAGCGTCTCATGCTTCCGTTGAAGCCACTGAAGATTATTATAACCGCATTCTTCGTTTTCTCATCTATGGCAATTGTCTTAAAAACAACACTTATCCGCTTAGCGTTAGTGCGGAACGACTGATACAGGCCGTTCACATTGCAGAACATGCGCGGCAACTAGGTGTCGAGGCTGTGGCACACGGTAGCACAGGAGCCGGAAATGACCAGGTGCGTTTTGATATGATCTTTCACGTATTGTTGCCCGGCGTTAAGATATTAACACCGATTCGCGATCTGAAATTAAGCCGAGAAGAAGAAATTGCTTATCTGAAGTTGAAAGGAGTGGAGATGAATTTTGAAAAAGCAGTTTATAGTATTAACAAAGGTCTCTGGGGCACAAGTGTAGGAGGAAGAGAAACATTAAGCAGCAATGGTCTCTTGCCTGAAGACGCTTGGCCTACACAACTACAAACAGACAAATCAGAAAAACTGGTATTAGGGTTTGAAAAAGGAGAACTTGTTTCGGTTAATGATACCCGTTATCATCATCCCGTACAGGTAATCCAAAAAATTCAGGAACTAGCCGCTCCGTTTGCAATTGGCCGGGATATACATGTTGGTGATACAATTATTGGTATCAAAGGACGAGTAGGTTTTGAAGCAGCGGCACCGCTCATCATCCTTAAAGCACATCACGCACTCGAAAAACATGTATTGACGAAATGGCAACTACAATGGAAAGACACGCTCGCTCAATTTTACGGCAACTGGCTGCATGAAGGACAGATCCTCGATCCGGTGATGCGGGATATCGAAGCATATTTTGAAAACAGCCAGCAAACAGTTACAGGAAATGTGTATGTGGAGTTACATCCCTATCGTTTTGTAATTGCAGGAGTTGAAAGTGCGTTCGATCTCATGAGCAGTGAGTTTGGTAAATACGGAGAGATGAACAATGGTTATACCGGAGAAGATGTGCGCGGCTTCAGTACCATCTTCGGCAATCAGGTACGCATCTGGCATGCCGTACAGAATAAAACGAAACGAACAGACAATATCCTTGTTGAAGCAAACCAACAACCAATAACTAACAACAAATAACCATGAAAATCGGTATCATTGGAGGCGCAGGTTATACGGGCGGTGAACTCATCAGGGTTTTGCTTAGGCATCCTGATGCTTTTATTTCATTTGTACATAGCAGAAGCAATGCCGGTAATCCGATATCAGCAGTTCATCGCGACCTTGCCGGTGAAACAGAAATTTGTTTTACTGCAGACATCAACACAGAAGAAATAGATGTTCTCTTTCTTTGCCTGGGACACGGCGAGTCGAAAAAATTCTTATCGGAACACTCATTTCCAACTCACTTGCGAATCATCGATCTGGCAAATGATTTTCGATTGAATATTGATGAAGTTAGACCCGAATACAACGGTCTCCCCTTTATGTACGGACTTCCTGAATTAAATAAAGAACTTATTCAGTCGTCGATGCTTATTGCCAATCCAGGTTGTTTTGCTACGGCCATTCAGCTTGGGCTTTTGCCGCTGGCCAAAGCAGGGTTATTGAAAGATGTTTTTACAACGGGCATAACAGGTTCAACCGGAGCGGGACAAGGCTTTTCCGAAACGTCTCATTTCAGCTGGCGGCACAGCAATATCCAGGCATATAAAACACTCTCGCATCAGCACGTTCCTGAAATCCAGCAAAGCCTGAAACAAATTTCTGGGAAAGAAGAAGCTCTCATTCATTTTATTCCATGGAGAGGAGATTTCACTAGAGGGATTTTTGTTAGTTCACAATTAAACTGCGCTTTGAGTAAAGATCAGATAGAGACATTGTATCACGACTACTATCAAAGCCATCCGTTCACAAGCATCATCTCGGAACCCTTGTTTTTAAAACAGGTAGTTAATACCAATAAGTGTCTGATTCAAATTGAAAAAACAGGTGATCAGTTAGTTGTTCATTCGGCAATTGATAACCTGCTGAAGGGTGCCGTTGGGCAAGCAGTACAAAATATGAATCTGATGATGGGGATAGATGAAACAGCAGGATTACAATTAAAAGCTTCTTACTTCTAAAAACCTAATTATGGAATTATTCGATGTTTATCCTATTCAACCAATAACGCCCGTAAAAGCACGCGGCGCGTATGTGTGGGACGAAAAAGGAGATCAGTATCTGGATCTTTACGGAGGGCATGCCGTGATCAGTATCGGTCATTGTCATCCGAAGTGGACTGAGAGAATAGAAGCACAACTCAATAAAATTGCTTTTTATTCCAATTCAGTACGTATCCCCATACAAAAAGAGCTGGCCGAAAAGCTTGGACAGGTTTCAGGCAAACAGGATTATCGTTTTTTTCTCTGCAACAGCGGAGCGGAAGCAAATGAAAACGCACTGAAGCTTGCAAGTTTTCATAACGGAAGAAAATTGGTGGTTGCGTTTACGGGCGCTTTTCATGGCCGCACTTCGCTAGCGGTGAGCGCAACGGATCAGAAGGCATATGTCGCTCCGGTGAATGAAACCGAAAATGTACATTTTCTACCCTTTAATGATATTAATATCTTGACTGATTTTTTCAAGAAAAAGGGAAACCAAATTTCTTCTGTCATCGTTGAAGGAATACAAGGCGTAGGAGGAATTCGTGTAGCCGAAAATGATTTTCTTCAAAGTATTCGATCACTATGCGATCAGTACGGCGCACTCTATATTGCCGACAGTGTACAATGTGGTTACGGACGAAGCGGAAAATTTTTCAGTCACGACTTTGCCGGAGTCAATGCCGACATCTATACAATGGCAAAAGGAATGGGGAATGGTTTTCCTGTTGCAGGCATTATTGTTTCTCCGCATATAGAAGCCAAACATTTTCAGCTCGGAACTACTTTCGGTGGCAATCATCTGGCCTGCGCTGCAGCACTTGCCGTATTGGAAGTAATGGAAGAAGAAAAACTGATGGGACAGGCGGTGATGACAGGTAAATACCTGCGCGAGGCACTTGAAGAAATTACGGGTATTTCAAATGTTCGCGGAAGAGGATTAATGATTGGGTTTGATTTGGGAGAAGAACACAAAGAGCTGAGGAAGACGTTGCTGAATAAACACAAAATATTTACAGGCGAAGCGAAGCCGCATGTGGTACGCCTTCTTCCTCCGTTATCTCTCAAGAGAAAAGATGCAGAAATGTTCATTGAAGCGCTGCAAGAAGAACTGATTCCTCAAACCGAACCCATCTCTAACTGAACAACAAAAAGTCAAGCAAGTTGAAACAATTTATTTCTGTTGTCGATTTAAAATCTTCTTCCGATGAGTCTCTTTCTGCATCCGTGGAAAGATATATAAGGAAAGCCCTTATGTACAAGGCTAATCCGCAAAGGGATCTTTCTTTGGGTAATGGAAAAAGAATCGGACTTGTTTTTTTAAATCCGAGTTTACGTACGCGACTCAGTACGCAAATTGCGGCTGAAAATCTCGGGATGCAGGCTATTGTATTTAATGCAGGAACTGAAGGATGGAGCTGGGAGTTTGAGGATGGTGTAGTGATGAACGGAACAACTGTTGAACACATCAAAGATGCAGCGCCGGTGCTGGGATCTTATTTTGATATCCTTGCATTACGCACTTTTCCGACACTGAATAATAAGGAAGCAGACTACGGTGAGTTTGCGATGAAGCAATTCATTCGATATGCTGGTGTACCTGTAATAAGTTTAGAGAGCGCAACATTGCATCCGTTACAATCACTTGCTGATATCATTACTATTCAGGAACATCTTTCCGTTAAAAAAAAGCCGAAGGTTGTTCTTACCTGGGCGCCTCACATCAAGCCATTGCCGCAATGCGTTGCAAATAGTTTTGCCCAATGGATCAATGCATGGGGTCAATGTGATTTTGTGATTGCACATCCGGAAGGATATCAGTTAGATGAACAGTTTACAGATGGAGCAACCGTTATAAATGATCAGAACAAAGCACTGGAAGGAGCCGACTTTATCTATGTAAAAAACTGGAGCAGTTACAAAGAATATGGAAAGTTGTTAAGCAATGATCCTTCATGGATGCTTACAACAAAAAAACTTGCAGGATGTTCTTCGGCGAAAGTGATGCATTGTTTGCCGGTAAGAAGAAATGTTGAATTATCTGATGAGGTGCTCGATAGCAACAATAGCCTTGTCACACAACAGGCGTCAAACAGAGTTTGGGCAGCACAAAGCATTTTATCATCAATGTTAAGTTTTAATGGATAATTTATATATCATAAAAATTGGCGGCAATATCATTGACTCACCGGAATTACTCAATGATTTTCTGCTTCGTTTTGCGAAAATAAAAGGAAAAAAATTACTCGTGCATGGTGGCGGTAAACTTGCAACCCGACTCGCTGAAAAACTTGCTATTCCTCAACAATTAATTGACGGCAGAAGAATAACAGATGAAGAAACATTGCGCATCGTGACGATGGTTTATGCCGGACAAATCAACAAAACGATTGTGGCGAAACTACAGTCACATCAGTGCAATGCGATTGGCGTTTCTGGTGCAGATGGAAATCTAATTCTTGCACATAAGAGAAAATCGTCTATCGATTATGGTTATGTCGGAGATATTGATGCGATCAACACATTACAATTGCGCAATCTTCTTGAGCATCATGATGCAGTTGTTGTAGCGCCGATTACGCATAACGGAGAAGGACAACTATTAAATACAAATGCAGATACCATTGCGCAAGAGTTGGCCTGGGCTTCTTCGTCTTTTGTTGTTACCACATTGATTTATTGTTTTGAAAAGAAAGGAGTTTTAAGAGATGTGAATGATGAAAATAGTCTAATTAGACAGATCACACCGGATAGCTATCTGCAGTTAAAGCAGGAAAAAACAAATGACAAGCCGGTCATTTCAGAGGGCATGATTCCTAAAATTGAGAATGCGCTGAAAGCTGTTGAGCAAGGCGTGGCTCGTGTGATCATCGGACAAGCACAGGAAATAGAATTACTTATCAATGACAATTCCGGAACCGTTTTGAAAAATGAATAAAACAGAACCCTTATTTTTTAAAGCAGCAGAGTGGCTGAAGTCACTTATTTCGATTCCTTCATTTAGTATGGAAGAGAACGAAACAGCCACATATATTTCCGGTATTCTTGATCAAGAAGGAATTCTGTGGCATCGTTTACAAAATAATGTGTACGCAACCAATCTTCATTTTGATGTTGCCAAGCCCACCCTTTTGCTCAATTCACATCACGATACCGTAAAACCAAACAAAGGATATACCCGTGATCCTTTTCTGCCTGCTGTAGAAGACGGAAAATTATTTGGACTTGGCAGCAATGATGCGGGGGGATGTTTGGTATCACTGATGGCCGCATTCGTTTATTTTTATCACAAAGAGGATCTTCCCTATAATATTGTTTTCGCAGCCACTGCTGAAGAGGAAATCAGCGGGAAGAATGGAGTTGAGCTTTTGCTGCCTCAACTTAAAAAAATTGATTGTGCGATTGTAGGTGAACCAACGCAGATGCAAATGGCTGTTGCTGAAAGAGGTCTACTTGTAGTGGATTGTGTGGCGGAAGGAGTAGCCGGGCATGCAGCAAGAGGCGAAGGAATGAATGCTTTATATATTGCTTTGGAAGATATACAGCGATTAAGAAGTCTGAAATTTGAGAAAGAAGGTTTGTTGCTTGGTTCAAACCGGATTACCACTACTGTGATAGAAACTCCCAATAAGCAGCACAATGTCGTTCCTTCCGAGTGCCGTTTTGTGGTTGATATCAGAGTAAATGAGCTGACCTCTTTCGATGAAATATTAAACATCCTTTCACAAAATATGCAAAGTCGGTTTGAGCCCCGGTCTATGCGTATGCGACCTTCATCTATCTCTCTTGACCATCCATTGGTAAAAGCAGGTCTCCATCTTGGAAAATCTTATTATGGTTCTCCTACAACCAGTGATGTTGCGCTTATGCCTTTCCCTGCTCTGAAGATGGGTCCGGGCGAAAGTGCAAGAAGCCATACTACAGATGAATTTATTTTTATTGATGAAATAAAAGAAGGCGTTGATGGATATATTCAATTGCTTGAAAAACTTTTTCAATAATTCGATCCACCAACTGAAAACCGATAACAGATAACCGACAACTGATTAGATATGAAACTCTGGAACAAATCAAACACAAACACAGCCGAATCGGTGGAACGATTTACAGTTGGCAAAGACCGTGAGTTTGATCTGCAACTCGCCCGTTATGATGTGGAAGGTTCAATTGCGCATGTAACCATGCTTGGGGAAGTGGGATTGATGACGAAAGACGAAGTAAATGTTTCGATTGAAGGATTGAAGATAATTCTTAATAAGATAGATGAAGAATCCTTTAAGATTGAGGAAGGCG
>JAULVS010000171.1:0-13333 GCA_032110905.1 Chitinophagaceae bacterium | reverse complement strand
TATCACATTTACCTCCTACTATTATTTGTGCATTAGGATCTTTTTTTGCATTGGCTATATACTGACTAATGTTGTTAAAACTTTTTTCATCTATCACTGCGTTGATGAAATTTCTAAAATCTTCCACAGTACCCATTTTCATCGACTTCACACCGGCAATCAGTTTCTTTTTAATTTCATCTGCCAAATTAGAAGGAATATATGCCCTTGATGCAGCCGAACATTTTTGTCCCTGAAACTCAAAGGCACCTCGCAATAAAGCCGTTGCTACCACATCCGGATCAGCACTCTTGTGAACCAGTACAAAATCTTTTCCTCCGGTTTCACCCACTATGCGCGGATAAGAACGGTATGTTCCGATGTTCTTCCCAATGGTTTCCCACATGTGGTTAAACACACCTGTTGAACCGGTAAAATGTACACCGGCAAATTCTCTGTGTTTAAAACAAACATCTCCGACTACAGGTCCACTTACATAAATAAGATTTATCACACCATCCGGCAAACCTGCTTCTTTCAGAATTTTCATAAACAACTGAGCACTGTATATCTGCGTGTTCGCACATTTCCATACTACAACATTACCGCAAAGGGCAGCACTGGTTGGCAGGTTACCACCAATAGCAGTGAAATTGAAAGGAGAAACGGCGAGCACAAAACCTTCAAGCGGACGATACTCCATACGGTTATGAATACCCGAAGCACTAATTGGCTGTTGTTTGTAAATTTCACTGAGATAATGCACATTGAATCTTAAGAAATCAATGAGTTCACAGGCGCTGTCAATTTCTGCCTGAAAGGTATTTTTACTTTGCCCGAGCATGGTTGCCGCCACTATATAAGGGCGGTATTTAGTTGCCAGTAAATCAGCCGCTTTCAAAAAGATATGAGCCCGACTTTCCCAGCTCATCAACTCCCACTGCTCTTTGGCAGCAAGTGCTGCATCAATGGCCATTTGCACATGCTTCTCTTCCCCTTCGTGATAATGGCCAAGTGTATGCGATAACTCATGGGGAGGATGAAGTGATTTCTTTTTATTTGTTCTCACTTCCTTGCTGCCTATATACATCGGAATATCTGCAACCTGCTGTTTCATTTCAGCAATGGCTTCTTTCAAACGTTTCTTCTCGGCAGACCCGGGTGAATAATTCAATACCGGTTCATTGACCGGAAGCGGATAATGAAAAGTACCTTGATTCATATGGAGCAATTTTTAAAGTAAAAAATTAAAAGTATTAGGTGAAAAGTCACTCATCACACAAAATAAATTAGTAACCGCTAACATCCAACCGTTAACCGATAAAAGATCCTTCGCTTCGCTCAGGACTAACCGTTAACCGACATCCTTTTCACTCATCAGAAACGCCTTGATAAACCCGTCAATCTCTCCATCCATCACCGGCTGCACATTACCTACTTCAAAATCCGTTCGGTGATCTTTGATCATCTTATACGGATGAAACACATAACTGCGTATCTGACTACCCCATTCAATTTTTTTCTTGGAAGAATTGGCCGCATCTTTCAGTTCATTTCGTCTGCGAAGTTCATCTTCATACAATCGACTTTTCAACATCTGCATCGCCTTTTCTCTATTGCCAAGCTGGGTTCGTTCAGTCTGACAAACAACCGTAATACCAGTCGGTATATGCGTGAGAAATACTTTTGTCTCTACTTTGTTGACATTCTGTCCTCCTGCCCCGCCACTACGTGCTGTTTCCATTTTTACTTCGCTGTCCTTGATATCTATTTCAATGGTATCATCCACCAACGGATAAACGAACACACTCGCAAAGGAGGTATGCCTGCGTGCATTGCTGTCGAAAGGCGAAATGCGCACCAAACGATGTACTCCGCTTTCTGCTTTTAAAAGTCCATAAGCAAAAGGCCCATCAAACTGATACGTACAGGTTTTGATACCTGCACCATCTCCATCCTGCCAATCAACCTCGGTCACTTTCCAACCCTGACGCTCCCCATACATGCGGTACATCCTGGCAAGAATTTGTGACCAGTCCTGACTTTCGGTTCCACCGGCTCCTGAATTAATTTGCAATACCGCACTCAGCTCATCTTCGGGCTGATTCAAAGTGCTCTTGAATTCAGCATCCTCAATGGCCTGCTGCGCTTTATCGTACGCTTCTTTTGTTTCTTCTTCGGAAGCATCCCCCTCTTTCCAGAAATCAAACAAAACAGCAAAATCTTCTACGGAAGTAGCAGTTGCATCGAATAGCTGTATCCAGTATTCGTTGTTCTTGATTTCTTTCAGAATTTCGGTTGCACGCTTATTGTCGTCCCAGAAACCGGGACTCAGAGAAAGTTGTTTGTCTTCTGCTATCTTATGTTGTCGGTTCTCGACGTCAAAGAAACCTCCTCAGGAGCAAAATGCGTTCCCTTATATCATTTAATTTTTCTAGTGTCATAGTACCGGCAAAGTTAAGAAACCTTCTCCGAACCGCGGATGTAAATAGTTCGGATATGATTGTGTAAATTGCTCCTCCTTTATGATTTCCCAGCAGACCATCCAACAGATACTAAGCCGCATCGACATCATCGAAGTTGTAGGCAGTTTCGTGAAACTGAAGAAACGGGGTGTCAACTACCTGGGGCTCTGCCCTTTTCACAATGAAAAGTCGCCTTCTTTCACCGTCTCTCCCACTAAGGAAATTTATAAATGTTTCGGATGCGGCAAAACCGGCAACACCATCAGTTTTCTGATGGAGCATGAAAAACATTCCTATGTGGATGCCTTGCGCTGGCTTGCTGCGAAGTACAACGTTACCATTGAAGAGACCCAGAGCAGTCCGGAAGCGATCATTCAAAAACAGACGGCAGACAGTCTTTACATCATCAATGAATTTGCCAGGAAATTTTTCAGCAGGCAATTACTTGAAACAGAAGAAGGGAATATTGCAGGACTTGATTATTTAAAAGAACGTGGTTTTCGAGATGAAATCATTGAGAAGTTTCAACTGGGATATTCACCTGCAGGCAGGGATGTGTTTGCGAAAGAAGCACTGCAATCGCAGTTCAATTCGGAACTCCTGCTCAAAACAGGAATCGTTACGGAACGAAACGGAGACCTGGTTGATAATTACAGAGAACGGATTATTTTTCCGATACATAACCTCAGTGGTAAAATAGCAGGGTTTGGTGCACGTGTCATTGGAAAAAAAGAAAATGCACCGAAGTACATCAATACCCCTGAGAATGAAATCTATAACAAAAGCAAGCTGCTATATGGTGCATACTTTGCACGCCTTGCTGTAGACAAACTGGATGAATGTTTGCTGGTGGAAGGATATACAGATGTCATTTCTTTGCACCAGGCAGGCATTGAAAACGTGATGGCCAGCGGAGGTACTGCACTTACGCCCGATCAGTTGCGGCTCATCAGAAAGTTTACCAGAAACCTCACCATCATTTACGATGGAGATGCTGCAGGCATTAAAGCCGCTATGCGCGGACTGGATCTTGCGCTTGAAGAAGGATTAAATGTAAAACTCGTTTTGATTCCCGACCAGGAAGATCCTGACAGTTATGTAAACAAAGTTGGTGCTGTTGCATTCAGGGAATTTATTGCAGCTGCTAAAAAAGATGTGATTCTGTTTCAGCTGGAAGTGATGTTGAAAGATGCGGGAAATGATTCAGTGAAAAAAGCCGGTGCTGTAAATACCATTGCAGAAAGTATCAGTCGCATCCGCAAAGCAGAAGATTTCACGAGGCAGCAGGATTATATCAAACGCAGTGCTGAACTACTGAGAATTGATGAAGCAGGTTTGCATGCATTGGTGAATAAATTCATCAGGGAGCGTATTTCGAAGGAGGAATTCAAAAAGCAAATAGATGCAGATAAAGGCGAAGAACCAAAAACGCAAGAAGAACAGGATACTGAAAGCTCCATAGAATTATTAAATAAAGATGAACAACAGGAAAGAGCATTGACAAGATGTTTGCTTGAATTTGGGATGTTGCCATGGACGGAAGAGCAGACGGTAGCCGATTATATTTTGCATGAGAAAGAAGCATGGGACCTGATTGAACTTCCCGAGCTTACCGAAATCATCACCCTATATAAGATTATGCTGAATGACGGTGAGCAGCCGGAAATCAAAAGATTTATGTACCACGAAAATCCGATGATCAGTCGTGTTGCTGTTTCAATCCAGGATATTCGTCATCAACTAAGCCACAACTGGAAGAAAGAACCTTTTTCGGTGGTTGTTCCTACCAGAGAGGAATTATACAGAGAAGAATTGCAATCAGTACTCTTATACCTGAAACTCAGAAAAGTAAAAAAGCTGATTGAAGAAAACCAGCGTGATCTTCAAAATAATCACAATGAAGAAGATACGATTACGCTGATTAAAACCCATCAATATTTAAAAAATACAGAGCGCGAACTGACGAAGCTTTTGGGGACGGTGATTTTTAGGTGAGTGTTACGAGTTATGAGTTATGAGTCTCGCAACCCGTAACTCGTAAATCGTAACAATAATTCTGCCCCGGTTCGTGTACTCACCTTGCATGCAATTAAAGTTCTCTTTACAATCTGTACCGGATATTTTTTTCGAGGTATTGCAATACGGATATATAAAATTTGGATTTGCCGATTCATTTCATAATCAGATGAGAAACTAATATTTTTAGTAGCTTTATTTGCTTTTAGGAAAAATTGCAGCATATAAAAACGTATTTAATGAACGATATAAAAATTTTTAAGGACTCAAGCAGACAAACACAAATTGAAGTAAGGTTTGAAAAGGAGAGCGTTTGGCTTACCCAAGAGCAAATAGCGGCTGTATTTGGCACTCAAAGACCGGCAATTACCAAACATTTAAATAATATTTTCACTTCAGGTGAATTAATAGAAAACGTGGTATGTTCCATTTTGGAACATACCACCCGCCATGGTGCCATAGCAAACAAAATGCAAAAAACCAAAGTGAAATATTATAACCTAGATGCTATCATTTCTATAGGTTACAGGGTAAATTCGGTTCGGGCAACTCAATTTCGCCAATGGGCAACACAGCAATTGAAAGATTATCTAGTTAAAGGCTATGCCATTAACCAGAAACGATTGGATGAATTGGGCAAAATGGTGCAACTGATTGAAGAGTCGGCAAAAGCAGAAACATTACAGTTACAGGAAGCAAAGGGATTGCTGGAAATTCTGAACCATTACACCAAAAGCTTCGTACTACTAAATCAATATGACAGCCATGCATTGCAAACAGGTAAGCTGTCTGAAAATATTACTTATGATATACAATATGATGAAGCTAAAGTTGTCATTAACGAATTAAAGAAACAGCTCATATCCAAAAATGAAGCTACTGCTCTTTTTGGGAATGAAAAGGATGAGAGCTTTAAAAGTTCGCTACAAAGTATTGTGCAAACCTTTGGCGAACAATATTTATACCCTAGCATTGAAGAACAGGCGGCACACTTGTTATATTTCGTAATTAAAAACCATTCTTTTACAGATGGCAATAAACGCATCGGAGCATTTCTGTTTATCTGGTTTTTAGAAAAAAATAAACACCGATTTAAAAAATCAGGTGAACTGAAAATCAATGACAATGGCTTAACTGCTATTGCATTGCTTGTTGCTCAAAGCCATCCTGATGAAAAAGGAATTATTATTCAACTGATTATTTCTTTAATTTCCGATAGTCAATGAATTAGCATCAAAAATTGAGTATAAAATTCTCGCAGATAACCTCCTTTACTCTATTCTCTGCGCCAAAAAATTAAAGGATATCAAGTATATAACGCACATAAAAGAGATTTCAAAGGTTTCGCGGAGCAGGTGAAGTTTATGGGTTAAATTCTATCCCGGTTCGTGTCCTCACGAAATAAGTGCTTTCCATAAGTTTCCGGTTGAGCAATTTATAACAACAGTAATGGTTTTAACTTTTAATTTTACCTTAAGAGAAAAGTAATAATTCACACTTATGAATACCGAATTTCAAAAAATCATCGACTTCCGCAGATCGAACAGAAAATTTAATCCCGACATAGTAGTGCCTGATGAAATCATTCGCACCAGTCTGGAAAGAGCCATTCTTTCGCCCAACAGCAGCAATATGCAATTGTGGGAGTTTTACTGGATAAACTCTGAAGAATCATTAAAGGCAATGGTACCGCTCTGTCTTGGCCAGCAGGCTGCTGCAACAGCGAAGCAGATGGTGGTGTTTGTGACACGAAAAGATAAATGGCGTGAAAGAGCCAACTGGAATCTCGACCGAATTAAAGAAACGATTCAGGGAGAACCTGCAAAAATTCAAAAGAAAGCACTCCGGTATTATGATACAATCATGCCTTTATTATACAAAAGTGATCTTTTAGGAATCAGCACACTGATACGTAGATCTATCAGTTTATTTATGGGATGGAGAAAACCTTTTTACAGAGCAGGAGGAAAAACTACTCAGCGCATTACGGCACACAAATCATGTGCGCTGGCAGCACAAACCTTTATGTTATCTGTCGCCGCAGAAGGATTTCATTCCTGTCCCATGGAAGGCTTCGATGAACATCGCGTAAAAAAGTTTTTAGGATTGCCCAGAGGCGCAGAAATCAATATGATCATTTCCGTTGGTCTGGGAACAGAAGCAGGCATCTGGGGTAAGCGATACAGAGTTCCTTATGATGAGGTTGTTTTTGTGAAGTAGTGGAGGCTAATACAATTCGTATTCAAATTCGGATAATTACTTTATTCAGCACAACAAAATAATCTGACAAAAAACACATCGGTTATTGCTGGTCTTTTTTATTTTAATCGGAATATTTTAGAATCAGATTTCAAATTTTTAAAATCAGGGTTGGAGAACATATATGCCCTGTTTCGTAGGCTGTTTCGCAAAAAATATTTTTGGCGACGAGAAGGGAGTCAATGAGACCGGGAGTCAATGAGACCGGAAGTCCATGAAGAAGTTGCTGGTTGTTTGCCGAAGGTCCCGACCAAAGCGTCGGGACTATTAGTTATTGGTCTCGTAGCTCATAATCCTCCCGCCCATGCCCCGAAAGCCTTAGGGATCGAAGCAGTCTGACTTCGCCGGTAACCCGTAACTTGATCAAACACGAGTCACGGCTAATTAGGTTTAACCCTTGAAGTGCCCTTTCAAATCATTTTTTCATTTAAAATAGTGTATTATTTTACATTTATTCAAATGAATATTTGTAATTTAGATCACAAATACAAAGTAATTGGAAAGAAAACTCATTAAAAGCCTGCAACACTGGCAACAAAAAGCCGACAGAAAACCGCTGATTATCAGAGGAGCAAGACAGGTTGGAAAGACCTGGCTAATGAAAGATTTTGGAAATACAAATTATAAGAACATCGCTTATGTCAATTTTGAGGTTGCTAAGTCGCTTCACCGCGTATTTGAAACAGTCAGCGACATAAATACCTTAATCACTGCCCTTAAAATAGAAACAGATGAAGAAATACTGCCAACTGACACGCTGATTATCTTAGATGAAATCCAGGAATGTGAAGCAGCACTTACTTCCTTAAAATACTTTCAAGAAAATGCCAATGAGTATCACATCATTGCGGCTGGTTCACTTTTGGGCGTTTCCTTGCATGAGCACCGATCTTTCCCTGTAGGCAAGGTCGATTTTCTGGATTTATACCCTTTAGATTTTCATGAATTTTTAAAGGCATTGAACGAACAGCCTTTGTTTGATCTCTTAATAAATAAGCAATGGGATTTGATAACCGCATTTAAAGAAAAATATATAAGTCTTTTAAAGCAATATTATTATGTAGGAGGAATGCCGGAAGCCGTGCTTACATTTATAAGGGGAAAAGACTTTAAAGCAGTAAGAGAGAAGCAATTCAATATTTTGTCGGCCTATGAGCAGGATTTTTCCAAACATGCACCGAATGAAATCGTTCCCAGAATTAGAATGGTATGGCAATCGTTGCCCGCGCAACTCGCAAAAGAAAATAAAAAATTCTTGTATGGCAATCTGAAGAAAGGCGCACGTGCACGTGAGTTTGAATTAGCTATTGAATGGCTTGTTCAGGCAGGTATCATTTATAAGGTCAGCAAATGCAATAAACCCGGTATCCCATTGATTGCCTATGCCTCTCCTTCCGACTTTAAATTATTTATACTGGATGTAGGGTTACTCGCTGCAATGGGAAACCTGAGTATGCAAACGCTTATAGCAGACCAAACGCTGTTTGAAGAATTCAAAGGGGCATTATCGGAGCAGTACGTACTTCAACAGTTAAAAACGATTAATCATCTTCCTATCTATTACTGGAGTGCAGAAAATGCCACAGCTGAAATTGATTTTCTGATTCAGTATGAAGATAAAATTATTCCAATTGAAGTAAAAGCTGCTGAAAATTTAAAAGCAAAAAGCCTGAAAGTCTACTATCAAAAATACAATCCGGCAACAAGCATTCGCATTTCCTTATCTGATTACAGGAAAGAGCCTTGGCTTACCAATTTGCCTTTATATGCAATGCTAAGTTCTTTCACTTACCCGGGAGTCAATGAGTCCGGGAGTCAATGAGTCCGGGAGTCCATGAGACCGGGAGTCAATGAGTCAATGAGCCCATGAGACCGGGAGTCCATGAGACCGGGAGTCCATGAGTCCGGGAGTCAATGAGTCCGGGAGTCAATGAGTCCGGGAGTCAATGAGTCCGGGAGTCCATGAGACCGGGAGTCCATGAGACCGGGAGTCCATGAGACCGGGAGTCCATGAGACCGGGAGTCCATGAGACCGGGAGTCCATGAGACCGGAAATTCAATAATAACAACCGCCAACTGATACTGACAACTGATAACGGATAACTGACAACTGATAACTCCTTTCAAAACTCCTTTTTTCTGAAAGCCCAGAGTAAAAAGTAAGAAGTGGCATAGCCAAGGAAGGCGCCGAACCAGACATCTTTAAAGAAATGTTGTCCGAGATAAATACGTGAATAACCTACGGTAATAGCAATTACGAAAAAAAGTAATTGCCAGTGTATTCTTCTGTTTTCGAAAGCCAACAGAGAGAACATAGCAAATGCTGTTGTGGTATGCCCGCTTGGAAAACTGTTGTTACCTTTTAAAAGATGATCATCTACCTTATGCACTTTTTCTGCCTGACGCAATTCTGTAAAATAACGTCCGGGTCTTGGTTCGGGCTTGGTTCTTTTCACTATCTGAACTACCAATCCTGAGAGGAGAAATGAAAGAATAAGAAGCAGACCTGTTTTTCTTTTTCCCATTGCTATACATATAAGCCCCAGCAAAATCATTACCAGTCCATCTCCAAGGTAAGTGCCATATTTAAAAAAATAATCCCCAGCCACTGAATGCTGCCTGTTGAGTATCCAGAATAAATCTTCTTTGCTAAAAAAATAAAAAATGAGCAGACCAAAAACAAAAAGCAAAAACATCCCGATTGAAAAAAAATTTTTAATAGGATGATGATATTTCCATACAGTCATGATTCAAAATTAGGGTTGATCAAATCATTTAAAACAAAAGAAAGCGTTAAATCTAAAAACTTTCATTTGTACATAACTTAACAGAGAATTATAAAAATAAAAAATGCCGCCATAAGAAAGGCGGCATCAATATTATTTAAAAAGAATTAAGCCATCTCAGCAACAAGTTCTTTTGATGCCCGTGTAGGTTTTGAAGATTTTGGCGCTTCAACTTTTGCACATTCAAAACGCATAGCAGTCCATACGTGATCCAGTACAACCTCATCGGTTGACTCAAAACCACACTGACAAACAAACTGCCAGCTTCCGGGGCGATTTAAATCGCTCACAATTTTTGAAGCTGCTTTAGGATAAGCAATCCAGAATTTGGCAGAAGCTGAAAGAGCAGGAAGTACATCTTTCAGAATACCATTTAACTGATTTTGATTTATAGCAAAGATCAACGCAAAATCAATTTTTTTACTTCTTAAAAGCGGAGTAACGTTTTTTGCGAAGGATAATTTTAAAAAGCTTTTTTCGATAGAAGAAGGAAGTCCCTGTATCAATATTGTTTTTTCATCCCGAAGTTGAAGTTTTTCAAGCAGTGAAACAGACATAACCTTGTGTTTGTGTGAGAAAAAGAAAGCAAAATTAAATGAAAACCCTTAAAATTTGGAGATTTTGACTAAAATAGATCAATATATAATTAAACAAAACTAATTATCCGCCCCGCTATTTACCACCTTTCTATAATAGCTATTAGCTTCTTCCGTATAATGTTTCATTTTTGATATGCGCGTATCGTCTGCTGGATGGGTACTTAAAAATTCAGGCGGTTTGTTAGCTCCTCCGGTTGCCCTAGCCATTCTCTGCCAAAAAGGGACTGCTTCTGAGGGGTTGTAACCGGCCATTGCGGAAAATAATAAGCCAAACCGGTCGGCCTCCAGCTCCTGTTTTCGGGAAAATGGCAGCATCGCTCCTACTGTTGTACCAACACCGTAGGCTGCCATAAATAAATTTCTGGTTTCTGCGGGCTTGTCCAATAATGCCACCTGTAAGGCAATTCCGCCCATTTGCTGCAACAAACCCTGACTCATCCGCTCATTTCCGTGCAAGGCAATTGCGTGGGCAATTTCATGCCCCATCACAACGGCAAGCCCTGCTTCGTTTGAAGCCACGGGTAATAATCCGGTATACACCACCACTTTGCCTCCGGGCATACACCAGGCATTGATATCGGGCGACTGCACCAGTTGAAATTCCCATTGAAAACCCTCCAGTGATTTAGATAAACCCTTTTCACTGTAATAAGTAGTAATGGCTGATGCTATGCGCGAGCCGACTCTTTTAACCATTTCAGCATCCCTGTTTGATGAAGCAGGTAAAACCCTGTTAGAAGATAAAAACTGACTGTATTGTTGTCGTGAGAGTTGTTGCAACTGACTCTCCGGCAAAAGAGAAAATTGCCTCCTTCCTGTAATAGGATTCTCAGAACAAGCAAAAGGGATTGACAGAATAAAAAGCAGTATGAAAAATTTGTTTCTCATTGGAAAGTGTTCTTTTTCAATTTAAATTTAAAGTTAATCCTGTTTCCGTTTGTTTTTTTTAAACTGTACTTTATTTTCTTTCCCTTTCAACAACCTGATCATATTCCCTCGATGCATCAATATAACCAGCAATGCAGATAAAAACGAAAACCACCGCAAATAGACATTCGTATCTGTCCAGGCAAACCAAACACATACACAAAAAACAATGACACCAGTTAATGAACCGAGAGAAATATACCTGGTTAATAAAACAACAATCAAAAATGCAAGCACGCTGATCAGGGCTGTCCATGGTTGAATGGCCAGCACAACACCAAACAATGTTGCCACACCCTTTCCACCCCTGAATCCGGCGAATAAGGGAAAGACATGCCCTGCTATCGCAGTAAGGCCGCAAAGCAATTCCCAAAGCGAAGGATCAAGAAACCATCTTTCATCATATTCCAGTACGTAAGTGAGCTTGACAGCCAGAAAACCTTTTGCCATATCAATGACAAGTACAATTAACCCATATAGCGGACCCATCACCCTGAACGTATTGGATGCACCCATATTTTTACTTCCGTGTTCACGAATGTCTATTTTAAAAAAAAGCTTGCCAACCCAAAGTGCAGTGGGAATTGATCCGAATAAATAAGAAGCAACTAGCAGTAATAAATACAACACAACGAATTAATTTTTTCTGAACTGAAGACAACTCCATCCCGACTTCTCTGAATTCTTTTCAAGAAACAATGCCTCTTTTTCTGCAGCTTCAATTAAAAGAGAATCCTCCTCCGCATAAAACCCACTGATTAATAACAGTCCTCCTTTTTCAAGACTGCCTGCCATTGCAGCCATATTCTCCAATAAAATATGCCTATTGATATTAGCAAGAATGCAATCAAAGTTTTGATCAGATGGTGGCACTGTTCCCTGTATAGCCAGAATAGATTCACATTGATTGACTGAAGCATTTTCTATTGTATTCTCAATACACCAGTCGTCTATATCCATTGCCAGCACTTTACTTGCTCCTAACAGTTCAGCATACACTGCAAGTACTCCGGTTCCAGTTCCGTAATCAAAAACCTGCTTACCCTGAAAATCCATTCCACTCATCATCTTCAGCATTTGCCAGGTAGTTGCATGGTGACCTGTTCCAAAACTCATTTTAGGAGTAATGATGATCTCTGTTTGCACTTGTTGTAATGGCGGGTGAAATGATGCACGAATACCAATGATATCTTCCACAACAACGGGTTGGTATTGTTGCTCCCATTCTGCATTCCAGTTGCGTGGAGCATGTACATTGATACTGATATCCGAAGTGTAATTTGAAATGATTGATTTTGCAATTGCTTCATCAATCTTCTCTTCAGGAATATATGCATCGAGCCCATTCTCTGTTTCTTCAAAGGCTTCAAATCCTTCTTCTCCCAGCAAGGCCATTAATTCCTCTGCTTGTTGCTGATTGATATTTCTGATCGCTAAACAAATAGTTGATTGCATAAAAAAAGGTCCTGTTATCAGGACCTCAAAGTTCAGTGTTTAATTTGATTGTTGAATCATGCTTCTTCACCCTGGTCTTCACGCGGAGAATGTGGAGCACCATCAGGCTTTGGCATCAATGCTTTGCGGCTGAGTTTGAACTTGCCGGTTTTGTGATCAATACCTATCAGTTTCACTTTCACATGGTCTCCTACTTTAAATATACCTTCCATGCTGTCGAGACGCTTCCAGCTGATTTCAGAAATATGAAGCAGTCCTTCTTTCTTTGGTAAGAACTCAACGAATGCACCAAATTCCTTGATACCTTTTACTGTAGCTTCATACACAGATCCTACTTCAGGCACGGCAACAATTCCTTTCACCCAGGCTACTGCTTTCTCCAAACCTTCTTTTGCAGGTGAGAAGATGCTCACTTCTCCGTAATTACCAATCTCCTCAATCGTGATAGTCGTACCTGTTTCGCGCTGAATTTCCTGAATCACTTTTCCTTGCGGACCAATGACAGCACCAATGAATTCTTTATCGATAAACAGTTTCTCCATTCTCGGTGCATGTGGCTTCACTTCCGTACGAGCCGCTTCAATGCAATTGTACATCGCATCAAGAATATGCAAACGACCTTTACGTGCCTGCTCCAATGCTTCACGCATTACAGCCATGCTAAGACCATCTACTTTAATATCCATCTGCACACCGCAGATACCCTGACGTGTTCCGGTAACTTTGAAATCCATATCTCCGAGATGATCTTCATCTCCAAGGATATCAGTAAGAATTGCATAGTTGCCATCTCCTCTTGTGATCAGTCCCATTGCCACACCACTTACGTGTTTCTGCACAGGCACAC
>JAULVS010000170.1:0-2335 GCA_032110905.1 Chitinophagaceae bacterium | reverse complement strand
TATCGCTTGAATGTTTATATAGAGGGAAAAAGAAATCACGAGGGATGAACCCATTAGCCATAAAAAACATCGCGGAAGAGTATAAAGTCTGGGTTTTGGCACCACACTTTGAAACAGACGACCCCAATCTGGCGCACTATTATGATTTTACACATAGTATACAAGAGTACACGCGCGTTTTTCATGAGCTAAATATTGAATGGGAGTGGGTGCCTGTAACGATGGCTGGTTTTAGAAAAACGATTGATAAAATCAACAAAACACAAGAAATAAAAAGGGCGCTTGTCCTAAATCTCTGCGATGGAGACGAGGTGAATGGAACACCGGGCGTATCTGTAATTGACGAACTAGAAAAACGCAAGTTGACCTATACGGGAGCCGATCGCCATTTTTATACAATCACCACTTCAAAAATACCAATGAAGAAGGTGTTTGATAAAGCGGGTGTATCCAATTCGCCCTGGCGAATAATTTCAGGAAAGCCTGGTTCTATCCGAGGAATTTGTCAACGCGTTGGAACTCCGCTATTATTAAAACCAGCAGTATCGGGCGGAAGCATGGGGGTGTCTGTAAAAAATGTTGTTCACTCGGAGCAAGAATTGAAAACCAGATTAGAAGAACTAGCTGAGGGATATCGGGGGTGGAATCTGCAGGCAGACGGATTGTTTGTAGAGAGGTTTATTACAGGACCAGAATTCACCACATTTATTACAGGCTCTTCAGATGATCCCGCAAATTGTAAGGTTTATGTTCCGGTAGAAAGACATTTTCATCCCTCGTTGCCCGCAACCGAACGCTTTCTTTCTTTTGATCGTCTGTGGGAAATCTACGAAGCGGAATCACCAATGCCCGGAAATGAAAATTTTTATGAATACGCACCCGCGCCCGCCCATCTTAGAAGAAGATTGACTATGCTCAGCAAAAAAGCATATATCGCGCTTGGTGGAAAGGGCTATACTCGAATTGATATTCGACAAGATGCACAAACAGGAAAACTCTATGTGCTTGAAGCAAACGCACAATGCGGATTAAGCGAAGATGAGGACTATACTTCCATTGGTGCTATTTTAAAAGCATCCAACGTTTCCTATACACAAGTGATTTTTGAAATTTTACAAGACGCGGTTCGTCGTCATACACAAAAACAACCGCAGATTACAAAAAGAAAAACAAAAGCAGTACTGTGAAGGTTTGCGTACTTCAGCCCGATTATTCAACCACAAGCGTGGATTATAAAAACTATGATCCACCACGGAATCTTACACCCCTGCTCCCCCACAACACCATTGATCATGTTTTTTTAAATAAGCTGACCACCTACAAACAGCTCAAAGAGTTGTCGGGGGCTGGCTACGACATATTTGTAAATCTTTGCGAAGGATATCCTGAGTGGGAGGTCCCCGGGGTTGATGTAATTTATGCGCTTGAGTCTTTAAACCTTCCTTTTACCGGCCCAACCTCCGAAACATACGATTTACCCAAGGCCTTATTGAAGTATGTTGCCTATTGCGAAGGTGTTCCTACTCCTATATATGCGCTCATAGAAAAAGAAGAGGACCTTCTTGTTCTTCCTGCGGGTCTTGATTACCCTCTTTTTGTTAAACCAGCTCACGCGGGTGACAGCCTTGGTGTGAACGAAGAATCGTTGGTGGCCGACCGAAGAGCGCTTGAAAAAAAATGCAAGGAGCTCTTGCCGCTTTTTGGCAATGTGTTGGTTGAGCAATATATAGAGGGGCGTGAGTTTACGGTATTGGTAGCAGCAAATCAAGATGACAAGAGTTGTACCAGTTTTAAACCGGTAGAGTATATTTTTCCCTCGGGAAAATCTTTCAAAACATATTCTTTAAAAACCTCCGAGCTACACCCTAGCGCCAATATTCCCTGCACAGATGCTGCATTAGAGCGTAAGCTACGCGCCGCAAGTGAAAAAATATTTAAAACAGCGAGCGGACTTGGTTATGGAAGGTTAGATTTTCGTGTAGACAAAGAGGGGAATATATTTTTTTTAGAGATGAACCTCACCTGTTCTGTTTTTTATACAGACGGCTATGAAGGATCGGCAGATTTTGTATTGAAATATGATCCCATAGGCCAGTCGGGATTTTTGCAGCATATCATTGCAGAAGGCGTTGCCCGCCATGCTAGAAAACAACGGCCCTTCTATATGAAGGGAAACTCGATTGCAGGATACGGCATCTATGCAAAAATTGATTTGCAGGTTGGGCAAGTTGTTTTTGTTGGAGAAGGCCGATCACAGCGTCTTATTACAAAAAGAGAAGTAGACCAAAATTGGAACGAAGAAGAAAAATTGCTTTTTCGTCGATATGCTTATCCA
>JAULVS010000169.1:0-6576 GCA_032110905.1 Chitinophagaceae bacterium | reverse complement strand
GTATTAGGAAACGGTATCGCATCTACGGATGGGT
The DNA here is from genome assembly GCA_032110905.1 of Chitinophagaceae bacterium. Classification (GTDB taxonomy): domain Bacteria; phylum Bacteroidota; class Bacteroidia; order Chitinophagales; family Chitinophagaceae; genus Lacibacter. The sequence continues at coordinate 6,542 of JAULVS010000169.1, read as the reverse complement.
TTAGCGGAGATTTTGCTCCTTCTATAACGACCGCTTTTCATTTTAAACCTAAAAAAGGGATGCGAATCGGTGCTTCTTATTACTATAATAATATCATTGGCAATGGTCGCGGAACACATAGTGGTCATACTGATCCCAGAAACACCAACTATACAGGACCCCTTTATAAAGGAGATGTAAGGTTTCATTTGTTGAGCGGGTCTTTTGCTTATTTCAATAACAAATATGAAGTGTTAAATGAATTTGCTTACAATATTACCAACACCGATTCTCTTGGTAAGGCCGGTAATTACACAAACTATTTGTATGCAGGTTGGAGACTCGGTGAGAAAAGCGTTCCTTTTATTCATGTCGATGTTATGAATGTAAGTGATAAAGATTTGCATACTTATGGCTACAAAGTAGGCAGGTATGCACTAGGTTACCGTTATGAATTCAGCCACCTCATCAACCTAAAAACGGAAATTGAATACCAGACCGCGGAAAGAGATCAGCATAGCGGGAGCCATACCGGACATAACCACATTGTATTAAAAATGCAGTTAGCTTATTCCTTCTGAATATGAAATTCCACTTAACCATATTTTTTCTTTTAAGTTGCTTGTTCACTTTTGGCCAAACAGCTTTTAAGGATATTGCTGTTGTTCAAAACCAGACGGGCTTTATTAATGGAAGACTGAAAGACGTGCAGGGTGTTTTTCTGGGCAAATACAGCCGATGGCCGGCAACAAAAGAACAAACAACCATTGTGCTTCCCTCTTCTAAATGTGCTTCTGCAACCTTGATATCATCTGTTATATACAAATCAAGTGTAAAAGAAATGCAGAAATACTGGCTTTCTCTTGTATTTCAAGGTCGTACCAGCCCCCCCGTATTCCTTGACAGCGATGCAGAAATTATTGCCTATGTATTAAAAACGCCGGGGGCAATTGGTGTAATTGCTGCAGAATCAAGAAAAACAGTTGATAATAAATATCTTTTTCTATTTGTTGAATAAGCTATGCGAAGTTTTTTTCATTCCATAACCTTTCGCTTCTGGATTCCGTTTGCCATTCTTCCTGTGGTGATCTTGTCTATCGTTGCCTATTATTATCCCCAGGAACAAAAGAGAATGCTGGTAGAGCGGAAGAAACAAGCCCTTCGTGAAGCTGCACAGACTGTTGCCCTTGGTGTAGAGTTGTCTGTTGATTTTGAAGATTTAAATGGGGTTAAAAAAACAATCGAATTTTCCAAAAATAATTCTGATTTTAATTTCGTTGGGGTGATTATTCGTGATTCAATCACTAGAACAGAGCAACTGCTTGCTACTTTTCCTGAAGGCAAATCATTTAAAGAAGTATCTCAGGTTGATTCTTCCCTTTTTATATTTGAAGACTTTTCTTTTAATTCAAAATATTTCAGTGGATACATTCGTGTTGCAGAAGAAATTAAGAAAATTGATGAAGAAGTAAAAAGAATTAACAAGCCCGTCTATCTCTTTATATTGATTGCCTTTCCTTTCTTTTTAATGCTGCTGCTGCTAATATCCAGAACCCTTACCAGGCCGGTATTGAGGTTAACAAACCTTGTTAAGCAAGCAAAATTGGATATTCTCGAACATACAATTCCACAGAGTAAGAGCAAAAGCGAAATAGGGGAGTTGCAAAATGTTTTCGCTGAACTGTCTGAAACAATTCGGCAAAAGAATAAAGAGAATGAAGCAATCCTCAACAACCAGGAGCTATTGGTTAAAGCAAGAACCCTAGAGCTGGAACAAGCAAGAGAAAAGTTGATTATTTCTCAAAGACGAGCAAAGCTCGGGCACTACGAAGTAGATCTTACAAATGGGCTATGGGAAAGCTCACAAACCCTTGACGAAATTCTTGGCATCAGTACTGATTTTCCTAAAACAAGAACGGGAATGGAAAAGCTGATTGTTGCTGAATTTCGCGACGAAGTGCTTCCCTTTTTTAATGCAGATAATACTGATAGATTGTTGGAAAAAGAAATACAACTGTTTAATCAGAAGACCGGTAGTTCCTTTTGGGCGAAACTAATCGGAGAAAAGAAAGAAGGAGCCGCCGGCAAAAAAAATATGGTTACCGGTATCATCCAGAATATCAGTGAACAAAAGAAATATCAGGAAGAGATTCAAAGACTTTCTTACGTAGCCGCATACACTTCTAACTGCGTAATCATCGCAGACAAAACAAAGAAAATTCTTTGGGTTAACGACAGTTTACTAAAGCTCACCGGCTATAAGCAAGAAGAAATAATTGGTAAAACGCCTGCCATGTTTCAGTTTGAAAAAACAGACCGAAACACCATCAACTACATCAACAGCAAACTTGCAAATCACGAAATCATATCAAAAATTGAAATTCTAAATAGAGGTAAAAACGGAAACGAATACTGGCTTGAATTAAATATTGTACCTATACTCAGTGTAAAGAAAGAAGTAACCGGATATATTGCCGTTGAAACGGATATCACTTTGCGCAAGCAATACGAAGAGGGACTCCGTTCCATCAACAAAGACCTTGAGAAAAAAGTACAGGAAGGTGTTGAAGCAAATACACGCTTGTCGAGAGCAGTAAATGATTATGAAAAAATGGCGGCTATCGGAGAAATGGCCGCCGGTGTTGCACATGACCTGAACACACCTATGAGCACAATTATGGTTGGTGCAGAAACACTGCAACATGTACTTGATCAGATTTTTGAAGAAGATATCAGCAGGATTTCGGATGATGAATGGCAGGCAATCAGAGAAGTAGCCCGAAATATAAAACCCGAGTCTTTTGTCACCGGTACCCAGTTAAGAAACGAAAAGAAAGAAATGCTGGTTTATCTTAATGAACAACAAACGGGCCGCACAGACGAGAGTCTAAAAAAATTGTCTGATCTATTTGTAAAATGCCGAATACTTGTGGGAAAGGAAAATGTGTTGATTGAAAAACTGCTCGGATTCAAGAATGTTGAAAGAATGCTTCGAATGATCGAACATATTCAAACAGTAAACACCATCACTTCAACCATAAACAGCTCTGTCGGAAAATCAACCAGCGTGATTAAAAACCTTCGTTCCTACATTAAAAACGAAGACGCAGAACAATGGCAACAAATACATCTTTATGAAAACATCTCTTCCGTTTTAAATATGTTCGGATATAGCCTGCAGGAATCTCATCATATTTCTGTTGCCATTGAAGCCCAATTAAAAATTGAAGGAAGTGAAATAAAATTATTTCAACTGTGGTCGAACCTAATTAAAAACGCAATTGAAGCACTGAAAGATCAAGAAGACAAACAAATAAGCATCTACACAACACAAAAAGAAGGCAAAATCATTGTCTGCTTTGAAAACAACGGTCCGGTGATTCCGGCTGGCGATCTCGATAAAATATTCAAGCTTTTTTATTCTACGAAAGAAAAACAAGGAGGCTCCGGGCTCGGATTAAGCATTGTGAAAAGAATAGTACTGGAACACCGTGGGTCAATAGAAGTTATCTCAACTCCCGGAAAAACAAGCTTTAACATCTGCTTTCCGGCTCCTCGTAATTAACCGCTTTTCTTAAGATATTACATTCGTTTTGTTTCCATTATCTTTGAAAAGGTTTTATAAACAGCTTGTTTATTTAATTAATTATAAAGATCAATCTGTTTTTTTGCACTGTACGATTACTATTTATAATTTGAAATTTAAAATATCATAAACATCACCAAAAATGAAAAAGCTTCTTTCTTTTTTTATTTTTTCAGTATTACTCCATTCTGCATTTGCACAAGATGAAACAGACAGCTCCTATGCTCCTCCTCCCCGCACTGTAGAAAACAGACCAAAAGACCATTTACAATTTCAACTCGGTTCTCTGTTCTGGCAACAAAGCCCCGACAGCGTAACTACAAAAGGCCTATCCCGTTCTTTTAATTTTTATTTCTGTTTTGATATTCCTTTTAAAACAGACCCCCGCTTCAGCATCGGGATCGGTGCGGGCATAGGTTCCGATCATATGTTCTTTGATAAAAACGCTAAGCGCGATATTGATATCACCGGCGACAACGGCATTCGCTTCAGACAGCTTTCCGGCGCAGATACCAATAACCGGTACAAAAGCATAAAATTACATACCACCTATCTCGAGGCTCCGATTGAGCTTCGTTTCATGAACAAGCCATCTCAATATAATAAAAGCTGGAAATTTGCACTCGGTATGAAAGTCGGCACCCTTGTTACTGCAGTCGATAAAACACGTTTTGAACGCGATGCTGAAGGAAACAGAAATTACAATTTAAAAATCAAGGATAGAAAAAACTTCAATAACCTGCGTCTTGCTAGCTATGCAAGAATTGGCTATGGAAGTTTCGGGCTTTATTTCCAGTACCAGCTGAATGATTTCATAAAAGAAGGCCAGGGACCTAACCAGATCAGACCATTTCAGATCGGCATTACCTTCTCCGGATTATAAACTATACTCTTTTTCCCTTACTTAATCAACTACTTTGAATTTTAAAAATTAGATGTACATACATATATTTGTAGTGTGAAGCTGGAACAAGCACTACAGACAAGTCGTTTCCGAAACGAAACACACAAGGCATCGCTTAATATCCTCTATACATCGTGGTGGCTGAAAACAACGATGAGCAGAGAATTAAAATCTTACGGACTCACCCATGAACAATACAATGTGATGCGAATCCTGAAAGGAAAATCGCCCGAAATGATGTGTGTAAAAGATATTGCAGGCAGGATGATCGAAAAAAATTCTAATGTGCCACGGATCATCGATCGTTTGGTAGAAAAGAAGCTTGTTAAAAGACAAACCGACAGCAATGACAAACGTCACACTGTAGTGCAGCTCACTCCCTTGGGCCTTCGACTGCTGGAAAAGAGCACAAAAGGAATTGAATCTCTGATGGAAAACTTATTGGTTGTAACGGAGAAAGAAGCAACAAGCCTGAATACATTACTGGAAAAGATCAGACAGAAAGAATAATTTTTTTTTAAATAAATAGATGTATATACATGTAATATATCAATCATGAACACAATCATACACAGAGCAGATACAAGAGGTGGCGCCGATCACGGCTGGCTGAAAAGCTTTCACACTTTCAGCTTTGCCGGCTATTATGACGCAGCGCGAATTCATTTCGGTGCATTGCGGGTATTAAACGACGATAAGGTTGCTCCAGGAAGAGGTTTTGGTGCACATCCGCACGACAATATGGAAATCATCTCTATCCCGCTCAGCGGAAGCCTTGCTCATAAAGACAGTATGGGAAATGAAGGTGTTATTCGTTCGGGAGAAATTCAGGTGATGAGCGCGGGAAAAGGTATTGTACACAGCGAGATGAATGCCAGCCCGAATGAAGATGTTTGCTTTTTGCAGATCTGGGTTTTCCCTGATAGAAAAAACGTAGAGCCCAGATACGATCAAGTGAATGTTGATGCGTCTTTGTTGAAAAACAATCTTTATCCTATTATAGGTTCCTTTGAAACACCGGCAATGACCTGGATTTACCAGAATGTATTGTTTTCACTTGGGAACATAGAGCAGGGAGAAATAATAAATTATAATAAGATTAATAAAAACAATGGTGTTTATCTCTTTTTAATAGAGGGAGAAATTATAGTGGAAGCTGAAAAACTGAAAAAGAGAGACGGCATAGCGTTTACGGGAATAGATACCATCAAAATAACCGCATCCGCAGAATCAAAAGTTTTGGTAATGGATATTCCCTTGTTGAACTGAACAAATTTTTTCACCAAATAAAAACAAACAAATGGCTACATTCAAAATTGACCAGGCACACAGCGACATCCTTTTCAAGGTAAAACACCTGATGATTACAACAGTAACAGGACAGTTCACTTCTTTCGAAGGAGAAATGGAAAGCGCAACCGAAGACTTCAGCGATGCTAAAATCAGCTTTTCAGCCGATGTGAATAGCATTGACACGCGCAACGAACAAAGAAATGAGCACCTGAAAAACGATGATTTTTTCAATGCTGCTGATTTCCCGAAAATTTTATTTCAAAACGGTAACCTATCCAAATCAGAAGATAATTATTCCCTTACCGGAGATTTAACGATACGTAATACAACCAAGCCTGTTACACTACAGGTTTCATATAGCGGTAAAATGACCGATCCCTGGGGACAAACCAAAGTTGGGTTTGAAGCGGAGGGAGTAATTAAGCGTAAAGAATTTGGTCTGATGTGGGATGCTGTTACAGAAGCCGGAGGCGTAGTTGTAAGCGATGATGTTCGGTTAATCCTGAATGTACAGTTTACTCAGCAACCATAAAACAAAGTTTCTTTTGTCGTAGCCGCCTCAGAAAATCAATATACTGAGGTGGCTTTTTTATTTTTTTCCCGACTTCGGATAACCTAGTAACACGGAAGAAAGAACAGGCAAAAGAAAAATACTTACCGTTGTTAAAGACGTCCACATATCTACCGATTCAGCATGTTCTTTCAGTAGTATACTGATTGTTTCATTGGGATACAAATGCTCATAAACGGAAATAAGAAGCTTAAAACCAAGTATTCCAA
>JAULVS010000168.1:0-14200 GCA_032110905.1 Chitinophagaceae bacterium | reverse complement strand
GAAGAAAAAGATATTTCATATACGGTAAACGGGGTTACCTACAACAACGTCATTCACCTATCGGTTAAACCGGAGTTTAAAGCCCTGCTTATTCCGATTGGCAACACCAGCGACATTCATTATTATTATGCAGACAATATTGGTTTGATTTATAACAAAACAGCATTGAAAGTGCCAAGTGCCAATGTTGATATCAACAAAGAAACGTTTCTTACATCTTATGATGTAAAATAAGAAATCAGCCAGAATTGGTTATTGTTTCTTATCCGGGTAGCCCAACAAGGCTTGCTCTTTGTATTATTTTTTTGACTTCTTTTCTTTACTATTTGAATATATTTACATAAGCGTAAACCTATTATCAATGATTCGTTTCTATATCATTTTATCTCTTCTCATATTATCAATTAATGCCCATTCACAAAACAATCTTGAAAAGGGTTTTGAATTTATGGAAAAAGAGGAGTATGAAAATGCGATTGATGCTTTTAGTAAAGAGATTGAAGAAAAGCCCAGTTCACCGGGGGGGTATTATTGGCGTTCTGTTGTTTATTATTACTACCAGGAAGATCGTTACAGAGAAGCTCTTTCCGATATCACAAAAGGAATTGGTTTGGTTGCAAAGAAAGACAAAAAGACAAAAGCTATTTATTTAAGACACAGGGGCGACGTCTACAGTTATATGAAGAATGGCGAGAACGCAATTAAAGATTATAATGAGGCGATTGTACTGGACCCAGAAAACAAAAACGGATTTTTAAAAAGAGGAGAATTCTATCTGAATGAAAAAAAACCAGAGACAGCTCTTTCGGATTTCGAAAAGGCAAAAAAAATTGACAACTCCGATGAAGATGCAGAGATGGGTGTTGGCAGGGCTTATTCAGATATGAAACAACTGGAAAAATCGAATACCATTTTTGATGAAATCATAAGGCTTAATGCCGATAACGAAAAAGCTTTTTATTACAGGAGCTTAAATTATTTGTCATTAAACAAGTTTGAAGAAGCCATCAAAGACATGTTTTTCTGTGTTCAAAAAAATAGTGATTATTATTCCTCCTTTCTAATGGTGGCTGAAAACAATATTCCGTATTCAATAGCCATTGTAAGCGAAAAAATTTTAGAACAACCTTCTTTACAATCACTCTATTTTACCAGAAGTTATTTATACGAAACAGATAACCAATATCCGGAAGCCATCGGCGACTATAATAAGCTGATTGAATTGGGAGAAGAAGAAGATTTAACAAACCTATTCTTCAGGAAGGGGCGTTGTTTTTATTTCATGGGGCATTATGCCGGAGCTGTTTATTTTTTTGATGCTGCCCTTCAAAAAGATTCTTCTCATGCCTACTTATATGGATGGCGGGGGCTTTGCAGATTTTTACAAAGTGATTATAAAGGGGCAGAGAATGACCTGTCAACCGCCATAAAAAGAGAACCCGGAAGGGCATGGTATTATTCTTACAGGGCGGATGTTCGTTTTCCTTTTTTAAACGACAAAAAGGGTGCGCAAAATGATTACAATATGGCTTTCTCGCTGGATAAAACATCTTACTCCGATGTTTTAAAAAGAGGAAGGCTTTACAACAAAGCATTCAATATGCAGGATAAGGCTTACGAGGATTTCAAAAAAATAATCGCAGCAGACAGCTCTTCAGTTGATCAATACACAAAAGCACAGGCTCTTTTTTTTGTTGGTAAACCTGAAGAGGCGAAAGAAATATTAAATGCATTTTCTAAAAAAACTGAGAATGAAACAGCGTTATATGAATTCGCAAGGCTCGCTGTTTTACTTAACGAAACAGAATCGGCAATTAGCCTTCTGGAAAAAGCCTTTGATAAGGGCTTCTGTCGTTTTGAAAAAATTGACATTGATCCCGATTTTGATGCTTTAAAGAAAAATGAGAAGTTTAAATCGCTTTTAAATGAATTGACAGAAAAAAGAAATCTATCTTTTTCCCAGCTAAACGAGTCTTTCGAAAACAATAATGACAACGCATCTGTAAAGTCGGCCACTATTCCTATGAAATCGAAAGGAAGCGGCACTTATGAAGTGCCTTGTAAAATAAACAACCTTCCGCTTAATATGATTTTTGACACCGGTGCCAGTGATATTTCAATTTCAAAAACAGAAGTACAGTTTATGCTCAAAAACGGATACCTGAATAAAAATGATTTTTTGGGTAGTCAAAGATATATTGATGCCAACGGAGATATCTCTGTTGGAGCAACTATAATATTTAGGTCTATTGAGTTTGGCGGCGTTGTTCTTAAAAATGTAAAAGCCACAGTAGTAAATAACAACAATGCTCCTTTATTATTCGGACAAAGCGCATTGAGTAAATATGGAAAAATTATTATTGACAACGAGAAAAAGCAGATCACAATTAGTCTGAAATAAATGAACTTTTAGTCTGCTGCAGGGTTTTTGGCAACAAATTCTGCTACTCTTGCTGCAACATTATTTCTGATATTCATATAAAACAGGTTTATATCGCCGGCATGATAGTTTTTTCTTCTATCTATAAACGATAAAGGAAATCTTGGTTTTTCAATCCACAATACATTCCGGCTAATCTGCGCACCATTTGTTTTGGGATAAGGCTTATTGAAGCGAAACAAAACTGCAGCCTCATTCATTGATCTTGGTTTGCGAAGCGTGTCTGTTGTCCAGCTAAGCGGATTCACCACAACGGACTCTTCTTTTTCCTTTTGAATATATTCGGGCACATACCCGTTTCTGAAGGTTCTCCAGCCGACATAACAACCTGTTTCTTTCTCATTCTCACAAACATTAATATCCTGAAAATCAGAAACAGGAAGCGTTAACCCCAGCAGATAAGCACATACAAGTTTTTTGTTTAATTCTTTGCCATCGAAAAACTCCTTGAGGAGCAAACGTGCATGAAGTGTTCCCTGGCTATGAGAAGCGATGATAATGGGTCTTCCGTTGTTTTCATTTTTCAAATAATATAAAAAGGCCGATCGAACATCTGCATAAGCGAGCTCAAAAGCCGCTAATGCCTTTGCGGTGTCTTGGGTGCGAAAAGAAAAAATATGCGCCTGGCGATAGTGGGGAGCATAAACCCTACACGATCCATTGAAGACGCTTGCCTGGTATAACATAGAAGTGTAATCTGTTTTGAGGTTGATATCGGCATCGTTAAGCCGGGCGTTCCAAAGAATGCCTTCGGTTTTTTTATCGGTCAGTGTTGTAGGGTGAATAAAAAAGACGTCGGCCAACAGTGCTTTTCTGGATGACACAATCGTTGACGGTGTGCTGTCGGAGGGGTCTTTTTTTGCGGGATGAGCCGACCAGTAATACAAGGATGCATAATCGGGTACTCCATCTTTTATAGACGATGCCGCCTGTTTATATTCATTTTTATATATTAGATAAGAGGGTTTACAGGAAACAACCAGCAAAGGGATTCCACCAAAAACGAGAAACCCTTTTATTAATCTGTTTATTTTTATATTTTTCATTTTTGAATAGTAATATTTGTCATTTAGTTTTTATTATGGCGCTTTTATTATTCATATATGGAACTATGGAGAGGTGTTAAAGTGAACAAAAAATAGTTCTTAAAATTACAAATGATATAACCAACGATTTTGTTTTTCTTTACAACATAACATAAACAATCTGCCACGAATCCTTTTTTCAGACATATTCCATTTTTAAAAGCTGTTATGCTTTTCTCCGTTACCGCTTTTGGCGGACCTCAGGGACATATCGGGCTGATGATGAAAATGTTTGTCCGAAACCGTCGGATTCTTACAGAAGAAGAACTACTGGAGGCTTTTGCGGTATGCCAGCTTCTTCCCGGGGCTTCTTCTACACAAACAATTGCCATCATCGGTTATCGGCGCGGTGGGATCCCTTTGGCAATATTAACCCTGATAATATGGATTCTTCCTGCTGCATTTTTGATGGGAGGACTTTCTTTTCTGGTTCACTATTTCGGCGGGTCTGATATTCATCCTGAATTTTTCCGTTTCCTTCATCCGATGGCAATCGGTTTTCTCCTGTATGCGGCCTCTTATTCATATAAAACAGCTGTTAATAATACAATCACGCGTGTGATTCTTATTGTATCATTTATTGCTACCTATCTTTTTTTTAAAACGCCGTGGACTTTCCCTTTGATTATTCTTCTATCAGGAGTTGTTACTAATTTCAGCAGCAAGAGAATTCCACAAAAGGAAACACCGGGTAGGATCATCAGGTGGACATCCCTCTGGGTTTTTATTGGGGTTTTTATCCTTGCAGGATTTTTAAGTGAGAGTGCAAGAACACAAAAATGGGAAAACAGAAGAGCGTATAATTTATTCGAAAACTTTTATCGTTTTGGTAGTCTTGTTTTTGGAGGCGGACAAGTTCTCGTGCCAATGATGTATGAACAATTTGTGGTGAGGGAAAAAACACAATACATGAAAGGAGAAGAACTAATGACGGGCGCCGGTATTATACAAGGCATTCCCGGTCCAAATTTTTCTCTTGCAGCTTATGCCGGCGGGATGGCTATGCGAAATGACGGACCAGGAAACCAATTACTTGGTTGTATCATTGGCACTTTGGCCATTTTTCTACCCAGCGCCTTGTTGATTTTTTTCTTCTACCCCATTTGGGAAAATATTAAAAAGTATGCAATTATTTACCGGTCTCTTGAGGGAATCAATGCTGCTGCAGTTGGATTAATGGCCGCCTCTGCCATTTACCTCAGTAGAGACCTCTCTCTGTTCCATTTAAACATACAAAGCGGAGCAAACCTTTTTGTTATTTTCGGCACACTACTTTCGCTCTCTTTCGGGAAATTAACCGCACCGCTCATTACCCTTGTTTGCTTGTTGCTGGGGTGGGTTTTATAATAAATCTCTATGATAAATCTATCGGTAGTAGCTGCACTTATCAATTTCTTCTATAACTGAATCAGGCATCAAATAACGCATATTTTTGTTTTTCTTAATTAACTCACGTACACGTGTAGCCGAAATTTCAATAAGAGGCGCATCCAAAATATGAAGCGTTTTACACCCTGGATTATTGGTATCAAATCCCGGTCTTTTATAAACATAAACCGGATATTTATCCATCAGCATTGGTGCATTTTTCCATTTAGATAAGTTCTGTAGGCTGTCGCTTCCCATGATAACAGAAAAACGGTGGTTTGGGTATTTCTCTTCCAGATAGGTTAAGGTGTCTATTGTATAAGACGGTTTAGGCAGATGAAACTCAATATCTGAAGGTTTTATTTTAGGGTTGTTGTCTAATGCAAGGTGTACAAGGTGTAGACGCTGATATTCGTCGAGCAACTGTGATTGTTGTTTAAAGGGATTTCGCGGAGAAACAACCATCCAAACCTGTTCGAGGTCTGTTTCATTAATGATATGTTGCGCTATGATCAAATGACCGTGGTGAACAGGATTAAACGAGCCGAAAAAAAGTCCAATCTTCATGGTGTATTTTGTTTTGCTTCGCTGCTGATTGGTTTATTGCTCTTCTACCCACACTGCTTCTGCTTCTTCTTTTCTGAGACTAAGGTTATATCCGGCAACACGAATGGATAAGGGGTCGCCCAAGGGTGCAACACGATAAACAACGATTTCCTCCCCTGGCAAACAGCCCATTTCCATAAGTTTCAGGTGAGACTCGGGGTTCTCAATTTTTTGAATTATTGCCCTTGTTCCCGGTTTTAGTGCAGACAGTTTTTTCATTATAGATTACAAAAGTATTGCTCAAATCCCTGAAATCTTTCCGAATTTTGATGATGATGAAAGAAAAAAATGTTGTTCGGTTTTTTTATGAATGTGAATCCTTCCCTTTTTCTGACAGAAATCTGTTAAAAGGGTTTATAGCTAAACTTTTCAGAAACGAAAAGTATAAGCTAGGCTCCCTTCATTATATTTTTTGTACAGATGATGTATTAAGAAAAATGAATAAGCAATTTCTAAACCATCCCGACTATACAGATATTCTCACCTTTCCGCTTTCAGAAAAAGGAATGCCTATAGAGGGTGAAATTTATATTAGTATTGACAGAATTAAAGATAACTCGTTGATTTTCAATACATATTTTAAAGAAGAATTGTTGCGGGTTATTTTTCATGGTGCATTACACCTTTGTAATTACAATGACCATTCTTCACAGGAAATTAAGAAAATGCGCGAACGAGAAAACCATTATCTACGTTTATATAATAATGGAAAAAAGAATAAATCATAATTTGTTTGCAGGGGCTTGTATTCTCTTTTTGTTTTTAATGTTTCCGTTTGGGGTTAAGCCTCAGGCTTTTTTTTTAAATGAAGAGAATATTTCTTTTCAGTTCGAGCATGAACAGGATCAAGAAATTATTAATTACCTAGAAAGCATACCCGATTTTTCGAGGCTAAGCACAAAAGAAAAGTCTTTTTTTTACTGGGCCAACGTGTTTCGAAAGAATCCGAAAGAATTCGGAGAAAAAATAATCAAACCTTATTTAGAATCAGAACCAAAGTATAACAACCGTTTTGCGAAAAGCCTTTTCAGAGACCTAGAAAGTACCACTCGGTCATTGCCTTTTTTCTATCCTGCATCTGTTCTTCAGAAGTTTTGTGAAAATCATTGCGTAGATCTTGTTAGAAACAGCGGTCGCCTTACCCATCGTTCATCTTCCGGAAAAAGCTTTTCGGGGCGGGTTGACGAACTTTCGGATGTTGTTTGCTCGGCCGAAAACTTATTTGCCGGATATTCTTCGCCGCTGGAGGCTATCATTGCTTTATTAATAGACTCTGGCGTAGAGTCTCTCGGTCATAGAAAAAACCTGATGAACCCACATATGGAAAGAATGTGGGTTTCCATTAAATATAGCGGAGGCGAATTCATCCTTGTTCAGGATCTTGCCTGTAAGAATCCTTGTGAAAATTAGTTTCACCCCGAAACCGTTTCTTAAGAAACATATAACTTTGGGACAGAAATTAAAATTTATGGATGGAACAGCTAAAAGAAAATGGCAAATTGCACTCAGGAGGTATATAATAGAAGGAAGGCCCGCTTTTGAATACGCTCCATATTTTGGTATTGATAATAAAAGTTTTCGTGAATGGATTGAGGCTTGCTTCAGTCCTGAAATGAATTGGTCTAACTTCGGCAAAGTCTGGCATATTGATCATGTTGTTCCCGTTTCCTTTTTTGATTTGAATTCTGAAAAAGACCTTTGTCTATGTTGGAATTTCATAAACATTCAGCCTTCATTAAGAGAATCAGAAGATGGATACTTCTTTGACACAACAAAAGCTGTTTCCTTTTTTGATTCATTATATAATAATTCCGGGTATGATTTAGCTGAAGAAATGGTCATAAAAATTAAATCAATTGTGGACGTTGTTAAATTACCCGAAATCAATAAGAGGGTTGATTTTTTAAAGCACAATAAAGACTATTTATCGCGTTTGGGTGTTCTTTCTGCTGTAGAAATGGAATTAATAAATAAAGGAATGGGTATTGAAGAAGCGATTGAAGAAGCTAAAAACATTATAAGATTGTCTTCAATATAAAAGATTTCCTTGTTCTTTGGATTTAACTTTGCAGATATGTTTCCGGAATATGATATCATTGTTGTAGGCGCTGGTCATGCAGGATGTGAAGCAGCCGCGGCGGCGGCAAATATGGGCAGCAAGGTATTGCTGATTACTATGAATATGCAAACCATTGCTCAAATGAGTTGTAATCCAGCAATGGGCGGGGTTGCAAAAGGGCAAATAATCAGAGAAATAGATGCGCTCGGAGGGTATAGCGGGATTGTGAGTGATAAAAGCACAATTCAATTCCGTATGCTTAACAGAAGTAAGGGTCCTGCAATGTGGAGTCCTCGTTCTCAAAACGACAGAATGTTGTTCGCTACAGTATGGAGAGAAATGCTGGAACAAACAAGCGGGGTTGATTTTTACCAGGATATGGTAAGGCAACTGATTGTTAAAGACGGAAGATGCTTAGGGGTAATAACAGGACTTGGACATGAAATAAAATCTAAAGCCGTTGTTGTTACAAGCGGTACATTCCTGAATGGCGTTATCCATATTGGGGAAAAACAGTTGGGTGGGGGTAGAATATCAGAAAAAGCAGCAACCGGAATTACTGAACAACTTATTTCTCTTGGTTTTGAGAGTAGCAGGCTAAAAACAGGCACACCGCCTAGAATTGATGGAAGAAGTCTTGATTATTCTAAAATGGAAGAGCAGAAAGGAGATGAGGAGGTAACCGGGTTTTCTTATCTGGCAATTGAAAAAATTAAACCGGAACAACAGAGAAGCTGCTACATAACTTATACAAATGAAAAGGTTCATAATATATTAAAAACCGGGTTTGACAGAAGCCCTATGTATCAGGGAAGAATTCAGGGTACCGGACCTAGGTATTGTCCAAGTATTGAAGACAAAATCAATCGTTTTGCAGATCGTGATCGCCACCAATTATTTGTTGAACCGGAGGGCTGGAATACGGTAGAAATATATGTAAACGGCTTTTCCACTTCTTTACCGGAAAGTGTACAATTTGAAGCATTAAGAACAGTTCCCGGTTTTGAAAATTGTAGGATGTTTAGACCGGGATATGCCATAGAGTACGATTATTTTCCACCGACTCAGCTTCATTACTCATTGGAAACCAAACACTTAGGTAATCTTTTTTTTGCCGGACAAATAAATGGAACCACCGGTTATGAAGAAGCGGCATGTCAGGGTTTGATGGCAGGTATCAACGCACATTTGAAAGTTAATGAACAAGAACCGCTGATCCTTAAAAGGAGTGAAGCATATATAGGGGTTCTAATAGACGACCTAATAAGCAAGGGGACGGATGAGCCATATAGGATGTTTACTAGCAGGGCTGAATTCAGAACTCTACTTCGACAAGACAATGCAGATTTGAGATTAACAGAAAAAGCTTTTAACCTTGGACTGGCTAAAGAGGATCGATATGATCTAATGATAAATAAAAAAGAAGGCGTTGAAAAAATTAAACAACAATTAGGAGAAGTATCGCTTTTACCGGAAGAAATTAACCCATTCCTGCTTTCAAAAAATAGTGCGCCAATTAGCCAAAAACAAAAAGGCTCACAGATTCTTCTGCGTCCCGGTATTTCACTGTTTGAGCTTTCTGAGGTGGTTGATAAAATAAAAAATATAACGGGGACGTATAGCCGAGAAATTACAGAGCAGGCCGAAATTCAGTTAAAATACGATGTTTACGTTGAAAAAGAGAGAGAGCTAGTTGCGCGAATGGCACAACTTGAAGATCTCATAATTCCTGATGTTTTTGATTATACAAAGATTTCCTCTCTCAGCGCAGAAGCCGTTCAAAAACTAAATAAAATTAAACCGCGAACCCTAGGTCAGGCAAGTAGAATATCTGGTGTAAACCCTAGCGATGTACAGATACTGATGGTCTATATGGGTAGGTAAACCCTGTAATAGAAACAATAAAAAAACCCGACCACAATATTATCATAGTGACCGGGTTTATTTGGATTTGGAGTTATGCATTCGCTTTGTTGCCCAGTACTAAAAATTCATTCATTTCAACTTCAGTGATATATTTCTTTACTCCCTCCTTATCTGTATATGTTCTGTTGACCAGCTTTCCGTCAATGGCTACTTCCGATCCCTTATCAAGAAGTTTTTCAGCTATTTCTGCGGCTTTTCCCCAAGCAACAATAAGGTGCCATTGTGTTTCTTCTACTTTTTCACCCTTTGCGTTTAGGTAAAATTCATTGGTAGCCATACTGAAGCGCGCCATTTTTCTACCGTTAGTAATAGTCTTTACTTCCGGAGGAGCTCCGAGGTTTCCAATTAACTGTACACGGTTTCTAAGTGCATTCATAAGTTAAATTTTTTGATTAAATAATAAATCAAATATGAATATAAAATCAGAAAAATCCTTTCAGATATACGTATAAAAACGTTTATATACGTATAAGGCGCGCGTTAGCTTTGTCGTTATTATGATTTCATCTTTATGTAAGTATTGTAACAAAGCCGTTCACGGAAGGGTTGATAAATTGTATTGCGGTGATCATTGTAGGGCGGCATTTCATAATCGTGAAAGAAAATCAACTTACAAAAATGAGTACATCAGCAAAATATCAGAGATAATAAAGAAAAATAGAAATATTCTTAAGTATAATATTGAGAGAGAGGTAGCTAATATAAATTCAAACGAACTTATAATTATGGGATTTAGTTTTTCCTTCTTTACCCATGAAACCGTTAGTAATTCGGGAAGGGTTTATCGCTTTTGTTATGATTATGGATACTTAATAAATAAAGGCGGTAGGGTTAAAATTATTCAAATGGGAGAACATAATTGAATTAGATTTTAAAATCATTATCAGAAATGATATATATCATTAAACTAAAATATAGAACATTAATAAATTGAAAATAAAAAAATGAGAAGAATTCTTAGTGTTTTATTAGCTGTTTCGCTAGTGATAGCTGTTTCTATGATTCCGGAAAAAAAGAAAAAGCAAAAAAAATTAAAAATGCCTCATTGACTTGAACAATTCATATTCAGATTCTTTCTCCGTGTATTGCATCCACCCTAATATTAGACCGCAAAAAAACCAAAAAAAGAATTCAGTAAGGAGAAAAAATACACCAAATCCCGTGATGTAGAAATTAGTTGATTGCTCGTTGAAAAAAATAAACTGTACTGCTTTGAGTATGATAAAAACCCAGCTTATTTTTTTAAGAAAACCGTTTATTAAAAAATACATCACGCGCGGCATATCCCTTTGCTTTTCCCATTTTTTTAAAAATAACCTTTGTTTGTTAGACAAGCTATAAGGGTGTGGTGGTTTGTAGGGGTTTATATACTGGCTTGATTGCATTTTTAAAATCTCCCTTTTTATTTCTTTTTAAAAACAGGAACAGTACTACAAGGTTCTCCATAAAGAATAGATTTTGCTACAGGTAATAGAACCTTTGTTATTTCAAAATACGCCGAATCTGGAATCTTTTCTTCGCCGCATCCCTTTATCACAACCCGTGCATCAAAATATTTATCTGGGGAAATAGCAAGAATATTTTTAATCATCTCATTTTCTTTCCATTGATCTGGAGTTAAGAAAAATATTTTTTGAGTTACTGATCCGAGATGCACTGCGGCTAACATATATGCCCAAACAGGTATTATGGCATCATTGCTGCAATAAACAAGTACTGTTTGATTAGAATATACCGACCAGTTTATTTCAGATAATGAAACCCTGTACTCTTTCTCTTTTAGTATAAGTCCTTTAAACAAATAGGAAGTCAAATCAAAAAACAAAGGTTCTTCTACCGGTAAAAATTCCGATAAATCAATTGTAATTAATGAACTCTCTGTAACTCTATTTTTAATTAAATCGTTCAATGCGTATAATTTTACACACAGTAATTTCAACAAACATGTAAAATTATAACTAGTTTTAGTACGATCCTAGAGTCTCGTGTTTTTTCAGAAACGCGTCGTAAATTTTCTTCGTATTTATACGATGTTTGGGTTTAATAGAATTGAATTCTGTTGTCCTTAATATCTGCTGTTTTCTTAAGAGATTCTACAGCCTTATAGCTAATGCCTCCTTTAATATTTTGTTCCATTTGGGCTCTCTTCGCAATGTAATTTTCACCTGAAGAAGGCATCATTCCTGTAGAAAGTGTTTGTATATAGAAAACACCGGAATTCCCTGCAATTGGTGTAGAAACAGATTTTTTATGGTCATCAAAAAATGAACCGCCAACTACTTTAGGCTCAGCACCCAAATTATTAACAAACTGAGATCCATATATAATGCTGTCAGCTTTTTCTACATTCAATTTAAACTTTCCACTTACTTCATTAAGGCTCTTAACAGCACCAGCATTTGAAATAATTTGTTGGGCTTTTTTTGCATTCATCAAAACCGGTTCAACCAAATTCCTAGCAGCTTTTACGTTCATTAAGCCTTCTTCGTTTTTTTCTGTAACAAGTGCAATTAATACGTATTCGCCAATATTTTCTATGTTGGAAACCGTTCCTTCTTCGTTTTCAAAAGCCCATCTTATTAATTGGCGTGCGCTGCCCAAACCCATGATAGTGTAGTCGGTCGTTTTAAATTCTGCTGTTCTTGGTGACAGTTTTTTGTCTTTACAATATTTATCAAAACTTTTTTTGTCTGTCGCTTCAGCAGCAAACCTTGTAGCATCAGCACCTGCTTTATCTGTAGTTTCCTGACTGGGAAGAATGCGTTTCTTCAAGTAAGCAAACTTATATGCTTCTGCTGAATTCTTTTGATCTAAAACCTCTATATAGTGATAGCCAAAATCTGTTTTTACAACAGACTTGCTGCTATTTGGTTGATAGAAAATAAATTCAGCAAAAGGTCTTGCTAAGCTGGAAAAATTCTCAAGGCTAAAATCGTATTCACCTCCTTTATCCTTACTCCCTGGATCATCACTGAACTGAGCAGCTAATTGTGCGAAATTAGCTCCGTTGGAAATTGCGCCAGCTATGCTGTCAACTTTCAATTTAGCAACCGAATCGGGAAGACCTGCTCCTGATTGAGGATTCGTTGTTGCTATTAATATATGTCTGCATTTTACAGAATCAGGAAGATTTCTTTTGTTAATGTATTTGGCAAGTGTATATGAATTACCTTCTAAATATGGTCCGAATACAGCGCCTTCAGATAAAACAAATAAAGAGTCCCCTGCCGGTGACGTAATTTTAGATCTTAATATATATGAATCATCAAAGCTGCTTTCAGAGCTGTTGATATTAAGGTATGTTTTAATATCTGTAGCTGATGCAAAATCTGATTTCTTTATAGCTAATTCTTCTTTGTTTTTTAATGAGTCTGCTTCAGTTGGAGAACCATCAAAAACAACATAAGAAATGGATGCAGATTTATCCTGCTTAAATTGTTCTTTATTCTTATTTATATAATTGCTGATGTCTTCGTCTGATATCTTGATTGTTGAATCAGCTATTGAGGTGTATGGGATGTTCACATAATTTATTGCTGCTAAACCCAGCTGATCTGCCTGTTCTTTATCATATAGCCACTTTGGATAGTAAACGCAACCTTTTAAGAGGTTTATATATTTATTTCTTAATCCTGGAGCAATGACTGCCTCTTTTATATAGTTTTCAATCTCTGCTTTTGCTTTCGGGTCTTTTCCTGTTTTCAATATTTTTTTTAATTGCTGTCTTGCAGCTTCTGGATCATATAAACCAGTTTTAGGGTCCTTGAAAGACTCTTTAAATTCATTAGGGGCATTTTCTCCGAAAATTCCTTCTTCCTTATCTAAGTTTGTGAAGGATAAACCGAGCTTATCATATTCTCCATTAAGTAAAATCTGGTCGATTTCGTTGTTCCATATGCTTTCCAGCAATTGTTGGCGCATCTGATCATTGACATCCATTCCTCTTCCACGGTAATTTTCTTCAAGTGATTTTACCTTTAAATCAAACTCAATACGGTCAATTGACTTTCCATTAATACTACCTATTTCAGAACTTTGATCTCCAAATAAATTACTTCTACTACTGAGTGCATCCATTAATATAAAAGCAATTAAACTAATTGCTATTACGGCAATACCTATCGCTGCATATTTCTCTCTGATACTTTGAATGATAGACATATATATCTTATTATAGAAATTTTAAAGAAGGCAAATTTAAGGAAAAAAAGATTTTAACACTCTGTGGAAAAATACAAGTCTTAAAAATATTCAAATTCCTGTCTTTTTAGATTTATAGATTGTTTGTTAATTGATATAATTGGTAGAAAAAAATGTGATTTAATGTCAAATTAATGTGGATAAACTAGAGTTTACTTGAAAAAATATGTAGAGTATTTGTGTGTAATAAAGAGATTAAAAAAGAGATAGAATTTTTAGAGGATATCTATTAGTTTTTCCAATAAATATAAACACATAAAATTTTCTTCTGTTTTTTAACTTTGTTCACATCTTTAAATATCCACAGATGTGGAATATAAAGGAATAATGAGGTATACTATTAATTTAGTGTGTTAATTTAATAGTGGATTCATGTGGATAATCATAAAGGTATTACAGATTATTAATTAAAATCGGTAATTATACACATATCCACAGCCATAATAATAATAGAGTTTTATATAAATAATATAATATTAAGAGAGTATTATGCAAGGAAAAAATGTGGAAGAAGCT
>JAULVS010000167.1:0-7141 GCA_032110905.1 Chitinophagaceae bacterium | reverse complement strand
CAACATTAACAGTAACGGGTAATGCGAACAGTTATAGTTGGACGCCGATTACGGGGTTGAATATCGCGACGGGTTCATCAGTGAAAGCATCGCCGGGCAGCACGACTGTTTATACAGTTACTGGAACGATTACATCAACTGGTTGTCAGAATGTAGCACAGGGGACTGTCACCATAAAACCTATTCCTGCAAAGCCAACGATAAGTTTATCAGGAAGTCAGTTGGTATCCAGCTCTACACAGGGAAATCAGTGGTTATTAAACGGAGAACTGATTTCAGGGCTAACGACTTCCACTATAACTCCACCTTCAAGTGGTATTTATACATTGCAAGTCGTCATCAATGGATGTGTTAGTCCGCTTTCGGATCCTTATACTTTTATTTATACCGGGCAAGTAAATCTTGAAGAAGGAGAGATCTTTGAGTTTTATCCAAACCCGGTATTAAACGACTTCAGAATTCATTTTAAATTTAATGATTTATCCAGGCTTGCTGATATTCGTATTTATGATGCAAAAGGAAAAGTGATTAAAGAAGCAAGACAAGTAATAAGCGATCAGATAATATCAGTTAATCATTTATCAGGAGGAGTCTATTTATTGTGTGTTGAAATGCCAGTATCAAAAAGAAAGTTGTGGCACTCATTCATTAAAGTTCAATAAAATCAATCTCTGATTTTTTCTTCTTTAGCACTCTGAGATATATTTATCCCATAACTCCCTTTGAATAAATGTTTATGCTGATTGTAAGCATACCTGCATTCCTCATAGGTGTTGTAGGGCCCGATGAAGGATACATAAAATGCTTTCACAGAAGTTGAGTAGTAATCCGGCCGCCAGAAATAACCGGCATTTGAATAGCCTCTGTCTATTAGATTCTGTACATTTTCTTTTGCGTTTTCTTCTGATTCGAAAGATGCGGTGATAACAACGTAACAATCATCTTTAAATCGAGTTTCTTTTATATGTGTAAAGTTTTGTTTACTCGGCATTGAATTAATATCCTGTTTTTCATCTGAAATAATTTCTGTATCCGGCTTATCACCTTGATTCTCGACGACTGACTTTTTCTCTTCATAAATAAAGAAAAATGAGTAAATAGCGGCTATGACAATTGCCAGAGACACAAATGTTATGATGAATATTTTTGCCTCCTTAGAAAGTTTATTTTGCTGGTCAATTACATTTATTTTCAAGGATTTTCCGCAGGCAATGCAAAAATTTGAATTTGGCTGATTTTGTGCGCTGCAATGTGTGCAATACATTAGAGAAGTTATTTTGTTTTGATAATTATGAGATTTTATTCAATAAGACACCCTATTGGCTCAATGCGATATACATTCGGTGGTCCTTCATACCCTCTGTATAGAGGAGAATATATAATAGCGATTCTGTTTTCAAATGGGTTTTTCAGATATCCGACGACAGCGTTGCTTAGCTGATATGAATATTCTTCTTTTTCCGGTCGGAAATTTTTGTGGTAAATTTTCTTTTCAGTTTTGTTGTTGGATTTTAAATAAAGTTTAGTTTCCCTGATATTGACAAAACCTAATGGATTTTCAATGAAGCTGTTTGATATAGCACATGACAGGGAAGCATCACCTTTTAAAATAGGGAAAGAGCTGAGTTTACTGAAGGATACAGGCTGAATTTTAAA
This sequence comes from Chitinophagaceae bacterium, assembly GCA_032110905.1. Taxonomy (GTDB): domain Bacteria; phylum Bacteroidota; class Bacteroidia; order Chitinophagales; family Chitinophagaceae; genus Lacibacter. The sequence goes on along the minus strand of JAULVS010000167.1, from coordinate 5,485 downwards.
TTCATTTAAATTCTTGGTAAAAAAAGCTGAATTCTGTTTCCATATTTTACTGAAATCGGTTTGTTTTTCAGGATCATCAGAATTGTCAAATTCCCACTTCCAAAGAATTTTATCAGTTGCCATATCCTGAACGTAAATCGAAAAGAAATAACAACCGCATGCCTCATCAGCCGGTTCAAGGGCATAAGCAAATTTCCCGTCACCGGACCAACCTATAGGAAAGAACCGATCGTATAGATTTGAAAAACCATTTTCATCTTTTTCTGTGAATAAATATCTTACTTCTGCTGGTTCAGGATAGGATGATCTGTTCTGAAATGTATTTTGAACCGGATTATTTATAAAGTCACTGGACTCGTTTTCTGCATAAGCAGGAAATTCTTCCGCTTTTGTTTTTTTTGCAGTAAGCATATAAGTGATGACAGTAAAACCAACGATTGCAGTCAGGATCGTAGCTATGATCCATATCCATCTTTTAGATGAGTTATTAATTTCAGTAACAGTACTTACACAATTTCTACAGGCTTGATCCGGACTTGTTAAAGATTCTCCGCATTTGATACAATATGACATGTCTGATGAATTTTCATTTAGTTATGCTTTGGCCATCTTAACATTTAAGATAGCTTTGTTAAATTGATCTTATGAATTCATTTACTCCCACACCAAAGCACTTGCTCCTAAAATTGCTGCATCTGCTTCTTTCAGGTTGCTGAATACCAGTTTCACTTTGTTCTTAAATGTTTTGATGAGATTTTCCTCCATCGCTTCTTTGGTAGGATTCATGATGAGATCTCCTGCTTTGGTTAATCCTCCAAAAAGAACAATTGCTTCCGGAGAGGAGAACATCACAAAATTGGCCAGTGCTTCTCCGAGAATTTGTCCTGTATATTCAAATATTTTATTGGCGATTTTGTCGCCTTTAATTGCGCATTCGTAAACGGTCTGACTTGTAAGCTCTTCTGCCGGATAGTTTCTTAAAAGACTTTCAGTATTCGGCTCTTCTGCAAGAAATTCAAGTGCTGTCTCACGTACACCGGTAGCCGAAGCATACGCTTCCAGAGAACCTTTAATACCTGTGCCTTTGTGTATGCGTCCTCCAGGACGGATGATGGTATGACCTAGTTCTCCCGCAAACCCATCATGACCTAAAACAATTTTCCCATCTATTACAATGCCGCTTCCCACGCCGGTTCCTAAGGTGATGGTGATGAAATGTTTCATGCCTTTTGCAATTCCATAAATCATTTCTCCCATTGCAGCAGCATTAGCATCATTGGTTAATTTAGTGGGAAGATTGAATTTCTCCTGAAGCATATGTGCCATTGGAATCACACCTTTCCATTTTAAATTAGGCGCATATTCAATTGTGCCGGTATAAAAATTTCCATTGGGAGCACCAACACCGATACCTGCATATTCTTCTATTTTTCCATGCCTTAAAATCATCGGTTGCAGTTTGGCATAGAGGTCTTCCACAAAGAGAGAGGCTACTTCATGTTCATTCGTGGGAATACGATCCTGTTCCAGGATATGTCCGTTGTTGTCTACAACACCGAATTTGGTAGTGGTGCCGCCGATGTCAATACCAACGGCGAATTTTTTTAAACTTGTGGTCATATGTCTGCTTTAGTGTCCGGCTACAGCATTTCCATCCATTTCAATGCCCTGCCGTTGTAACAATTGTTTGGCTTTTATTGCAAAGAACGCAAGATAAGCGAAGCAGAGAATTGTTATCCAGTATGAATCCAGAATATTCGTCATATCAGCCATTTTTCCCTGCAGTGGAGGAATCACAGCGCCTCCAAGGATCATCATAATCAAGAACGAAGATCCTTGTCCCGTATATTTTCCAAGTCCGGTGATGCTTAGTGAGAAAATGCATGGCCACATAATGCTACAAAACAATCCTCCACTTAAAAACCCATAGAGCGATATTGTTTTGTCTGGGGAAAGTAATCCGGTAAGCATTGCAGCAATACCAAGTAGGCTGAATACCAGCAATGTTCTGGCGGGTCTGTCCTTGCCAATAAAGAAACCGGCGATCTGAAAGAGCACACAAACACCGTACGGTAAAAGCAGATCAACAGATGATTTTTCTTTGAAATAATTTGATGCCAGTACAAATCCAAAGGCCAGATAGGGGATGACGATCAGAAGAATTGTCTTTACACTTCTGGATGGCCTGAAAACAGCAATGGAGCCGGTCCATCTTCCTATCATCAAACTGCCCCAGTACATAGAGATATAAGGGGCGATATTCTCTTCGGTAAGACTACCGTAACTGCTTTGTTTAAGCAGTTCTCCCAGGTTGCTTTGGATTGTTACTTCCACACCTACATAAGTGAAGATGGCAAGCATACCGAGCACCAGTTGCGGATATTTCAATGCTCCCCATCCTGTGCTGTTTTTCAGTGCTGCATTGTAAGAATATCCCAATGTGCCGAATACAGTAACCAGTAGTAGAACAAGCAGTACTAATCCGTTTATGTCATTCTTATCGCTTGTTCCTGATGAATGGTTTAGTCGATAGAAGATAACACCAAACAAAATTGTTACAATGATGGTCATCACGCTGATGGCAACGGTTGCTTTTGTTTCCTGCTCAAATTGACCTTCCGACCGACCATCTGGTAATTTTTTTGAAAAGAAAAAGAACAGGGCTACGGCTGCGAATAGCGCACCTACTAGTATATAAAGATTTTTAATTTTAGATACATCAGATACATCTCCATTGGCAGATGCTGTTCCAAATAAAACAAAAGCAACAATCAATGGCCCTAATGTGGTACCAATGGAATTGATGCTTCCTGCAAGATTTAAACGGTTTGGTCCAGTTGCCGGGTCGCCTAATAAAATAGCAAAAGGATTGGCACCTGTTTGTTGTAAGCTAAAACCAAGTGCTACAATAAAAAACGCTGCAAGGATAAAAGGGAAGGAGTCCTGTGCAACGGCAGGCAACATTAAGTAAGCGCCTGCCACACTGATCATTAACCCGTAAACGATGGTATTTTTTAGTCCCCATCGGTTGAGGATATCTTTATTGGTGAGAACTGATAAAATGAAAATTAAAAATGACCCGAAATAATATGCAGCATAGAAGGCACTGTCGATCAGCTGGCTTTCAAACTGGTTGAGGTTGAAATGGCTTTTGCAAAAAGGGATGAAGATGCCGTTACTGGCAGCAAGAAAACCCCAGAAGAAAAATACAGTAATCAAAGTGCCCAGGGCACCGTAGTTGGTTGGTTGCTGTTGCTGATTCATTATTACTTTGGATGATTAAATAACATTCAAAGTAATGAATTTAGATTGAATACCAAAGTTTTCAAACCAACAACTAATAACTAACAACTAATAACCATTTCCTATCCCAACGCCTGAATCACATCGTATTGGGTGATGATGTGATAATTGCCTGCCTCATCGCGTGTAAGCAGTGCGTTTCTTTGTTTGTCTATCAGCGAACTCAGTCTTTCTACGGGTGTATCAAAAGGAACAACCGACAGGGGTGGTTCAATAACAGCAGAGATTTTTTCTGATTTCAATTCAGGATTAGAGAAGAGATGATTGAATAGTCCGTTTTCGGAGATAGTACCAATGCAGTTATTTCCATCTTCCATCACTGGGATCTGTTCTATTCCATATTTTTTCATTAGATCGACAGCTTCAGAAACAGTATGATGTTGGTTGATGGTAATGAGTGGTTTATTTTTTCTTGATGAAATGATATCTCTGATTGTTTTGACTTCCAGAAATCCTCTCTCCATCATCCATTGGTCATTGTAAATTTTACCTACGTATCTGCTTCCATGATCATGCAGGATGCAAACAACCAGGTCGTCTTTTTTCAGCCGGTCTTTCAGTTGCATCAATCCCTGAATACAACTTCCGGCGCTGTATCCACAGAACATACCTTCTTCTTTCGCCAATCGTCTTGCCATTACCGCTCCGTCTTTGTCGGTTACCTGTTCGAAGTGATCAATGAAATGCATATCGTAGTTTTCGGGAACAAAATCTTCTCCGAAACCTTCACTGATGTAGGGATGCACTTCATTCATGTCAATTTCCCCGGTACGGAAATATTTTGTGAGCAATGATCCGTAAACATCTATCGCCCAAATCTTAATATTAGGGTTTTGCTCTTTTAAGTACATCGCTGTTCCGGTGATGGTGCCTCCTGTGCCTGCTGTACAAACAAGATGGGTGATTTTCCCGTCCGTTTGTTTCCAGATTTCAGGACCGGTACTTTCATAATGAGCCTGCCTATTTGCCAGGTTATCGTACTGGTTCATATGGCAGGAGTTGGGAATTTCTTTTGAGAGTCGTGCAGCTACGCTGTAGTAACTTCTTGGGTCATCGGGTGCAACATTAGTTGGACAAACAATTACTTCGGCGCCAACAGCTTTCAGGATATCAGCTTTCTCTTTTGATTGTTTATCGGTGGTAACAAATATGCATTTGTATCCTTTTACAACAGCAGCAAGTGCAAGACCCATACCTGTATTGCCGCTGGTGCCTTCAATGATGGTGCCACCTGGTTTGAGTCTGCCATCCTTTTCGGCCACTTCAACCATTTTAAGAGCCATGCGATCTTTGATGCTGTTGCCAGGATTGAAATAATCTACTTTGGCTGCGATGGTGCAGGGCAGTGAGCGAGTAATTTTATTTAAACGAATAAGCGGCGTATTGCCGATGGTTTCGAGTATGTTGTTTTTGATATCCATAATGAGCAAAGCAAAGATAAGTCGGAGAGACGGGAATACCGAAAGACTGAAAGACAGGGAGTCGGGGAGTCCGAAAGACCGGGAGACTGAAAGACAGGGAGTCGGGGAGTCCGAAAGACCGAGAGTCCGATGCTGTTCTCTCAGACCAACGGAACCGCTAACCGCCAACAGTTAACCGTTCCCAGCATCACACACATCTCAAATCTCCTCTTATACTTCTTTCATATATGAATAGTTATAGTTTTAATTGTCATATGTTATGCCCTTTTTATACCTATCGCCTATGATATCGACCAATCTTTTTGGGCATTTCTCCGCGCCAAAGAAACCAAAAACCAACAACTAAATTTAACCGCCAATTAAACGATGCTTTATAACTTCCAACAACTCATCCATTTTCGAAAAAGCAAAACATTTCTTACCAAGGTCTTTCAGTGAAGCACCAAAATGGTATAAATTTTTATTATCAATGATCAAAAAGCGGTCATGGCTTCCATTGTTCTCAATTAAACTGACCACAGGATACTGCTGATTGTGTTTTGCAATGTCAGCTTTTAATACAGCATTTATTCTGGTGTGGATAACACAATTCACTTTAGAGTTTCGCTTACTCAATAACAAGAGTGTTTCTTCATTTACATAATTATCTACAACAACGATCGATGTTTTAGCGATTTTGATCAAGTCAGCTACAAAAACATGCGCATCAAATAACTCTCCTTCAAAAAATACGCCCTGATTTTTTGGTGAATCATTTTCCA
>JAULVS010000166.1:0-3914 GCA_032110905.1 Chitinophagaceae bacterium | reverse complement strand
AGGAGTTATCTGGACAGGCAGTGATGATGGTCTTGTTTACTTAACGAGAGATGGAGGAAAAAGCTGGCAGAATGTAACACCTGTCGGTTTGCCTGAGTGTTTAATCAACGCCATTGAAGTGTCTCCTCATGATAAAGCAACCGCATATATTGCCACGACGAGATACAAATTCAACGATCATTCACCTGCTATTTATAAAACAACCGACTACGGAAAAACATGGACAAAGATTGTAAATGGAATTCCCGGGAATGCATTTACGAGAGTTATTAGGGAAGATGCTGTACGAAAAGATTTATTATTTGCGGGAACAGAGCTTGGTCTTTATGTTTCATGGAACGGAGGAAAAGAATGGAATTCATTTCAATTAAATCTTCCTGTTACCCCAATCACTGATTTAAAAATTCACCAGGGTGATTTGATTGCAGCAACAAGTGGCCGCAGTTTCTGGATTCTTGATGATATGGAACTGTTGCGTAGCTATCAGCTTACGTCGAAAAATCTGTTGATTTATTCTCCTGCGGAAACACTACTTACAAACGGAGGCAGTGAATTAGATGAAAGTGATCAATCATTTAAAGGTACAAATCCTACTCGTGGTGTTAATCCAGCAACAGGAATGGTGCTGTATTATTTCCTACCCGATGAGATGATCAAAGACACAATCACGCTTGAAATCAAAGACAGTACCGGAAAACTATTGCGTGTATTCAGTTCAGTAGCCGATAAAGCAAATTTATCTTATGACGGAGCGCCACCGGCAAATCCAACTTTGTCTCGCGAAAAAGGCCTCAATCGTTTTGTATGGAATCTGCGCATGCCTACGATTCCGGGTATCGCGAACGTATATATTGAAAGTAGTTTTTCCGGACACAAAGTACCTCCGGGAAAATATACGATTACATTAAAAACAGGAAAGCAAACAAGCAGTGCAACGGGAATAGTATTAGCAAATCCACTTTATAAAACAGATCCGAAAACTTATCAGGACTATCACCTACTGATGACAGAGATGGAAGAAAAAGTAACGGCGATGCATAACTTGGTAAACCTATTGTATGATAAAAGAAAGCAATTGAATGAAGTGCTGGAGGGTATAGTTGATGAAAAGAATCAGGATTTAAAGGGAAAAGGTAAAAAGCTTTCAGAAGAAATTAAAAGCTGGGATGAAGAGATGATACAACGAAAATCGAAAGCTTATGATGACGTAGAAAATTTCCCGAATAAGTTTACCGCCAATTATCTTTTTCTCCTTAATCAGAGAGAGAGTGATATTCCGCAAATCAACGAAGCAAACCTGATCAGAAAAAAGGAGCTGGATATACAATGGGAAACATTAAAAACAAAGGGAGAATCACTCATCAATCAATTAAATAACTATAACCTGGAACTTGGCCGCTCCGGTATTGGTGCTATCTGGAAATAAAACGTAGAAGAAATTTTTTACTGCTCAACTATCCTCAGTCGCGCATAATTAAGCATAATCTTTTTCTCCCCATTTAGATCAAATTTGATGGTGGCTATTGGGTTATGTCCGGCTCCTTCCATTTTAAGGATTACACCATATCCGAATTTCTGATGCTCTACTTTTTGTCCTTCCTGCAAATTGTTGGTATCGCTTGGTGTGAAGTTTTCACTTGGCTTGTGTTCTACATTATTTGGCCGAGGAGATGGAGACACATAAGAAGGTGTTGATGATTTTTTACCTAGAGGTGGTCCATACTGACGTTCCGCTTTGGAAGTAGAATCACTACCGGATCTTCCCCAACCCTTCATTCGGTCAAACGCAGAAGAAGAACCAAAAGAAGAACCGCCCTGTCTGAGTCCGCCGCCGGCATAGCTTTTATCTACAAAATTTTCAGGAATCTCTTCAAGAAAGCGACTCGGATCATTTTGTACAACCTGTCCAAACTTATAACGGGTATTGGCATAAGTAATCCATAGTTTTTTCTTTGCTCTTGTGACTACAACATAAAATAATCTTCTTTCTTCTTCCAGATCTTCTCTGGAATTTAAACTCATGATATTGGGAAACAACCCTTCTTCTAATCCTGCTGCAAACACACATTCAAACTCCAGGCCTTTTGCTGCGTGAATCGTCATCAGTTTCACACTGTCGCTATCGGGATCTTTTTCATCAGCATCGGTTAATAGAGTAATCTGTTGTAAGTAGGCTCCTAAAGTAACAGCTCCCTCTTGCGTTTGTTTCGGATCTTTCGGAACATCAAAACTGATTTCCTGCTGAGGTTTTTTTTCTGTTTCAAAAGGATCTTTAGTAATCATCACACCATCTTCGTCTATCTGAGATCTGTTTTCTGTATCATCTACCCATTCTTTGATTGAATTCAGCAACTCCTGTATGTTTTCATAGCGCTGAAGCCCTTCTGTACTTTTATCATTGAATAACTCTTTTACAATATTTGTCTGTTTACCGATATGTACCGCAACATCATAAGCATTCTTTGTTTGCAACATACTGGCGAAACTCCGGAGCATGGTTACAAACTGATCAATTGCTTCCAGTGTGGCTGCTCTGAAACCTAATTCTTTTGCAGATACCAACACTTCCCAGAATGAAATTTGTTTTTCGTTTGCAATAAGTACACATTTATCAATAGTAGTCTTTCCAATACCTCGTGCGGGGTAGTTAATGATGCGTTTTAATGCTTCTTCATCGCGGGGATTTACAACAAGGCGCAGATATGCAATGAAGTCTTTAATCTCTTTTCGTTGGTAGAAACTCATGCCTCCGTAAATAATATACGGGATGCCCATGCGGCGTAAGCTTTCTTCAAAGGCACGGCTTTGTGCATTGGTGCGATAAAGGATAGCAAAGTCTTTGTTACGATAATGGTTGCGAAGCTTTTGTTCCTGTATGTTATCTGCCACTAACTTTCCTTCATCATTATCGGTAAGCGTACGGATCAATTTTATTTTTTCACCTTCGCCGTTATCGGTAAAAAGTGTTTTTTCAATCTGGCCTTTGTTATTTGAAATCACTTCGTTGGCAACATCCAGAATTGTTTTTGTACTGCGGTAGTTTTGTTCCAGTTTCACCACATGCACATCATCATAATCTTTCTGAAACATTAAAATATTTTCTATGGTTGCGCCACGGAAACTGTAAATACTTTGTGCATCATCGCCTACCACACATACGTTTTCATGCATTGCACCAAGCAGCTTAATGATTTCATACTGAGCTGGATTTGTATCCTGATACTCATCAATCAATATATATTGAAACTTTCTCTGGTATTTGCTTAAACTGTCGGGAAACACTTTCAGCAGTTCATAGTATTTCAGTAAGAGATCATCGAAGTCCATCGCACCATTCCTGAAGCAACGTTTTACATAGGCTTCATATATCTGAGAAATAGCCGGCCTGTTTGATCGTACATCTTCCTGCTGTAACTGCCAGTCGTTGCGGTATTCCTCTGCTGTAATCAACGCATTTTTTGCGGAGGAGATCCGGTTGTAGACCGCAGATGGTTTATAATGTTTATCGTCGAGGTTTAATTCATTAACTATTGATTTTATCACGCTTTTCGCATCGTCTGTATCATAGATGGAAAAATTATTGGGATATCCGAGTTTGTCTGCTTCGGTTCTCAAAATCCTTGCAAATACACTGTGAAAAGTGCCAATATATAAATTGCGTGCTTCGTTGTTTCCAAGTATATGCTCAACCCTTTCTTTCATCTCTTTCGCAGCCTTGTTGGTAAAAGTCAGTGCGAGTATTCGAAAAGAATCAACCCCCTGCGCCATCAAGTGAGCAATGCGTGTGGTGAGTACTTTGGTTTTTCCGCTGCCGGCACCGGCTACAATCATAATCGGTCCATTCACATGCAATACAGCTTCTTTTTGCCGGTCGTTCAACCCTTCTAAATAGTTCAGCATAGCTGCAAGTTACA
>JAULVS010000165.1:0-9336 GCA_032110905.1 Chitinophagaceae bacterium | reverse complement strand
GACCCGAAAATGGTGCAGGAATTGCTGCTTCATTCTTTACAAAAAGATTAGTTTTTTAAATGATTCGTATTTGGATTAACTACATTCGTTTTTTCTTTAAAACATTCTTATGCGCATAATTATTTTCGCCTCCATCCTCTTCTTATTTTCCTGTAATAATTCAGATGAAAAAACGGTACTTGTTTCCGGCAAGTTTACCAATGCTCCGGAAACTATAGTTTATCTAGAAATAATAGGGATGAATGATCAACCACAGGTCGTGGATTCGGCGACAATGAAAGAGGGGGCTTTTGAATTAAAGGCAAATACAATAGAAGAATCTCTTCTGCAACTTCGTTTCCCTGATTCTAAGTCTGCACCTTATGTCTTTCTTGCTTCTGACAACAAGAAAATTAAGTTAACTGGCGACTGGAATGATTTCAGTCGTTTGCGTTTTGAAGGATCGCCTGCAAGTGAAAGACTTCGCCTTTTTCTGGATTCACTTGCTAGAAGTCAACAGGAAATCTTGGCATTAGAACAAAGTGCACCTGCACAAACAGATAGTACTGCGAAATTAAAAGCCGTACAGGCTTATCAGGACAAAATATCTCAAACCAATCAATACATCCGTTCCGTAGCGGAAAAAGATCAAAGTCCCGTTGTCAGCCTTTTTGCAGCTTCGCTTATGAGCCAGAGTGGCAAAGTGGAAGAAATCGAAATTGTGATGAATGGACTTCAGAAAAGATTCCCCCGTCATGGTTGGGTGACTAAAGTAGTAGAGCAGTTCAGAACAGATTTGGAACAAACGAAAAATGCACAAAGCGCTGCTTCTAAAATTGTTCCCGGTGCCGTTGCCCCAGATCTGACTATGCCGGATCAGACAGGTAATTCTCTTTCAGTGAGCAGTTTCCGTGGTAAATATGTGCTGGTTGATTTCTGGGCAAGCTGGTGTGGTCCCTGCAGAGGGGAAAATCCCAATGTAGTAGCTGCTTATGAGAAGTATAAATCAAAAAATTTTACTGTGCTTGGGGTTTCGCTCGACAAGGATAAAGAATCCTGGCTCGCAGCAATTCAGGAGGATAAATTAAACTGGTCTCATATGAGCGATCTTAAATACTGGGAGAGTGCTGCTGTTCCGACATATGGCATAAAAGGGATTCCTTTCAATGTATTACTTGACCCAACTGGAAAGATCGTAGCTGTTGGATTAAGGGGTTCGGCTCTTGATCAGAAACTGGCTGAACTTTTGAAGTAAAGAAAAGCCCCGGTGGAAACCGGGGCCGCAACCAAAACTAACTGCTTATGAGAAAAACGATTTTTAAAATTTATAAAACAAAGTTCGTTCATTCCAGTGCCCTTTGTATCATCCTGATTGTTAATGTTTCGTCAATGATTTTTTTAAAATACACCCCGTAAAAACGGGGTGTAACCAAAACTTTTTACGTGGACGAAACCGGTTTTTCAAAGAATCTACAATAAGACGAAAAAAACAGCCCGAAGGTTATCTTCGGGCTGTTAAAATTTTCTCAAAGCCAATAAAATTATGGTTATTGCTTCGTCATTTTCTCTGCGTTTTCCGCAAGCTGAAGTGCATCAGCGAGTTCGTTTAACTCTCCGTTCAAAACTGCATCGAGGTTATAAAGGGTTAATCCGATCCGGTGATCGGTAACTCTACCCTGAGGAAAATTGTAAGTTCTTATTTTGGCTGAACGGTCTCCTGTACTAACCAGGCTTTTTCTTTGTCTGGCTATCTCTTCCTCATGTTTTCTAACCTGTTCTTCATAAAGCCTCGTACGAAGCATCTGCATTGCCTTCTCCCGGTTGCCCAGCTGCGTTCTTTCTGTCTGACAAATTACCACCGTACCTGTAGGGATATGGGTAAGCATCACCTTGGTTTCAACTTTATTTACATTCTGTCCGCCTGCTCCTCCACTACGCGATGTTTCCATTTTCACATCGCTTTCCTTCAGTTCAAAATCTACTTCCTCGGCTTCTGGCATCACTGCAACAGTAGCAGCACTTGTATGTACTCGTCCGCTTGTCTCTGTAGCAGGTACACGCTGTACGCGGTGAACCCCGCTCTCAAATTTCAGGGTGCCGTACACTTCATCTCCGGTAACTTCCAGTTGTGCCTCTTTGTAACCACCTACGGTTCCTTCGCTTTCGCTTAATACTGCAGTTTTCCAACCCTTTCTCTCGCAATATTTGATGTACATCCGCAATAAATCACCTGCAAATAAGCTTGCTTCATCACCACCTGTTCCGGCGCGCACTTCAAGGATTACATTTTTATCATCCTGCGGATCTTTGGGAATCAGCAATTGGCGTATATACTTTTCTTGTTGCTCTTTCTTTTCTTCCAAAATGGGTAATTCCTCTTTGGCAAGCTCACGCAGCTCTTCATCATCACCATCTAATGCTTCTCTGTAATTCTGAAGATCAGAAAGAACCTGCTTAAAGCTTTTGGAGGCATGTACAATTTTTTCAAGGCTTTTGTACTCTTTGCTAAGTTTTGAAAACGCTTTGTTGTCGCTGACAATTTCAGGATTGGTCAATGCGATACCAACTTCTGCGAAACGGGCTTCTATAGCGGCTAACTGATCTAGCATAAACTTACAGTGCCGGCAAACGTTAATTTTGCAACAGTCCGGCGGGCAGCAAATGTAAATCAAAAGACCATGGGAAGGAGAAAATTCAAAGCAGAACAAGTATTTGATGGCTATAGTTTGCATCAAAATAAAGTGCTGGTTACAGATGACGAAGGGGTGATTGAGGCACTCGTTTCCTATGAAGAGGCGGGAGAAGATACAGAATGGATTGAAGGGATATTGATGCCGGGGATGATCAATGCACACTGTCACCTTGAGTTGAGTCATTTGAAAAATGTCATTCCTCCGCATACGGGACTTATTGAATTCCTGTGTTCAGTAGTAACCAAAAGAAACTTTTCAGAAGAGCTTATTCAACAAGCAATTATTGATGCGGAAGAGGAAATGTATCTTAACGGAATCGTAGCAGTGGGGGATATTGGTAATACGGCCGATACGGCTGCAGTGAAAAGAAAAAGTAAAATTCACTGGTACAATTTTGTAGAGGTGCTGAGTTTTTCCGATCAGCAGGCAGAACAACAAATGCAACATTACCGGCAAGTTGCTCATACAATGAGTACGCTAAGCAAAACTGGCAAAAGCAGTATTCAAACTTCACTCGTGCCACATGCGCCTTACAGCATCTCTCCCAAAACATTTCACTTGATCAATGAGGCAACAGCCGGACAAGTTATCTCCATACATAACCAGGAGCACCCTGCTGAAGATGAGCTCTACAAAACAGGCGGAGGTGATTACTTGAAACTGTTTCGCATCTTCGGAATGGAAACTTCTCCCTTTCCTGTAACAGGACTAAGCAGTGTGCGATCTGTGTTGCCTTATTTTAAAAATGGTCAAACCATTATTCTTGTGCATAATACTTTTATGCCGGAAGATGATTTGATCTGGGTAAATGAGTATGCTCAGGTAAACAATCTGAAAATCATTTATTGTCTTTGCCCAAACGCAAATCGCTATATAGAAAATCGTTTGCCTCCGGTAGAAATGTTTATGAAACAAAATGTTTCTCTTGTGATGGGCACAGATAGTTACAGCAGCAACTGGCAGCTGAGCATTGCAAAAGAAATGAAGGTGCTTTTAGAACAATCTTCATTGTCGAAAGAACAACTGCTTCGTATGGCAACATCCAATGGCGCAGAAGCACTTGGATTAAATCATTTACTGGGATCATTTAAAAAAGGCAAACAGCCGGGTATTGTGCAGCTTGACTCTGATTTTAGTTGCTCGCTTCGTTTGCTTTGAATTTAATTCAGCACTTCCTGAAGAATATGTGTTGATTTCATTTTCCCGAATTCAGAAACATGAAGTGCATAAAACCGTTCAAGTACAGATAATAATTCCTTTCTGATGTTGTAAGGCAAATGCAACTCGGGTAATTCAGAAGGGGTTCTTACTTTGAGCAAGTCTTTTATTGCAGAAGTCACTATCCCCTCTGTATAGTTGGGATGCAACGGAGGGGTATTGGCGAAGATGCCTTCCTGTAAATCAAGAAATGCTCCTGTTTCTTTTGTTTTTTCAGTGGGTTGAAAGCCAAAGAAATAGCTTAGGTGAATGGAAAAGAATAAAGGGAAGTTGGGGATTTCTTCATTGGAAGCAGCATCTAAATGAAGCAGTACGTCTTCCAAAAACCCGAAAAGGTCTGAGTTGGGTTCCGGTTGTTTAATGGTTTTCTGCGCCAGCTCAATCATATAGAGAAGGATGCTGTTTTTTGTAACGTCGCTAAACAAATCATAATATAAATGCGACCACTTAAACTCCTTTATCCTGTTCAGATGCCGGAATTCATTGTAATAAACAACAAGTTCCAGCAATGCTCCCGGCATAAAGCAATTTGCTGAGCTGTTCTTTTTTGATGGTTTACGAACCCCCTGAGCTAGATAGGATTGCAAACCGAATAGTTCGGTGTAAGCAGTAACAATGAGGCTAGTTTCTCCATATTTAACTGTACGAAGAATGATCGCTTTTGTTTGATGAAGGGTGCCGCCCACTGATTTTATTTTACGAATACAATTTTACCCGCCTTTTTCTCTATGCCGGTATCATCTGTTACAAGAATCAGGTATACACCGGTGGAAGGTCTTCGCCCTGTGTAATCCTTCCCATTCCATACAGCCTGTCCGCCTGTGGCGCGTGTTTGAAAAACGAGTCGACCGTTTAACTCTGTAATTTTTACTGTTGCATTTGCCGGAACGCCTTTGATACCAATTTGTCCATTGTAGGAAGAGGGAACAGGATTGGGAAATACCAAAAGAGATTCAGTTTTTTCTGAAACTTCAGTAGCTGTACCTCTGTAGCTACAAATGCCATTGAAAGTTGAGAAAAATACTTCTCCCGTTTGCGGGTTGATGGCAATACGGCTGATTTCGTTGCTTAGCAAAGGGCTATTTTCAGCAGTAAAACGAAGTAAAACCTTGTCGCCGTCCGGGCTTAAAAGCCAAACACCGTTTCTGGTGCCTACCCATTTTCTGTTTCCGCCGTCCACGGCGATTGCCTTCACATCTTCGTTTTCAAAAAGGCGTCCCGCAAAATTATCCTGTTGTACAATGGGTTGAAACACTTCGCATCCGAAGGCTGTAAACACTTCTCCGGGACATTGAATAATGCCTATTCCTTTGTCTGTTCCCAGCCATATAAATCCATCTTTGTCTTTGGCCATGGTATTGACAAAGTTTCCCGGCAGGTTGCCATTGCTTTTTCCGGTCTGGTACCATTTCCATCGGTCGTCTCCGGTGTTATCAATTGAGTTGCCATGATTAAAACAATAGAGACCGTAGCCTTGAGGAACTTGTATCCACTTTTGGTTAAAATCGTCTATAAGAATGCCGCCTGTCATGTTATCCGGAATTACAAACGGAACAGTAAACTTTTTCCATGTTCCATCAGCTTTTTTCACGCCAAAATTTCGGGGAGCACCAAAATTGCTGAACCATAGGTTGTTCTCATTGTCAAAGGCAAGTCCGCCGATGCGATAACTGCCAGGATCTCCAACAGTTTCTTCTATGGCTGTGCCTTGTTTGTATATTTTAAACTTTTCGTTCGTTTCATATTCAATTAGTCCTCCTCCGAAAGAACCTGCATAGATTTTTCCGCCGACAGGATCCTTTACAACACTGATAATATCACGTATGCTGTCTAGCCAGCTGATATTTCTCCGGTTGTATACTTTCCAGTTATCATTTTCATAACTAAAGAATCCGGTTTCATTAAAGGTGTAATTCCAAGAATCATTCACACTGCCACCGGCAACATAAAGTATATTATCTTCAAAACGCATTTCTCCGTCAAGCGGACCGAAAGGTGAGTTTATTTGGATTTTTTCAAATGAACCGTTTTTATAAATGAGTAGCCCCTGAATTAAGTCCGCTACAAATACCTCATTGCCGGCATTTACAGCGTGATTGGGCCTCACTAAAAAAAGATTGTTATCTACAGAAGGTCTTGCTGTTTCGTTTAATGCATCGATAACAACAATGCGACGGATTTCCCAGTTATTCACTTCCTCGGTTAGCAGTATTGCATCTTCAGTTGCATTTAAGCTGATCCAGCGCAGGGTATCTCCATATACCAGTATCCATCTATTGCCATTCCTGACATAGATGCCATTATCCCGGGCTGCAAAAAGTTTTCCTTTGATAAAAAAGACAGACCCTACAGCGCCATTAGGTAAGCCGGGAGCGTTGGTGATGGTTGTCCAGCTTCTGAAATCTTCAAGATTTGCGTTTCGAGGCGCAGTCTTTAGGCCTTCATCTGTTGCTGCGTAAAAATTAACGCCATCAGATGTGCAGGCATACACTTTTGCAGGATCTGTGCCATTGCCGGGATACCAGGTACTGCTGATTTCATAACGATTCAGATTTACCACAATAATGCCCAGATTGGTCGACAAGTAAGCGTTATTTCCTTCGAAAAAGATGTCGTTCACTTGTTTATCCCCTCTTATGTTGCTTCTAAAAATATATGGGATATTGATGATATCGTTTCGGTATAGAACATCGAGGTTGCTGTTGTTGTAAACAATCAGTAGTTTTTCCGTCAACGAGTTATACCTGAGTGTGCGAACACCAATGTCGTTTAATCCATTCACTTTTGTGAAACGATCAACGTTTCGTTCATCACCGGATACAGAATAAATACCGTATTTGGAAGAAACAAAAACCCTCCCATCTCCTGCGGTAACCTGTATTCCCTGGTTGAAATCGAGATGTTCCCGCCATTGCCCAATGGGTTGCAGCTGAGCAAGTGCAGCATTGAAGCCGCTTAGCGCCGATAACAAAAAGAAAATAATAAGATTGCGCATATGTCAAAATTACTTCTTTGCAATTAGTTAAAGCGAAGCTTTGTCTTAATTAAGATTTACGGATTAATTCAAACGGGATTGTGAGGTTTAAAAAGGAAAGCCGTTTCTTTGCGGCTTCTTAAGCAAATTTTTTCTTTATGTGGCATCTTCTGGGCAAATGGATCCTGCGTTACCGCGTTTTGGTTTTGCTGTTCGTCATTATTTCTACCGGGATTATGGCCTGGTTTGCAACCAAGGTGCAGCTGAGCTATGAGTTTGCCAAATCGATTCCTGTAAATCATCCCAGGTATCTGCAATACCAGGAATTCCGCCGGCAGTTTGGAGAAGACGGCAATCTGATGGTTTTAGGTATGCAGACAGACAGCTTTTTTCAATATTCCTTTTTTCAATCGTTTCTTAGGCTTCAAAAAGAAATCAGATCGGTAGATGGGGTGGAGGATGTTTTGAGTGTTTGTTCGGCAGTTAACTTAAATAAAGATAGTGCGACTGAAAAATTAAAAGCTGTTCCTGTTTTTTCGGATGCCATTGATTCGCAGGCTAAGCTCGACAGTGCAGGCAGCATTCTTTTCAACCTTCCTTTTTACAGAGGGTTACTTTATAACCCCGACACCAAAGTGTATATGCTTGGTGTAAGCATCAATAAGGAGTTGCTTAATTCCAAAGACAGGAATAAGGTTGTGGCTGAAATTGTAAAAAAAGCAGAAGCTTTTGAAACCCTGCACAGAACGGAAGTTTATATGAGCGGCCTCCCGCTAGTGAGAACAGTAATGAGTACCCGCATTGCCGATGAGATGAAAATGTTTCTTGTTTTATCGGTCATTCTTTCCGGGTTTATCCTCCTGTTGTTTTTCCGTTCCTTCAGTGCAACCATCATCAGTATGCTTGTGGTAGGGATGGGTGTTATATGGAGCCTGGCAACCATCGTGTTGTTTGGGTATAAAATCACCTTGCTAAATGCGTTAATTCCTCCATTAATCGTGGTAATCGGTATTCCTAATTGCATTTATTTCCTAAATAAATTCCATACTGAATACAAGAAGAATTCAAACAAACACGAAGCATTGGTGAATATGGTCGGACGTATGGGCATTGTTACATTGTTTTGCAATATTGCTGCTGCCATCGGGTTTGCCGTTTTTGCACTGACAAGCAGCGTTATTCTGAAAGAATTCGGTGTGGTAGCCGGCATCAATATCATGGTGTTGTTCTTCCTTTCTTTTCTCTTCATTCCTGCCGTTTTAAGTTTTCTTCCCGCACCGAAAAAACGTCATATCCGGTATCTCGAGAACCCGAGTTTGAACAGAACACTGATGCGTATTGAGAGATGGGTGTTCCTGCATCCCAAATATGTCTATAGTTTTTCTGGTGCTCTTGTTTTTGTTTCTATACTTGGGATTCTGCAGTTGAGAAGTGAAGGATTTATTGTGGATGATCTACCTAAAACGGATGTGCTTTATACCGATCTGAAGTTTTTCGAAAAACATTTTTCCGGTGTGATGCCGCTTGAAATCGTTGTGGATACAAAGAAAAAACAAGGGGCTGTAAGACAGCTGCAAAATCTTCAGAAAATTGATTCTCTTGTTCAGTATCTGAATGATCGACCTGAAATGGGTAAGCCATTGGCCCTGACTGAAGGATTGAAATTTGCACGACAGGCATATTACGAAGGAGACAGCAGCATGTATGGGCTTCCTACAGATTTCGACCTGGCGTTTCTTGCATCTTATCTTCAGATGAAGGGCGACAGTACAGCGAAGAAGAATCAGCTTAGTAATCTGGTTTCAAGCTTCGCCGACAGTACACGCCAGCGAGCAAGAATCAGTATCAATATGGCTGATGTTGGCAGCGACAGTTTGCCCCGTATTCTGGAATCCGTTCAGAGAAGGGCGGAAGAAATTTTTAACAGGGACAGTATTGAGTATGTTGCAGAAATGAAAGGACTAAAGCCTGAAGAGATTGATTCTTCCAGGCTTAAGAGAAAAGCAGATATTCAACTTACAGGAACCAGTGTGATATTTCTTGAAGGGAGCCGCTTTATCATAAACGGGCTGAAAGAAAGTATTTTCTGGGCATTTTTGCTGATCACGCTTACTATGTGGTATTTATTCAGGTCTTTCAGAATTGTCATTTGCTCATTGATTCCGAATCTCATTCCGATGTTGATGACAGCCGGACTGATGGGTTGGGTGGGGGTGCCATTAAAACCAAGCACGGTACTCGTATTTAGTGTTGCTCTGGGAATTGCCATAGATGTAACTATTCGCTTTTTGATTAATTACAAACAGGAATTACCCCGCTACGGAGGGAGAATCATTCCCACAATCAAACAAACCATTCGACACACAGGAATCAGTATTATTTACACATCTCTGGTACTTGTTGCGGGATTCATAATTTTTTGTTTCTCAAACTTCGGCGGTACTCAGGCGTTGGGGTGGTTGACATCTTTTA
>JAULVS010000164.1:337-18428 GCA_032110905.1 Chitinophagaceae bacterium | reverse complement strand
TTCAACCGCATCAAGAGAAATAGGCTGGTTGCTTCCGCCCGGCAATAGATCGCTGCTCAAACCGAAGTTGTTATTGAGGTTTGCACCATCAATCTGAATGTTATTGTAACGGTTATCACGTCCGGCGAAGCTGGTACCGTTCGACTGCGGAGTTAAGGCAGTGAAATTGGTAAGTGAACGGCTGATAGTCGGAATCGTAGTCAGCAACCGCTGATTAATGTTTGTTGATGTACCTGTTTTTTCGGTTGCAGATTTTCTTTTTCCGCCAGTAATAACTACTTCTGAAACCTGCTTCACATCTTCGCCCATTACGACGATGATTTCATAAGTTTCTCCCAAGATGAGGGAAAATCCTTCAGTTTCATACTTTTTTTGTCCTACATATTCCACCGATAATTTGTATGGACCTCCAATTCTCGCGTTGGGGATATTGAAGTTTCCACCTTTTTTTGAAACAGTGGAGTAGCTGGTTCCTGAAGGTAAATGGGTTGCAGTGATCGCGGCACCTTCAAGGAGTTTGCCGGTTTGATCTTTCACCGAACCTGAAATGCTACTGGTTGTTACCTGTGCATTCACAATCATACCCAGACATACAGCCAAGGCTGTGAAGAAGACTTTTCTCAGTTTAAGCATAAATTTTGATTTTGCACGACAAAGATGCAACAAAGCGGCGGTTTTCAGACAAAGAAATATTAACAAATTTTAATTTTATCCACCTCGTTTTATCTTCAGGGCGAACGGCTTTTAAGTACCTTTGCCCTCAAATTGCTTCCAACATGCTCCATTCCATAGAATCTGCGCTTGAGGACCTCCGAAACGGGAAAATGATCATCGTGGTGGATGATGAGGACCGTGAAAACGAAGGAGACCTGATTATGGCGGCTCGTCATGCCACACCGGAAGCCATCAATTTCATGGCTACAAATGGAAGAGGTCTCATCTGTGCGGCACTTACCGATGAGCGTTGCAAAGAACTCGGCCTTGAGCCAATGGTATCTACTAATACATCCCTTCATGAAACCGCTTTTACCGTTTCAGTTGACCTGATTGGACAGGGTACCACAACCGGAATTTCAGCTCAGGATCGTTCGAAAACCATCAAAGCACTCATTCATCCTGATACAAAACCAGAAGATCTTGGCCGGCCTGGTCATATTTTCCCGCTTCGGGCCAAAGCCGGTGGTGTACTCAGAAGGTCGGGACATACAGAAGCAACTGTAGATCTGGCCAGACTGGCGGGAATGGAGTCGGCTGGCGTTCTTGTTGAAATTATGAATGAAGACGGTACGATGGCTCGTTTGCCGCAACTTGAAGAACTGGCTGCAAAATTCGACTTGAAAATAATTTCTATTAGCGACCTCATAGAATACCGACTCAAAACCGATTCGCTGATAGAAGAAGTGGTGCGGGTAGATATGCCAACCAGGTATGGTCATTTTCAACTTATTGCTTTCAGGGAGAAGGAGACCGATCGCGAACACATGGCATTAATCAAAGGCAGCTGGTCGAAAGATGAGCCTGTTCTTACTCGGGTCCATTCCAGCTGCTTCACCGGTGACATCCTCACTTCTTTGAGATGTGATTGCGGCGAACAGCTTCACCAGGCTATGCAAATGGTGGAAGAGGAAGGTAGGGGAGTTGTATTATATATGAATCAGGAAGGCAGGGGTATTGGTTTGTTGAATAAGCTGAAAGCATACAAATTGCAGGAAGAAGGTATGGATACGGTTGAAGCAAACCTGCATCTTGGCTTACCTATGGACGCACGTGATTATGGAGTGGGAGCGCAGATTCTTCGGTATTTAGGTGTGCAGAAGATCCGCCTCATTTCTAATAACCCTAAAAAAAGAGCCGGCATCGTAGGGTACGGACTTGAAATTGTAGATCAGGTTCCGATTATGGTTTCTCCCAATCTTCACAACCGGAAATACCTTGAAACGAAACGCGATAAACTCGGGCATGAAATTTTAAAATAAGTGATTTACTGAAGGTGATAAGTCTTTCTTTTCAAAAAGATCTGTATTAAATTTGTTGAATGCTGCCGGATTATCCACATAAACTTTTTTCTGACAAGCGACTTTCCTATGAGTTGCTGATGGAGGTGCTAGCGGCTGATTCTATCGTTTGATGTTCTTTCCCGCACGTTGCGTTTTTTTCTTCACTAATTATTTAATCAAAATTGTTTTGCTATGTCTAC
This sequence comes from Chitinophagaceae bacterium, assembly GCA_032110905.1. Classification (GTDB taxonomy): domain Bacteria; phylum Bacteroidota; class Bacteroidia; order Chitinophagales; family Chitinophagaceae; genus Lacibacter. The sequence continues at coordinate 16,231 of JAULVS010000164.1, read as the reverse complement.
AAATACATTGACTCAATCTGCAAATGCTGTTCAAGCTGATTTTCTCCCTTTGCAGGGAACCGATTACGTTGAATTTTATGTTGGCAACGCCAAGCAGGCGGCACATTTTTATATCACGGCTTTTGGCTTTCTGCCTCTTGCTTATGCTGGACCGGAAACAGGTGTTAAGGATCGTGCAAGTTATGTGGTTCGTCAGCATAAACTCACTTTTGTGTTAACCACGCCTTTGCGCAGTAATAATGAAATAGCAGACCATATTTATAAACATGGTGATGGGGTAAAGACGCTCGCATTGAGGGTAGATGATGCCCGGTCTGCCTGGGAGGAAACTACTACAAGAGGAGGGAAGTCGTGGATGGAACCGGAAGTTCGGCAAGACAAAGACGGCGAAGTGGTGTTGAGTGGTATTCACACGTATGGGGATACAGTTCATTTATTTGTTGAACGAAAAAATTATAACGGAGTATTCCTTCCCGGCTATAGAAGCTGGAGCAATCCTTATTTTAAAATGCCAGATACGGGTTTGCAGTATGTTGACCATTGTGTGGGCAATGTGGGTTGGAATCAGATGAACCCCTGGGTGAAATTTTATGAGGAAGTGATGGGCTTTAGTAATATTCTTACGTTCGATGATAATGATATTTCAACCGAATACTCAGCGTTGATGAGCAAGGTAATGAGTAGTGGTAATGGTTATGTGAAATTTCCGATCAATGAACCTGCTGAAGGGAAGAAGAAAAGTCAGGTAGAAGAATACCTTGATTTTTACGACGGAGAAGGCGTACAGCATGTTGCCTTGGCTACCAATGATATTGTTGAAACCGTTCGTCAGTTAAAAAGTAGAGGTGTAGAGTTTCTGCAAGTGCCAACAACATATTACAATGATCTGCTGGATCGTGTAGGACATATTGATGAAGACCTTGAGCCGCTAAAAGAGTTAGGTATTCTTGTTGATCGCGATAATGAAGGATATCTGTTGCAACTATTTACCAAACCGGTAGAAGACAGACCAACTCTTTTCTTTGAAATCATTCAGCGTAAAGGTGCCAAAAGCTTCGGCAAAGGAAATTTCAAAGCATTGTTTGAAGCAATAGAAAGAGAACAGGAAGCAAGAGGGAATTTGTAATCGGTTATCCGTTGGCAGTTATCAGTTATCGGTTATCGGTGTCAGTAACAACTGCTAACTGTTAACAGCCAACCGATAACAGTTATCCGCTAACACTCGTTTTGTTGCATTGAATTATCTTGTGCCCGAATAAAAATTTCGGGCTTTTTTTATGAGCATGTTGATCACATACACATCCACGATTACAACTACAACAATCCGCTTTGCGGATTAAACATGTCATATTACCCCTGCCTCTTTCTGAGTGATTTTTCTGAAAACATTTTACATTACTTTGACTGATCAAAATGATCAGCATAAATTCACAAAATATGCATATCCTAAAATTTGGCGGCACATCTATGGGCAGCGCTGCTGCAATGAAACAAGTGGCGGGTATCGTGCAGCAAACACAAAAACCTGCAATGGTTGTGGTGAGTGCCATGAGCGGCATCACAGACCTGCTTATCAAATGCAGTGAACAATCTGCGGCCGGTGAGGAATCCTATCGTGAGCTGTTACGTGAAATCGAAACAAAACATTTTCAGGCTGTAAAAGAACTGATACCGGTGCATCACCAAAGCAGCCTTTTGAGTCTCGTAAAAAAATCCTGCAATGAAATAGAAGATCTCTGCAATGGTATTTTTCTGTTGAGTGAGTGCTCTCTTCGCACGAAAGATAAACTGATGAGCTATGGCGAATGGCTCTCTTCTCAGATTTTCAATGCGGTACTTCTTCACGAAGGATTAGATACAAACTGGAAAGATTCCAGAGAATTAATCAGAACCAGTTCCGACTATGGGAAAGCAACAGTTGATTTTGAAACAACAGGAAAACTTGTCAATGATTTCGTTGCCGGTAATACAAAAGCAATTACTGTGCTTCCCGGCTTTATCGCATCGGATGATAAAGGCGTTACAACAACTCTGGGCAGAGGAGGATCTGATTACACAGCTGCGATTTATGCGGGATGCATCGATTCTTCGGTGCTGGAAATATGGACAGACGTGAGTGGGATGATGACGGCCGATCCGCGCTGGGTAAGCAATGCTCGTATTATTCCCTCTATTTCCTATCAGGAAGCGATGGAGCTTTCTCATTTTGGTGCAAAAGTGATTTATCCGCCCACCATTCAGCCTGCGCTTGCAAAAAATATCCCCATCCGTATTAAAAATACATTTGCGCCACAGGATGAGGGTACACTCATTCAGTCGGAATCAACACCCGACAGTATCATCCGTGGTATTTCGAGCATTAGCGGACTCGCATTAATCAGTCTGGAAGGTAGCGGCATGATTGGTATACCGGGTTTTTCTGCTCGACTTTTCGATGCGCTTGCCAAAGCACAGGTGAATGTTATTTTGATTACGCAGGGTTCATCTGAACATTCTATTTGCGTGGGCATCAATACAGCAGATTCAGCACGTGCACAGCAGGCGGTTGATCAGGCATTCGAACTGGAAATGCGTATCGGAAAACTGGATCAGCTGAGATTGGAAAATGAATTGTCTATAGTTGCACTAGTAGGAGATAATATGCGTCGCCACACCGGTGTGAGCGGAAGAATGTTTAACACACTTGGTAGAAACGGAGTGAATATCCGCGCCATCGCACAGGGCTCCACTGAGAGAAATATTTCTGCTGTTGTTTCTACTGCCGATGTGCGCAAAGCCGTGAATGTGTTGCACGAAGAGTTTTTTGAAACAGTAAAAAAACAAGTACACTTGTTTGTTGTAGGAACAGGGAATGTAGGAAAGCGATTACTCGGACAAATACAAAAACAGCAGGCGTATCTAGAATCGAATCTGCGAATACAATTAAAAGTAGCCGGTATTTGTAACAGCCGTAAAATGCTGATTAATGAAGAAGGTGTTGACCTAAATAACTGGGAGTCTCTTCTTCAAAACGGCGAGCAGGCTGATTTGAATTTATTTGTGCAGTCGATCATTTCCCGCAATCTGCCTAATTCCGTTTTTGCAGACGTAACAGCGCATGCAGTTGTTTCTGATGCATACGATCAGCTGCTTGAAAAAAGTGTTGCGGTTGTTGCCTGTAACAAAATCGCAGCTTCAGCTTCGTATAACCGTTACCGTAAGTTGAAGGATTTATCACGCGAGTTCAATGCGCCTTTCTTGTTTGAAACTAATGTAGGTGCAGGGCTACCGGTTATTGGTACTTTAAATGACTTGATGAAGAGCGGTGACCGAATTCACAGAATGGAAGCTGTGCTTAGTGGTACATTAAACTTTGTTTTTAATCACTATAATGGATCCCGTTCTTTTGCTTCTGTGGTGAAGCAGGCGCAGGAGGAGGGTTATACGGAGCCGGATCCAAGGCTGGATCTTAGCGGAACGGATGTGATGCGTAAAATCATGATCCTTGCAAGAGAAGCTGGTGAAAGCATTGAAATGGAAAATATCGTATGCAACGGATTTCTTCCCGATAGTTGTATGAATGGTTCGGTAGATGATTTTTATCGCGCAATGGAGGATGAAGAAGTGCATTTTCAGGCCATTTTAAAAGAAGCCCAGGAGAAGCAGGCAAAGCTGAAGTTTGTTGCATCATTTCAGCGTAAAGGAGAGTCCGTTGTTGCTTCTGTAGGACTTCAGCATATTCCGGCAGAAAGTGATTTTTATCATTTGTACGGAAAAGACAATCTTGTGTTATTTTATACCGATCGTTACAGTGAACAACCAATGGTAATAAAAGGTGCCGGTGCCGGCGCCGATGTAACGGCCAGTGGTGTTTTTGCTGATATTTTAAGAGCTGTTTAAATAGTTTGACAATGAATGAATGGATTCAGGTAAAATGTCCGGCAACAGTTGCCAATCTGGTTTGCGGATTTGATATACTCGGTTTGGCACTGGAAGCGCCTTATGATACCATGCGCGTGCGTTTAATTGATGAACCGGTTGTACGTATTGCCAATAAAGACGATTATGGTTTACCAACCAAAGCAGAAAAAAATGTAGCAGGAGTGGTATTTCTGGAAGTAATGCAGCAAACAGAAAATAGGTTTGGTTTCGAAGTAGAAATCAATAAACAAATCAAGCCCGGAAGCGGTCTTGGTTCCAGTGCTGCCAGCGCGGCAGGTGCTGCAGTCGCTGCCAATCATTTATTGGGAAATCGGTTTTCTGTGCATGACCTCGTGCAGTTTGCTATGTATGGAGAAAAGCTTGCCTGCGGAGTGAAGCATGCAGATAATATCACACCCTGTATTTTGGGAGGAGTAACATTAATCCGGAGTATTCATCCTTTAGACATCATTCAACTCAATGCGCCTTCTCTACATGTGGCTGTGGTGCATCCGCAGATTGAAGTAAAAACTAGCGATGCGCGTCAGATTCTTCGGAAAGAAGTGTTGTTGAAAGATGCCATTCGCCAATGGGGCAATGTTGCCGGTTTGGTTGCAGGTTTGGAGAAAGGAGATTATGACCTGATTGGCAGAAGTCTGGAAGATGTGCTGGTTGAGCCGGTGAGAAGAATACTAATACCGGGTTTTGATGAAGTGAAACAAAAAAGTATTGAGGCAGGTGCGCTTGGTGGAGGGATCTCAGGCAGCGGACCATCTTTGTTTATGTTGTGCCGTAATCTCGAAACAGCGTCAACGGTTGCCGGTTTAATGGAAGAAACGTTTAACAATCTTGGAATTGAAAATAGAACCTATGTCACCACCGTCAATCCGTCCGGTGTAACATTGATGTGAGTTGTTTCATTAAAATTTAGAATGATAGACTGAATTATATGCTTTATTACAGTTTAAATAAAAAGAGTGAACCGGTTTCTTTCAGTGAAGCTGCAGTAAGAGGGCAGGCGCCTGATCGCGGTTTGTATTTCCCTTCTGAAATACCTAAAATCTCTGAGAAATTTTTCAAGGATATCAGGTCTTTTTCAAATGAAGAAATTGCGTATCGTGTCATTCGTCCCTATGTAGGAGAGGATATTGATGAAACTTCTTTACATCAGATTGTTTCCGAAACAGTCAACTTCGATATACCACTCGTCTCTGTAACAGAAAAGATATCTTCTCTTGAATTATTTCACGGACCTACGCTGGCTTTTAAAGATATCGGTGCTCGTTTTATGAGTCGTTGTCTGGGTTATTTTGTAAAGCATCAGCCCGATAAAATCAACGGGAAAGTTGTAGTGCTGGTAGCAACTAGTGGAGATACTGGAGGAGCAGTGGCCAATGGTTTTTATAAGGTAGATGGGGTAGAAGTAGTGATTCTTTATCCATCGGGCAAGGTGAGCAATGTCCAAGAAAAACAACTCACTACACTTGGAAATAATATCCATGCTATTGAAGTGAATGGCAGTTTTGATGATTGTCAGCATCTGGTGAAACAAGCATTTCTTGATGAAACATTAAAGCAACAAATCTTTCTAACATCTGCAAACTCTATCAATGTTGCAAGGTGGTTGCCGCAGCAGTTCTATTATTTCTTCGCATGGAAACAATGGCAGGATACAGATAGACCTCCGGTAATTTGTGTGCCCAGTGGCAATTTTGGAAATATATGTGCGGGCATACTGGCACATGAAAGCGGCTTGCCGGTGAATCATTTTATTGCCGCATGCAATGCCAATGCAGTCATTCCCGGTTTTATGCAAACAGGCGGAGTATATGAACCAATGAAAGCTGTGCCAACAATCTCCAATGCCATGGACGTGGGAGATCCCAGCAACTTTGTTCGCATCATGGAGTTGATGCAGCAGGAGTTTCCAAGATTACAGTCATGCTTCTCTTCTGTAAGTATCAGTGATGATGATACAAAAGCGACTTTACTACGGGTATTTAAAGAATATGATTACCTGATGGATCCACACGGTGCAGTTGGTTTTCTGGCTTTAGAAAATTATCTCAATGCCCATTCTGCTGAAAAAGGCATTTTTCTTGAAACAGCTCATCCTGTGAAATTTTTTGATGTGGTAGAGCCGTTGATAGAACAACAGGTGCCTTTGCCGGAATCTGTGGCAGAGATCATAAACCTTCCAAAAAAGGCGGTGCAGATGGAAGTTTCTTCTGAAGCATTGCGCGATTATTTGAAAAAATTCTAAGTACGTTTCACTGTTAAATCTTCGGATATTTGCAGTAGAAATGCACGAAATCGAACCATATTACAACTGGCGTCATATCTACACAAGTGAAGAGGATGATCGTTCTCCTTTTTATGGCAGAGAATATTCTGAGTTCGAATTTTCCCAGACGATTTATAATTACTATATCCATCCACAGTGGGATGATTTTGGCAGCAAGACGCTTTATTTAAAAGTATTGATTGCAGATTATGCTGAAGGTTATGCTGTGATAGAATTGATTGGAGAATGGAACGATGCCATCGAGAATGATATCATGACCCTCAAGCGGGATGTCATTGATCTTTTCATTGCCCAAGGTATTTACAAATACATCCTTATTGCAGAAAATGTATTGAATTTTCATGGCAGCGATAGGGAGTACTACGAAGAGTGGCAGGAAGACCTATCTGAAGAAAACGGATGGATGATCGTATTGAATATGCCTGAGCAGACTCAATATGATTTTCGCAAATTAAAACTGGATCGTTATTTACAAACGATCGATCTTCCCGACTGGCGGGTTTATAAACCCATACATTTGTTTCGGAAGTTTGATCTTACAAGACTTGAATGATGAAACGACATTTAAAGTTCTTTGTTAGTTTCCGAACATCGAATAACGAACAACCAACAACTACCTTTGCCTATGTCTTCTTTTCAAAAAATAACCGAATCTGAATCAGTATACAGGCATCTTGACCAAATGTCGATTCGAGAATTATTAGGTCATATTAATGAAGAGGATAAAACTGTTCCCGCTGCAGTTGAGAAAGCCATTCCTCAAATAGAACCTCTTGTACAGGCTATTGTTGACAGAATGCTGATGGGCGGACGGCTTTTTTACATTGGAGCCGGTACCAGTGGGCGACTGGGAATTGTAGATGCCAGTGAATGTCCGCCTACCTATGGTGTTCCTTACGGTTTGGTTGTAGGCATCATTGCCGGCGGAGAAAAAGCCATCACCTCAGCTGTTGAACACGCAGAAGATGATATTGAGCAAGGTTGGCTTGATCTAAAACAGCATAACCTTTCTTCAAAGGATGTTGTCATTGGTATTGCCGCTAGCGGCACAACGCCTTTTGTGATAGGTGCTTTACAGAAATGCATGGAAAACGGCATCATCACCGGTAGTATTGCCTGCAACCCGCATTCTCCTGTCAGTAATGTATCAGATTTTCCGGTTGAAGTCGTAGTAGGTCCGGAATTTGTAACCGGCAGCACCAGGATGAAAAGCGGAACGGCACAAAAACTGGTACTGAATATGATCTCTACTTGTGTTATGATACAGCTAGGAAGGGTAGAAGACAACCGTATGGTGAATATGCAACTTACCAATGATAAACTGATCGACCGTGGGGTGCAGATGCTGATGAAGCAGGCAGGTCTTACTGATTATGAAGCCGCCAAAAAATTGCTCCTGGAACACGGTTCGGTGAAGGAGGCGATGAAGAGGTTATAGGTTATTGGTGTTAAAAAATCAACTAATAACCAATTAATAATTTTCATCATTTTTTTTATGATTCTTTTTTCTTAATTTCAGTCAATAAATAATTGCTATTATGAAGACAACTCTGCTCTCCGCAGCTATGCTCGCTGCATTATCACTACAAGCACAGAAATCTGAATCTTTTTTTGCATTTAGCGCTATTGACCAAACAAATCAATGGCTCAACATTCAAAGCCTTCAGCTGAATGAGCAAGAACCATTGAAAACGATTTATGATTACAGAAAATCTGGAAATGTTTTACTCAACGGATATACTCGTCGTCCGTATTCTACAGAGGTAAATAACAATGCGCCAACCGAAACCATGGTGGCTGCAACAGCATATGAAAATTATTCCCGTCGTTTGTTTTTTGTGCCAATGAAAAAAGCTGAGCTGCGCTGGGTAGAGTGGGATGCAAAAGGAACGCCATCTTATTTTTCTATACAGTCGCCCCTGCTTGGTCAGCTCGATATGGAAAAGCCTGAAAATCAGATCACACGTATGACTATTGGTGTAGATGGGTTTGGCTATGCACTCACAAACGATGGCAAACACCTAATCCGCTTTACAACAGGATCAAAGCCGCTACTCACAGACCTGGGCAATCTGATAGACGCTTCCGCAAATGGCCAGCAAACAGTTCATAGTCAGTGCAGTTCATGGGGAGGAGATCTTGTGGCGGCAGCCGATGGTAGTTTATACCTCATTACTTTGCGCAATCATATTTATCAAATTTCTACTACAAACCGTATTGCGACTTATAAAGGACAAATCACAGGATTACCACAAAACTTTTCATCCAATGCAGCAGCAGCTACTGCTAGCGGCGACCTTCTCGTAGGATGCAGTTATGGCAATCAGAATTGTTACATCGTTGATGTGCAAGATTTCAAAGCACGACCCGCATTTACCCGTCAGCCTGGTAACATGAATTTTTCTGATTTAGCCAGCGGATATTTTTTATTCAGCCGTTTCAGTCCATCTGCTACAAATCAATCAAACCAGGAAATTTTTACAGCTGAATCTTATCAGCTTGCAGTATATCCCAATCCGGTAACACAAAAAGTATTTCGTTTGAATTTCAAACAAGCCAACACCGGTATGCATACCGTTCAGGTGACGGATTTATCAGGCCAGTTGATTTTACAATCAAACGTACAAATCAGCGGCAGGGGACAGGCTTTCACCTTTAACCTTCCTTCAGAAACAGCCGGCGGATTGTATTTAGTGCGTGTAACTGATCATACGGAGAAAGTCGTGCATGTAACCAAGGTGGTGGTGGAGTAATCGGTTAACGGTTCTCGGTTGGCAGTTGTCGGTTGGCAACCGATAACAGTTAACGGATAACTGATAACTGAAATCCGTATCTGTATCTTACCGGTTAACACACTATCAGGATATTTTTCTTCAATCATTTCAATCAATTAATCATTCCAATCAAGGTTCAAGACAGCTATTTCCGCTAATCCTAAAATCCAGAAAATCATGATTCAGACAAAAAAAAGACCGAAAGTCCGCGAGACCAAAAGTCCGGGAGTCATCCAATCATTTCAATCAATTAATCATTCTAATCATAGTTCAAGAAAACCATTCCCAGTAAAAAGGAGATTTCCTGTTGAATAATGGGTGAAAGACGTTGTCAGTTATCGGCCGAAGGTCCCGATCGCAGCGTCGGTATTATCATTTGCCAGTTATTTGCCAACCGCCAAAAGATCCTACCGATGAATCGGGATAAATCTCGCTTCCACTCAGGGCTAACAGCCATCCGCCAACTGAAAACAGCTAACCATTTTTTTTCAACCCCCTGATCATCATATCATAAATTGATATATATTTAACCTCTCAACCAGATTGGTTCTGTTGCTGCCTGTAAATACACGCCTCCCATTATCCGTGTAAAATCCGTTACCTGTTCGCACCCCTGTATTTGTAATTAGATTAATCATTATTGAAGCAAGCATTTGCTTCTCAAAATAATCAGGGATATGGTTCGTAAATCGTGGCTTGTCGGTTTGTTTTTCTTATGCACTGCATTTATTTCAAATGCGCAGTCTGATGCCAATCAGTGGACATGGATCGGAGGGGATTCTTCCAATACATCATTATTAGCTGATCAACTTGGGGTATGGGGAACCAAAGGAGTTGCATCTCCTTCTAATTACCCAAGCGCACGTACACGTGCAGTTAACTGGACAGATTCCGATGGAAACTACTGGTTATATGGAGGAAGAGGATATGATGGAAATGGAAATACCGGTCTGCTTAATGATCTATGGAAATACAATCCCAACACAAAAGAATGGACCTGGGTAAGTGGTGACAATGCAGTAAATACAATAGGTGTTTACAGCGGTGAGGTAAAACCAGGTGCCCGTCAGGGTGCAATCGGATGGATAGATGCAACCGGCAATCTTTGGTTGTTTAGCGGGAATGGATATGCCTCCAATACAAGTACTGGATACTTGAACGACTTATGGCGTTTTAATATTGTTAATTCGCAGTGGATTTATGTGAGGGGAAGCACAACAATAAACGCAGGATTATCTTCCGGAAACCCTGCCAGCAGAGAAGGTGCTGTTAGTTGGGCAACAAGTGATAACAAATTGTGGATGATGGGTGGATTAACACCGAATGGAAGAATCAATGATCTCTGGAATTATAATCCTTCTTCCAATAGTTGGTCTTTTGTAAAAGGATGTACATGTGCAAACCAACAAGGAAATTATGGATCAAAAGGTATATCAGCATTTTCAAATGTTCCGGGAGCAAGAAACGATGCTGTTTCATTTTCGGATAATGAAGGATTTTTGTGGTTGTTCGGTGGGCAGGGCATTGACTCTGCAAGAAGTACCGGTTTCCTGAATGACCTTTGGAAATATGATATTGCTACCAATGAGTGGACATGGTTTAGTGGCAGTAAGAGGGTGAATCAGGGCGGAATATATGGGGTGAAAGGAAATGCAGCTGCTGCAAATACACCCGGAGCGAGATTGGGAGGTGTTGGCTGGACAGACAATGTAGGTAGATTCTATCTTTTTGGCGGTTCAAGTAATGCTGCTTTTAGTGATGTATGGGTATATGACCCTGCAACGTCTTTGTGGACATGGAAGGCAGGGAGTTCGGCAGGTAGTCCTGCTGCGTTACATGGAACAAAACAGGTGCCCAATGCAACTAATCTGCCGGGCGGAACATCCGGAGCAATTGCCTGGAAAACTGACGAACATAAAATCTTGATTTTTGGCGGAACATCCCTCAATAACAGAAGAGTAAATCTGTTCTCCAATGAATTGTGGGACTTTGATTTAAACAATAATAACTGGACTTGGCAGGATGGCTCATCTCGATTCATTGCCGCACCTCAATACGGAGTTAGAGGTGTGGCTTCTGTTAATAATCAACCCGGAGCCCGTCGCCTGGCAGCCACTTGGAAAGATAAGGATGGTCATTTCTGGATGTTTGGCGGACAAGGTTTTGCAGATTCCCTATCTGCCGGTAATCTCAATGATCTTTGGAAATACAATCCATCAACCAAAGAATGGACCTGGATCGCCGGAAGCAGTCGGGTGAATCAAAATGGTGTATATGGAACACGAGGGGTAGCATCTCCCAATAACATACCTGGCGGTCGCTACGGATCGGCAGGTTGGGTAGATACAAGTGGAAATATTTGGATTTTTGGCGGAACACAAGGTTCTGCTTTGTTTAATGATCTTTGGCAATACAATCCGCTTACCGATCGGTGGACCTGGTTTAGGGGTTCAAATGGCGGTAATGCACAGGGGGTTTATGGTAGCAGAGGTGTTGGTGCAGTCGCAAATACACCTTCCGCAAAAGAAGGTACTGTATATGGCGTTGATCAGGATGGAAATCTATGGTTGTTTGGCGGAAGAGGAATATCACTGACAAACGATTTCGGATTAATGAATGATCTCTGGCGATTTACGCCTTCAACAACACAGTGGTCATGGATGGGTGGTTCTGGTACAAGAAACGCACCGCCTTTCTATGGTACGCAGGGTGTGGCGGGTTCGGCTGAACCCGGTGGTCGTCAGTATGCCGGTGGTTCAATTGATACTGATGGAAATTTATATCTCTTTGGCGGTGATGGGATTGATGAATTAGGAACACAAGGACTTCTAAATGATTTGTGGAAGTATAATTTGGTGAATAATCAATGGATTTGGCTCAAGGGAAATTCATCCCGAAATAATTTATCTGTTGCTAGTGCAAAAGGAGTTGCAGCTAACAGCAATAATCCCGGTGGTCGTGCCGCTTCTTCAGTATGGACAGACGGACTTGGAAACCTTTGGCTTCTTGGAGGAAATGGCTTAGGCACAACAACAGGTGCTGATTTTTTGCAAGATCTTTGGAAATATGATCCACTGATTAATCACTGGACCTGGGTTGAAGGATCAAATGCTACTTTCCCTTCCTATCAGTATGGAGAAAAGAATAAGGCTTCTTTCAGCAATCAACCACTAGCTCGCAATGGTAACACCGCATGGTATGGATCTGATGGTGCATTGTATTTTTCAGGTGGTTTAGGAAGATTTAATAACACGAATACTCAACTTTATTACAACGATCTTTGGAAATACCAGCTACCCTGCGCAGTGAAAGCAGATTTTCAAATGAGCGATACGGCTCTTTGTCTGAACGGTAATTCATTCACCTTTACCAATACAACCAAATCAGTTGCAAGTGCACTTACATACGAGTGGATATTTGGAGATGGTACTACCGCAGGTTCTAAAAATTTTCTGCATAGTTATAATCAGGAAGGACTATTTGAAGTGAAACTCATTGCCAGGCAAGGTGCTTGTGTGGATTCTCTTACAAAAACAGTCCGTGTACTTAAAACGCCTGCAATTTTAACAGTAAATGGATCTGCAGACATTTGTGAGGGGGAATCTGTTCAGTTAAAAGCGAATAGCGGAAAAGATTTTAATTATGCATGGCAAAAGGATGGTGAAGTGATTGCTACAGCAACGGATTCTTCATATCGCACAAGCCAGTCGGGTACATACAAGGTAACGGTCACGAATAAACTAACAGGTTGCAGTTCAGTATCTGAAGAAATTAGTGTCAACGTAAAACCGCGACCTGCAGCACCTGATGGAACTGCTGCTCAAGTATTTTGTAAGTCAGCATTGGTGAGTGATCTTGTGGCGAATGGTTCAGTACTTAGTTGGTATGATGCATCAACAGCAGGAAATCCTTTGTCGGCAAGTACTGCATTAAAGGATGGTAGTATCTATTATGTTTCCCAAACAAATAATGGATGCGAAAGTGAAAATCGTTTATCCGTGGCCGTTACAATTAAAAATACACCTGCTCCGCAAGGGAATTCACTGCAGCAATTTTGTTTCTCTGCTAGTGTTGTTGAACTGCAAGCCGTTGGTGCCGATATTGAATGGTACTCAACACAGATTGGCGGGTCTCCACTTACATCAAACCAGCAACTTAGTGATCAGCAAACTGTTTATGCGTCTCAGTCGATTGATGGTTGTAGAAGCGATAGAGGGCTCGAAGTGAAAGTAAAGATTCAGATTACGCCTGCTCCTTCAGGTTCTTCTTTGCAAACATTTTGTCAGCAGGCGAAACTCAAAAATCTATCTGCAGATGGAGAATTACTTAAATGGTATAATGCGCCAACTGGTGGCTCTGCCATAGATCCTGAGGAGCTTATAGCAAATAACCAGGTTTATTATGCCTCCCAAACAAAGAATGGTTGCGAGAGTGCAGAACGTTTGGCTGTTCGTGTGCTTATCTATCAGAATGCAGCGCCACCATTCGGCAATCAATTGCAATCATTCTGCGGTTCTGCACAAATTAGTGATCTGGTATTGCTGGGAAGCAATATTCGGTGGTACACTGCTCCTTTTGGCGGTGTGCCCGTTTCATCCACTACATTATTGGAGAACAATGCGGTTTACTATGCGAGCCAAACCATCAATGGCTGCGAATCGCTCAATCGTACAGCCATTACTGCTAGTTTACTGCCTGCGCCACCAAAGCCTGTTATCTCTGTCAACGGATTTGAATTGATTTCCAGTGCAGCCACCGGTAATCAATGGTACAGTTCGGGTATCGCTCTTAATGCGGTAACACAACGGGTGTTCCGTCCCACTGAACCGGGAACATACACCGTACAGGTGAAAGGTGAAAACGGCTGTTTGAGCCCCATGTCGGAGTCGGTGAATTACATCAGCGGAGGAGGGGAGTATGTGCGACTGCAACCCAATCCCGTTCGCGATTATCTCGATCTGTTCTGGATGCTTCGCGAGGATGTGCAACTGAATGCCCGCATTTATTCATCTACAGGGTTGCAGCTAAGTAGCCATCTGAATATTTCCAGCGGTCAACGCATATCTGTATCTCATCTTCAGCCTGGTATGTACACAATTCGATTGCTTAGTGCGGATGGTAAAAGAAGTTATGTTTATCGATTCGTGAAGATGTTGTAGGGGAGGTTTGGCGCAAAGAAAGAAGAAAATAAGTTAAATGCAGTTGTAAGGTTCGTGCGGACACGAACCTTGGTGCATCTTTTGTGAAGATTTAAATAGCTTATGGTTTTAACTGCCCATAACAACTTAATATTCATACAATCTCGCAAATCGTCATGTTGAGCGGTAGCTAAACATCGATCCCGACCGCTGCATCTGGGAAATCTTTAGATAGATAATCACCAGTTTAGAGATCCTTCGCTAACGCTCCCCGTCTACACTTCGCTACGGGACAGGCAGGATGACGAATAAACAAGTACGTCATGTTGAGCGTCAGCGAAACATCTCCAAATTGTCGTTAACTTATAAAAAGAATTCTTGTATAATGAAAAGATCCTCCCGATGCTCGGGACTTATTCGCTAACGCTCCCCGTTTACGCTTGGCTACGGGACAGGCAGGATGACGGCAGGACAAACAGACAATCAGCGAGCAAATCCTGATTCAGAATTGGTATTGAGATCTTTCGGCAGTTGCCTCAAGATGACGTCAGGGCAAATAGACAATCAGCGAGCAAATCCTGATTCAGATAACAATAATGGATTCAAGGTATTGCGGTCTCCCGGTCTTTTCGACTTTTCGACTTTTTCTTCCCTGTTTATCAATCTATTATCAAATTGTCAACAAATAATTTTTTTAACGAAATATTTGAAAAATCATCATAAATGTGGTAAAATTGTAGTCTAACCACATAACCTCATTGACCAACACCTTCATACCTGAGCAACACCAACCCCATTTAATTCTATTTGCTACTGATTGTCTGTGACAGACATCGGCGAAGCCGTTGAGTACACCACTAACTCCTAAATTGAATGTTTTATGATGCGTTCAGGTGCTGCACGGAAAGTATTGCTTGTCTCCGTTAACGAAGGGTTGCAACAACAAATTGGTTCCGAATTGATAGTTTTGGGAATACCGGTTCAATCTGTACAGCCGGGTAAATCCTGGTCGGTTGTTTTGCAAAAGTCAAACACCCTTGTGCTCATTGATCCTCCTTACGATGAGGTGATGAATCATAGTATAGCAAAATGGAATCCGTATGCCGATCGCTTTGTTTTTATATTCACAGACGATGAACGCTGGAAACAAAAAGCCGACAGTCGTTCCGTTTTCTTTCTCCCTACAAACACCCATTCGCTGGAACTGGCCCGCCTGCTCGTAGAAAAGCTTAACTTGCCGGCTGTTTCCAACAAACCCGCTTATGCGTTCTCTTTCTTCCAGTTTTAAAGAAGCTGTTTTACCGCTTACCCTGGCTGTAATCATCGCGTTTTCTTCCTGTTTGCCCGCCCGCAAAGGCATTTACTTTAATGGATTAAAATCAGGCAAGGATACCGTAGATCTCATTGCCCAGGAAATGGCAAAGCGGGTTTATCATGGTGATCGAATCGCAATTACAATTGTGATGGATCATCCTGATGCTGCAATTTATAATGCCGGAGTAACTGCTACTTCAGGAGGAGCAATTGGTGGACAGGCTGGCGGTGGGTTTGGCTATTTGGTAGATAAAGATGGGAATATTGAAATTGTTAAGCTGGGAAAATTCAATGTTTCAGGTAAGTTGCCTACTGAAATAGCAGATATGGTAAAAGAGAGATTATCTGAGTTGTATAAAGGAGTTAAAGTATACTGTACCCTCAGCGGAAGGGTTCTTTTCATATCTTCTGGAGGAATGGGTATGGGTATGGGTATGGGTATGGGAATGGGTATGGGTATGGG
>JAULVS010000164.1:0-327 GCA_032110905.1 Chitinophagaceae bacterium | reverse complement strand
CGTTGGTAGAAGCCATTGCGCTAAGCGGCGCTTTCAATGATCCAACCGCCGCCCGTGAGCGTGTATGGATCATCCGCGAAAAGGGAGATGAGCGGGAATTCGGTCTTATCAATATCAACAGCAAGGATATTTTCAAATCGCCTTATTATTACCTACGCAATAATGATGTGATCTATATGGAGCCAAATAAGTTCAACACATTCCTTGCCGTGAATAGCCCTCTCCGCAATCTTGTTACAACAGGTTTCTCCACCCTCGGCCTCGTGCTGGGTTTGGTGGCGTTATTTAGGTGATAACGGTTAGCGGCGAAGTCCGACTGCTTCGCAG
>JAULVS010000163.1:0-8844 GCA_032110905.1 Chitinophagaceae bacterium | reverse complement strand
AATTGCCTCAGCTCATTAATATTCTCAAAGGTGAGATGAGTATGGTTGGTCCGCGACCATTACTAACGGAGTACCTTACACGCTATAACGAGCGGCAGAAAAGAAGACACAATGTGCGACCGGGCATCACCGGTTGGGCACAGGTGAACGGAAGAAATGCCATTGCCTGGGATCAGAAATTCGAACTTGATGTTTGGTATACGGAACATGTGAGTCTTTGGCTGGATATCCGAATTTTGTTTAAAACTGTACGTAAAGTCTTAGGTTCGCAAGAGATAAGTCACACCGGTCATGCCACCATGCCGGTTTTTAAAGGCAATCATTATAATGATGAAAAAAAATAAACCGTTTATATTGTTCGGCGCCAGTGGTCATGGTCGCGTCATTGCTGAAATCATTGAAGAAAGCGGAGCAGTTGTCTCTGCTTTTTTTGATGAAGACAAGGAGAAAAAAGAGTTGATCGGTTATCAGGTATATCATTTGTTGGATCAATTGGATCCTGCTTCATATCAATGGATTTTATCCATCGGAAATAATAATACAAGAAAAATGATTGCTTTGTCAAATGAATTGGATTACGGCATTGCCATTCATCCTTCAGCAAATCTTTCAAAGCGATTATCAATTGGCAAAGGCTCCGTGACTATGGCCGGTGTAAGCATCAACAGCAGTTCAGTCATCGGTGAGCATGTGATCATCAATACCAATGCTTCTGTTGATCATGAATGTGTGCTGGAAAACTTCGTTCATATATCGCCCGGCGCAATTCTCACGGGCAATGTGCATGTAGGAGAGGGGACGCATATCGGTGCAGGCGCAACTGTGATACCGGGTGTCCGAATCGGAAAATGGTGCACAATCGGTGCCGGTTCAGTCATCATTCGCGATGTGCCTGATGGTGCAAAGGTGGTGGGGGTGCCGGGAAAACTGGTTATTAGTTATTAGTTGTATGTTTTTAGTTATAGACAACCAATAACCAATAACCAACAACTAATAACCATTCTTGTTATCTTCGCGCAAATTTCCAAATAACAGATCATGATGAACCCTCAGCCTAAGCTTTTTTCAGGAACCGGTTCAAGGTACCTGGCTGAAAAAATTGCAGGTAAATTCGGAATCCAACTAGGCAAAAACACTACTCAGCAATTTAGTGACGGAGAATTTCAGCCCATTTTTCAGGAAAGTATTCGGGGGGATATGGTCTTTCTGATCCAGAGTACTTTTTCTCCTACCGACAATCTTATGGAGCTTCTCCTGATGATTGATGCTGCCAAGCGGGCATCTGCTTATAAAGTTGTTGCTGTAATACCTTACTATGGTTTTGCGCGCCAGGATCGTAAAGACAAACCTCGTGTGGCAATCGGATCCAAACTGGTTGCTAATATGCTAGTAGCTGCAGGTGCAGACCGAATTATCACGATGGATTTGCATGCGCCGCAGATTCAGGGATATTTCGACATTCCGGTAGATCATCTGGAGTCATCCTCAGTTTTCATTCCTTACATTAATAGTTTAAAGCTGGAAAACCTTACCTTTGCGGCCCCCGACGTAGGAAGTGCCAACCGGATTCGCGAAATAGCCAGTTATTATGAAGTGGATATGGTGATTTGCGACAAGCACCGGAAACGTGCCAATGAGATTGCAAGTATGGTGGTGATCGGGGATGTGAAAGACAGGGATATCGTATTGATTGACGATATCTGTGATACAGGAGGTACACTCGCTAAATCGGCAGCCCTTCTAAAAGAAAAAGGTGCGAGGAGTGTAAGGGCGATGATTACGCATCCTGTGTTGAGTGGAAAGGCTTATGAAAACATTGAAAACAGCGTATTGGAAGAGCTTGTAGTTTGCGACACCATCCCGCTGAAACAAGAGAGCAAGAAGATTAAAGTATTGAGTGTGGCAGATCTCTTTGCAGTTGCCATCAGAAATGCTTACGAAAATAAAAGTATTACGAGTCTGTTTATGCATTCGCAGCGCAGAACGAAATAAGGATTTAAAACACAACAATTATGAACACAATTACAATTGAGGGTCAGCTGAGGACCGAAAACGGGAAGAAAGCCGCCCGTCAACTTCGCTCTCAGGGTATGGTGCCTGGTGTAATTTACGGCGGCTCGCAAGAAATTAATTTCTATGCTCCTGTAAGTGCATTCAAGCATCTAGTTTACACACAGGATTTCCAGTATGCAGATGTCAAAGTAAACGGACAATCTTACAAATGCATTCTGAAAGATTTGCAGTTCGACAAGGTTACCGACTATTTAATACACGTTGATCTTCTTGAGCTTGTAGAAGACAAGAAGGTGATTGCTACAATTCCTCTTCGTTTTACAGGTACAGCAGTAGGTGTGAAAGACGGTGGTAAGTTGATATTGAAAATAAAATCACTAAAGATCAAATCTTTACCTCGTTATCTCAAAGAAGCGATTGAAGTTGATCTTACGCCACTTCAGTTGAACGGCAACATCCGCGTTGAAGATGTGAAGGCAGAGAATTATGAAATCATAAACTCTCCTCGTATTCCTATTGCATCTGTGGTGATGACTCGTCAGCTCAAACAAGAAGAAGCGAAAGACGGAAAGAAATAAATAGATTAAATCAATATTTAAAAGCCCCCTTTATAGGGGGTTTTTAGTTGTTGGTTGTTTGTTTTATGTTGTTGGTTTTTTCAAGGAGTTTCGTTTCGCAGAAATAAATAAGATCATCATAACTTTACATTGTCTGAATGAATAACTAACAACCAATAACTAACAACCAACAACCAACAACCAACAACTTTGAAATACCTTATCGTCGGACTTGGAAACATCGGTGCTGAATATGCACATACAAGACACAATATCGGTTTTGATGTTGTAGACGAATTAGTATTGAAGCATAGTGGAAAATTTAAAGCTGACCGTTATGCTGATGTTGCGGAAATCAAAGTGAAGGGAAGGGTCTTGGTCTGCATTAAACCCAACACTTATATGAATTTAAGCGGCAATGCAGTGAGGTATTGGCTTGATAAGGAGAAAATTTCGATAGAAAATATGCTGGTGATTGTGGATGAGCTTTCCTTACCCTTATCCCGATTACGTATGAGGTCATCGGGGAGCAGTGGCGGTCATAATGGCCTGAAACATATAGAAGAAGTATTACAAACCGGTCAATACGCGCGTTTGCGTTTCGGAATCGGAAATAATTATCCCAAAGGGAAACAGGTTGATTTTGTATTGGGGAAATGGACGAATGAAGAAGAGCCTTTGGTGCAAAAAAAGATCAAATTTGCCGCAGAGGCTGTCGAAGCCTTTGTATTTCAGGGAGTTTCACGGGCAATGAACCAGATTAACATAACTGAAATATCACTTTAAAATTCAGCTTTTACCCATTATCTTCGCGTTTGATCTATTAGTTTAGTAGGATTCAGGAATAACAAGCAAACATCCTACTAATAAAATGTGAATCTAATTAAAACCGAATGAAAATCTTCTGTGTAGGCAGGAATTATGTTGAACATGCCCATGAACTGGGTAATGATGTTCCGGATGAGCCAATCATCTTTGTTAAGCCAAAGAGTGCATTGCTTCAGCCGCATATGCCGTTTTATTATCCTGAGTTTACCAATGAGCTGCATTATGAAGCTGAGTTGGTGTTACGTATTTGTAAGAATGGAAAATATATTCAGGAAAAGCATGCCTCCAAATATTACAATGCAGTTACAGTTGGAATAGATTTTACTGCACGCGACTTGCAAAGAGATTTACAATCAAAAGGGTTACCCTGGGAAAAATGTAAGGCCTGGGATAATTCAGCAGCTGTTGGAAAATTCATTGATCTGAAGCCAGGTTTCAACGCAGATGATGTAAACTTTTGTTTTTATAACAATAAGCAGATGGTGCAGCAGGGCAATAGCAGCCAGATGATTTTTACTTTCAATCAGATTCTCTCAAATATCTCTCAATATTTCTCTCTTAACATCGGTGACCTTGTTTTTACCGGCACACCCAAAGGCGTTGGAGAATGCGTAGTGGGCGATCAGCTTGAAGCGTTTTTCGAAGACGAATCCGTACTGGAAGTGGAGGTGAAGTAGTTATCAGTTATCGGTTATCGGTTGGCAGTTGGCGGTTGGCGGTTAGCGGTTTTATAGCAATTTCCAGTCCGTAGAAAAGAGAGCCCTGAGATTTCTCTTTCATCAGCTATGCGATTCCACTTAAATGATTTGTACCGGAGTAGCCTAAGGTGCCCCCGGTTGTGCGATGAACGATTCCTCGATTTTCAACATATTCAAACAAATAAAAAAACGGCGCTTTTGCGCCGTTTTTTGTGATCCCGCTGGGACTCGAACCCAGGACCCCAACATTAAAAGTGTCGTGCTCTACCAACTGAGCTACGGAATCATCTCCGTTTTTCGGAGTGCAAAAATACGGCAAATTCAATTCGACCCAAAGTTTTCATCAAAAACTTATTCACCTATTATTTTTTATTCAATAAATATTTAAAAAGAAGTATTACGGATCGGCGCTTAATTTTGCATCGCAAGCAATAAACATGGAATCTTTCAAACACAAGGTTGCAATCGTAACAGGAGGAAGTGATGGTATTGGCAAAGCAATTGTAGAGCTGCTACTTAATGCCGGAACCAAAGTAGTAACCTGTGGCAGAAATACGGAAAAGTTTCAATTGCTTCAAAATAATTACCACGATTATCCGCTTCATGTGATACAAGCAGATGTAAGTGTGGAAGATGACTGCAAAAAGCTAATAGAAGAAACAATTCAAGTTTTTGGGGAAATAGATCTGTTAGTAAACAATGCAGGAATCTCAATGCGTGCCCTTGTAAGTGAAACGGATACCAAAACCCTCAAGCAGGTGATGGATATCAATTTCTGGGGAACCGTTTACTGTACAAAATATGCACTGCCATCTCTGACAAAACAAAAGGGCGTGGTTGTGGGAGTATCGTCGATTGCCGGCTACCGAGGCTTACCGGGAAGGAGTGGTTATTCAGCGTCAAAGTTTGCGGTTCAGGGTTGGCTTGAAGCCTTACGCACAGAAGTGCTCCATACTGGTGTTCACGTGATGTGGGTTTGTCCGGGTTTCACCGCTTCGAATATCAGAAACAGTGCATTAAACAAAGATGCCCTTCCGCAAAAAGAATCTCCGCTCGATGAGGGAAAGTTGATGACAGCAGAAATTTGTGCAAAGCATATACTTGATGCCGTAGAAAAAAAGAAAAGAACCCTCGTACTAACTTTCACGGGTAAACGAACTGTTTGGATCAATAAATTATTTCCCGGATGGGCGGATAAATTGACTCATAACTATTTCTTCCGCAATGGTAAATTGATCCGTTAATCACAGATCAAATCGTTCAAGGTTTAAGTATTACATTTACACATGGCCTTACTGACACTCACTTCAGACCTCGGAGACCAGGATTATCTCCTCGGAGCAGTCAAAGGAGCATTGTATAAATATCTCCCGACATTTCAACAGGTGGATATCACTCATCGTCTGATTCCTTTTAATGATGCGCAGACGGCTTATGTTATAAAGACAATCTTGCGTTTTTATCCGGCAGACACTTTTCATCTTGTACTTGCCAACTTTTTTCACCATACACCTGATCATTTATTGATCGTAAAACATAGCGGACAGTACATTGGTATTGCAGACAATGGATTGACACCGATGATACTGGGAGAAAATCCCGATCAGGTTGCTGCTATTTCGCTCAAGGGAACCAATAACAAGAGTCTGCCAGAATGTGTTGCCGTGCTTGCAGAAGCATTTGGAAAGGTAGCAGGAGGAGCATCTTTGTCAGATATAGGTGATCATTCAGTTATCATCAAAGAGCGGAAATCGCTTCAGTTGCAGGTTTATGGCGATTCTATTGAGGGGCAGATTTTGTATGTGGATCAGTTTGAAAATGTAGTGGTGAATATCTCTAGGGAAGAATTTGAATTGCACAGACAAGGACGCCCTTTTAAAATTGTTTTTCGCAGGGATGAGATCATTGAAAAAATATCAGATTCTTACGCGGATGTGCCGGAAGGAGAGAAGCTTGCTTTGTTTAATACGGCAGGTTACCTGGAAATTGCTGTGAACAAAGGAAATGCTGCAGGTTTATTCGGCATGCAGACCTATGATGAAAAGAATAAAAGTCAATATTCGCAGGCAAGGTTATTTTATCATTCGGTGAAGGTTTTTTTCGAGTAATCCTGTTTCTCTAATAGTTCACCGGAAAAGCACATACTTGCCTTCGGTTTGTTATTTTTGTCAACGTTTCAATAAAAATGAACCATCATGAATTTTCAGAAAGTAAATAATTTGATCGGCTGGGTCGTTGGACTGGTTGCGTGTTCCGTTTATGTATTAACAATGGAGCGCACAGGAAGTTTGTGGGATTGCGGAGAGTTTGTTTCCTGTGCCTTTAAACTGGGTATTCCGCATCCTCCCGGAGCGCCCCTGTTTATTTTATTAGGTCGCCTTTTCACACTGTTTACTCCTCAGGATGCGGCGATTGGGGTTAACTTGCTTTCTGCTCTCTCCAGTGGATTTACCATTATGTTTCTTTTCTGGACAATTACCCATTTTGGACGTCGATTGTCTCAGGATGCTACGGGCGAATTGCCTGCCGGTTCAGTGTTTAATATTATGTCGGCCGGTATAATCGGCGCCCTTGCTTATACTTTCAGTGATTCTTTCTGGTTCAGTGCAGTGGAAGGTGAAGTATATGCACTCTCTTCTTTCTTTACTGCTGTTGTATTCTGGGCCATCCTTCGTTGGGAGCATGAAGATGCAAAAGCAGGTAACGATGATGTGAAAAGAACAAAAGCAGAGAGATGGATCATCCTTATTTTCTTTATGATGGGACTTAGTATCGGGGTTCACCTTCTGAACCTTCTTACTATACCTGCTATCGTGATGGTGTATTATTTCCGTCGTTATCAGCCTACGGTAAAAGGCAGCATCATTGCATTTCTTATTGGCTGCGTAATTACCGGTATCGTACAGGTTGCAGTCATTCAGTGGAGCATCGGTCTGGCCGGATGGTTTGATAAGTTATTTGTGAACTCTTTTGGACTTCCTTTTTTCTCAGGGTTCATTTTCTTCTTTGTGCTTTTGGCAGTTTTGATATGGCGCGGCTTGCATTGGGCACATCAACATCATAACCGATTCCTTCGCCTGGGATTGTGGAGTTTCGCATTTATGCTGGTTGGTTATTCCACCTACATCACCACTATGATTCGTGCCAACGCAAATCCGGGTATTGACATGAATGATGTAAACAATCCGATTGCGCTTGTAAGCTATCTCGGTCGTGAGCAGTACGGTGATATCCCATTGGCAAAAGGACAAATATTTACTGCTGAGCCACAGGAGTATGCCGATAACGGTCCTTCTTATCAGCGTGTTGGAAACAAATATGAAGAAACGGGCAGGAAATCGAAGCCTGTGTATGATCCAGCAAAAACCATGGTGTTCCCGCGTGTTTGGGATGCTAGTAATGACCAGGGACATGCCGACTACTATGCACAGTTTTTAGGTATTGAAAAATATCAGGATCGTGAAACAGGTGAGGTGAAATTTGAACGTGATCCAACGATGGGAGATAATCTCAAGTTCTTCTTTGGCTATCAGATCAATATCATGTACTGGCGTTATTTCATGTGGAATTTCGCAGGAAAACAAAATGATTTGCAGGGTGTGGGTGAAAGAAGAAACGGCAACTGGATCAGTGGTGTCAGCTTCCTCGATAATATGCGTTTAGGTAAACAGGAATTGATGCCGGAAAGTCTGAAAACC
Source organism: Chitinophagaceae bacterium (assembly GCA_032110905.1). Taxonomy (GTDB): domain Bacteria; phylum Bacteroidota; class Bacteroidia; order Chitinophagales; family Chitinophagaceae; genus Lacibacter. The sequence continues at coordinate 1,050 of JAULVS010000163.1, read as the reverse complement.
AACAAGGCCAACAATAAACTTTACTTTCTTCCGCTTATTCTTGGCGCACTTGGTTTTGCATTTCAGTATTACAAGCATCGCAAAGACTGGATTGTTACATCATTGCTGTTTTTCTTCACCGGACTTGCCATTGTACTCTACCTGAATCAGGCTGGTCCACAACCACGTGAGCGCGATTACGCCTATGTTGGAAGTTTTTATGCTTTTGCAATCTGGATTGGTTTGGGTTATTTCCAGATCAGAGAATGGTTGGGGAAATTTATTGAAGGAAAATTAGCAGCATATTTTAGTTATGGATTATGTTTCGCAGCTGTACCGTTGCTGATGGCATCCCAGGAATGGGACGATCACGACAGAAGTCAGAAGTCGATTGCACCAGATCTCGCAACAAATTACCTTGAAAGTTGTGCTCCCAATGCGATCCTGTTTACAGTGGGCGACAATGACACTTATCCTCTGTGGTATGCACAGGAAGTGAAAGGGATTCGTCCAGATGTAAGGGTGATCAATACAAGCTTGCTTGGTACCGACTGGTACATCAACCAGTTGCGCTACAAAGTGAATGAAAGCGCGCCGATTGATGTGATCTGGAGTGAAGAACAAATACAGGGAGATAAAAGAAATGTCATCTATGTTGATCCCATGGGTACTGCCGACACTTTATGGTATGATCTTTATGATGAATTAAAAAATCGCGCAGGAAGTGATCAGCCTAAGGATATTTTAACCTCCAGGGGTGGTGAGGGCATTAATTACATTCAGTCAAAACAGGTAAAAATATCTGTAGATAAAGCGCAATTAATCAAAAACGGTGTGGTGAATCCCAATGATGATGTTGTTGATGAATTAAGGTTCACGCTTGCTAAAAGCTATCTGTTTAAAAATGATGCAGCCATCTTGAATATCATTGCAGCTTCAAAATGGAACAGACCGATTTATTTCACGCAGCCACAGCAAATTGGTTTTGATGAATACCTCAGACAAGACGGTCTTGCTTATCGTCTGGTGCCGGTTAAAAATGCAAGAGCAGCCTTGAATACAAACTGGATG